>JAPPKG010000233.1:0-9694 GCA_026914085.1 Caldilineaceae bacterium | reverse complement strand
TCGTGACCGACCGGCCGGACAGCCCTCATCTTCTCGTCTCGGAAATGGACGCGCATTACCTGTTCGCCGTCGCCGAGAACGACGATGAAAGCGATCCCGAAGCGAAGAATGTGCTGCGCGAAACCTTTGCGGCCGCCGGACTTCCCGCTGAAATCGAGGTCTACGAGGGTGCGCTGCACGGCTGGTGCCCGCCGGACTCTTCCGTCTACAACGACGCGCAGGCCGAGCGGGCCTGGAGCCGCCTGCTCGTCCTGTTCGAGACGGCGCTCGCCTGACGCGGCCCCGATCCCGGCTGGGCGCCGGGCGAAAAGAGGAAGAGCCGATGCCTCTGATTCTGTTGTCCGTTCTGCTGGCCCTGGGCGGTTGCGGAGAATCCGCCAGCTCACCGAGCGGCGTTGCTGACTTCGACATTCTGCTCCTCAACGGAACGGTTTATCGAGGGGGTGCGGAAGGAGCCTTCGAGTCGGTCGACGTCGGCATTCGCAACGGCGAAATCGCCTACCTCGGAAATGCTCACAAAGACGGGGTCGACGCCCGTCGGCGCCTCGATGCAGCGGGTCTCATCGTGGCGCCGGGATTCATCGACCCGCACACGCACGCGCTCAACGAACTGCGCAGTGCGACCGCGAACAGCAATCTGAACTACCTGATGCAAGGCGTTACGACGGTTTTCACAGGTAACGACGGTGAAGGCCCCGCGTCGCTCGAGGAAACGATCAAGCATCTGAACTCCAACGGCATCGGCACCAATGCGGCCTTGTACGTCGGCCATGGCAGCCTTCGCAACAGCGTGATGGCGGGTGCATACCGGGCGCCGACCGCAGAGGAACTCGAGCAAATGAAGAGCCTCGTCGCCAAAGCCATGGAAAGCGGTGCTCTGGGCCTGTCGACGGGGCTCTATTACGTGCCGGGCTATTTCGCCGACACGGAGGAAGTCATCGAGCTGGCGCGGGTGGCTGCCGAGTACGGCGGCATCTACGACACGCACCTGCGCGACGAGAGCACCTACAACATCGGATTGATTGCCGCGATCGACGAGGCGCTTCGCATCGGGCGCGAAGCCCGAATTCCCGTCAACATTGCGCACATCAAGGCTCTCGGAGTCGATGTCTGGGGCGAAAGCGCCAGGGTCATCGAAAGGATAGAGCAGGCGCGGAAAGCCGGGCAACGGGTCACGGCGGACCAGTATCCATGGTCGGCGTCGGGCACTCATCTGCGCAACACACTGCTCCCCAGGGCCGTTTTGGCCGGCGCCGGAACCGATTACTTCGAACGACTTCGGGATCCCTCGACCCTGGCGAAGATCCGCCCGGAGATGCAGGAGAACCTGCGCCGCCGGGGTGGTCCGGATTCGTTATTGATCGTTGCGGCGAACAACCCGAATATCGTCGGCAAGACGCTGGCCGAGATAGCGGGCGAACGCGGCGCGGACCCGATCGACACAGCCGTGGACATCATGACCGAAGGATCCACGCGAGTTGCGTCTTTCAACATGCATGCCGATGACATCAAGGCCTTCATGCAGCAAGAGTGGGTCATGACCTCGTCCGACGGGACTGACGGTCATCCGCGCAAGTACGCAAGTTTTCCAAAGAAGTACAGGGACTACGTGCTCGGAGAGCAACTCATCTCGCTTGAGGATTTTCTATATCGCAGCTCGGGATTGACCGCGGAAACGTTCGGTCTCGCCGCTCGGGGAAGGATCGAGACCGGATACGCGGCCGACATTGTCGCGTTCGATCCGGAAAAATTTGCGCCTGTCGCTACGTTTGCGGCCTGGAACAGGCTGTCGGAAGGGCTCGTCTATTCCATTGTCAACGGTCAGCTCGCAGTCGATAAAGGAAATTACACGGGCATCCTTCCCGGGATCGTCCTGAGGAAGAGAAGCGAACGCAGCTAGTTTGCTGTTGGTGCTTCCTCGTGTGAGCCGCATGCGTGTGAGGCGCATGGTGTGAGCCGCATGCGTCTGAGGCGCATGGCCTCAGTGATCCAGGAACTCCAGCGTTCGGATCTGCAGGTGCTCGACGAACTGACGGGCAATCATGGACAGCGGCCGGGAGTCCGCGTGGATGACCGAAATCGGAAACTGAATCGTGGGCGCCAGACGCCAGATCTTGACGTCGTCATGGCCGGCCGACAATGCAGTGATCTCGTCAACGATGGTAATCCCGGTTCCTTCGGCTACCAGCGATTTGGCGACATGGTAGGTATCGCAGGTCACGATTGTCTTGAATTCCGTGCTGCGGTCTTCCAGCCGCCTGGTCAGCACTTGCCCGAGAGGGCTCCTGCCGCTGAGTTTGATGAACGGAAGATTACCCAGGTCCCGGATGTTCACGACCGCTTTATCGGATATTTTCAAATGGACCGGCGCCAGCACCACAAACTCGGCAGTCGCGATTTCGTCGATCCCCAGGCCCGGCTTCGACGGCGGGTCGAACGCCAGACCGATGTCGATGCGCTGTTCCTCCAGGGCCAGCGCCATCTCCTCATAATGCAGCGTTTCGATTCCAAACGCCGTTTTCCCGTGCGCAAGCAGGAAAGACGCGATTGTGGATGGCAGCAGCTGGAGGCCGAACGCCGGCGTGGCGGCGACGCGAATCCGGGATTCGTCGGATGACTGGAGGTTTCGCGCCAGACGTCGAAGCTGCTCCATATTCTGGTACACGGTCGAGACGCTCTTGAAGAGCCGATGCGCTTCGGGCGTGGGTATCAACGCGCCCCGAACGCGCTCGAACAGTGCGTACCCCAAAACCTGCTCCGCGTGCGCCAGTACTTTGCTGACGGACGGCTGCGTGACATTCAGGACCTTGGCGGCGGCCGTTATGGAACCGCTTGAATAGACAGCGTGAAACACTTCGGCGTGGCGCAATCTCATGGCAACCCGGTACTGAGCGTGGATTCCCGGAGGTTATACACGGCCTCATCAGCGTCTGCAAATGAAGGGCACTTCGTCTAGGCCGGCAACCCCATCACGAAAAGGCAATGGCCTCGGACATTACCCCCGGTTATATCCTGACGCTCGATTGGAATTTGCCAACGCCATACCTCGGGTTGATACTTGAGTGGCGCGATTCCGCATCAAAACAGCCCGAGTGCGTAATCGTTCGAAAGCTGGAAACGCAGGGGAATACCGATGTTGTTTTTGTTATCGAAACACTCCAGGAAGGCAGTCCGTCTCGTCGAAGTGCTGCTGACGTTCGGCCTGACGGCATTGGCGCTCCAAACGGCCAATGCGCAGGAGGAAGAAGCCACGGACACAGCCCTCGAAGAGATCGTTGTGACCGGGACGCACATCGAGGGCGCCGATGTGGGAGGGCTATTGCCGGTAACGGTGATGGACTTTGAAGACATCCGGGCGACCGGCGCCGAGATTGGCGATGAGCTTCTCAGGGCGATCCCGCAGCTCGGATCGATCGGCATGACGCATGTGCGGGGAGGCATCACGGGCGTCAACGCGGCCCGGGGAGATGTCGCATCGTTCAATCTGAGAAGCCTCGGCGACGGCAATACGCTGGTGCTGATTAACGGCAGGCGGATGGTCCTGCACCCCATTACACAGACCAGTACCGCTTTCGGCGTGCCCGTTGCATCGCCAAACGCCAATACCCTGCCGATCGCCGGTCTCAACCGGGTCGAGGTGCTTCGCGACGGCGCCAGCTCGTTGTACGGCGCCGACGCCGTTGCCGGTGTCGTTAACTACGTCCTCGACGACACGTTCGACGGTGCGGAGGTGTCGATCCGCTATGGCGCCGAGAACGGCACGGGCCGGGACGATTTGTCGGTAAACGGCGCGATCGGCTTCGAACTGGGCGGCGGAAATACGCACCTGTTGCTTTCCGGAAGCTACATGACCAGCACAGGCGTAATGGCCTCGGAGAAGTCGTATTCGGTCACGCAGGACAATCGCTCGCGAGCTCCGGAAGAATTCAGATCTGACGTCAGTCTCGACGGGCGTTCCAGCCTGGAGCCCCATTCTCTCGTAAGTTTCACGGGCTTGGGCTCGTTCCACGTACGGCCTGCAAACATGGTGAGAGACAACGGCGGCATGCTCGGAGTAGACGATTGCGGTGGCCGGGGACTTGCCGGCGCGGACCTCGTCTATAACGACGGCGTACAGGACTTGTGCCTGGACTCGAGCGGCCAGGACCGCGCCCTGCGTCCCAATCGCAATGAGGTCAAATCGCTGACGCCGGATGTTGATCGAGTCAATCTATATGCCCGCCTGAACCACGACCTGGACAACGGTTGGGAACTCTATGGAGAGGGTGGATACTACTATTCGAAGGTCAATCGCGTCTGGGAGCAGGCGGCGATCCTGAGCAACGGGCGGTTCTTCGTGCCGGCGCACTACTACTGGAACCCGTTCGGCCCGGTCACGTTCGCCGACGGCCGTCCGAACCCGAACCGTCTGCCCGGCCTGGACACGTCCATCGTCCCGGCAGAGGGCCTGGGCTTTCGACTCGTCGGTCATCGGCCGGTCGATCTGGGCCCCAGACGTGTCGAGGTCGAGAGCTCCAGCTATCGAATGCTGGCGGGTCTGCAGGGCAATCTGGGAGACTGGGACATCGATACCGCCGTCTGGCACAGCGAGGCGCGCGTGGACGACACCGCCAGCAATCGCATCAGCACGCCGCTTTTTCAGGCCCAGATGATGTTGGACACCCCGGCCGCCTACAACATCTTTACCGGCGTCAATCCGAACGATACGACGAGCACCATCGACTCCACTCCGAATCCGCAGTCCAGTATCGACCCTTTCCTGGTCAGCGCATCACGGGACGTCACGACCACGCTTACGGCCGTGGACTTTCGGGCTTCCAGGCCGGACCTGTTTTCGTTGCCGGCCGGTGAGGTCGGTATCGCGGTGGGCGCCGAGTTCCGGCGCGAGGATCTCGACGAGGACAACAGTTCGATCTTCGACGGCTCCATGCCCTATATCGATCCGCTGAATCCGAGTCTTGGGCCCGGCGACGTGACCAATCTCAGCAGCCTCGAGGGCAGCAGCGTCCGGCCCGACGTTGCCGCGGACCGGGATGTTTCGTCCTTGTACGCGGAACTCCTGATTCCGCTTGTGGCCAACAGTTCAGGAGTACCGATCATTGAAGCCCAGATCGCCGCTCGATACGAAAACTTCAGCGACGTCGGCAACATCACCCGCCCGAAGATCGCACTTTCGTGGCATCCGTCCGAGTGGCTGCGGTTGCGGGGCTCCTACTCGGAGGGCTTTCGGGCGCCGAATCTGATCCAGCTGAACTCGCCGGGAACCTCCATCACGACATCGATACAGGATTTTGCCGAGGGCATACTGCTCGGCACCGGCGACCTTAACCGCGGCCCGGCCAACGGAAATTACATTCTGGAAACCTCGGGCAACGCGGCGCTGAGGCCGGAGGAGAGCGAGCAGACGAGTATCGGCATCGTGTTGACGCCCACGGACGGCCTCACGGTGACGCTGGACTGGTGGGAGATCGAATCGACCGGCGCCGTGGGTGTGTTCACCGACGAGAACGAGTCCCGGCTCGACGCCGTGCTGCGCGCTGAAGGCAGCTCAAATCCTTCCGTGTTTCGCGATGTGCCGGACGCGGACAATCCACTGGGCGAAATCCTGAGGGTCGTACGTCGCTACGAAAACCTCAATACCAGAAAGGTGAATGGCTACGATGTTCAGATCATCTATGCGCTGGAATCGCCTGTCGGCGGCTTTGACTTCCGGCTGAACTGGGCCGAACTGAAGGACTTTGACCAGGAAGCCGGCGGAAACGCGGCACGACTGGTGGAAGCAGGCGCAAACCCGAGCGTGCTCGGGGCGACGGTCGGGTCTCTGATCCGGCGGGAGTTCTTCCCCGAGCGGCGGGCCACCTTCAGCGCACGTTGGAGCAGCAACAACGCACTTTGGGAGGCAGGCGCGTTCGCTTCCTACGTAAGCGACGTGTTCGAACCGTCGGTAACGAATGCGAATGGCGACTTCATGACGGTCGAGTCGATGACCGTCGTAAATGTTCATGCGGCGCGTTACGACCTGCTTGGAGCGGGCAGCGCGATCCGTCTCGGAATCACCAATGTTTTCGACGAGGATCCCCCGCTTGCATCGGAGTCGTTCGGATTCGAAGGCGAATTGCACACGAACCGCGCGCAATATGTCTACCTGAGTTTCAGCAGGCGGTTTCAGTAAAACCCGCCTGCATTGGAGGCCGAAAACCCGGAAGGCGCAATGACGCCTTCCGGGTTTTCTTTTGGCTCATTCGGTTCCCAATGTAAGCGCGTTCGGGCGGCGGGGATCGGATGCTCCGAACAGATAGTGAGTCCCTACCTGAATGGACTGGGTGCTTCCCATGTTGAAGGACTGTTCAATCGTGTGCCCGCGCGATTCGAGAAGTGAGAGCGTATCCAGATTGAAACCGGGTTCGACCTCCAGGATGTCTGGAATCCACTGGTGGTGAATTCGGCGCTGATTGGTGGCTTCGGCCACGTTCATCCGGAAGTCGATGACGTTCACGATCATCTGGATGACGGCCGTGATGATGCGGCTCCCGTCGGGGCTCCCCACGACAAGAAACACCTTGCCGTCCTTCATCACGATGGTCGGGGACTGTGAACTGACCGGCCGCTTGCCCTCCTCTACCCTGTTTGCCTGACTGGCGATGAATCCTTCGGCGCCTTCGATGCCGGCCCTGACGGAAAACGTATGAATCTGGTTGTTCAGGAGAATGCCGGTGTCCGATATCGTAAGCCCCGCACCAAAGGAAGACGACAGGGTGTAGGTGTTCGACACCGCCGTACCGTTCGCGTCAACGATCGAATAGTGTGTTGTCGAACTGCCTTCGTCGAATGACGGCAGCCCGCCATCGATCACCGCCGATGGCGTGGCGCGGTCCAGGCGAATGTGCGAGGCCCTCTCAGCCGCGTAGCCCTTGTCCGTCAGCTCGCTCACCGGCACGTCGAAAAAGGCGGGGTCCGCCATGTAGTTGCCACGGTCCGCAAACGTCAATTTCATGGCTTCGGCCATGACATGCACGGACTGCGCCGAGTAGCCCCAACCCTGCAGCGGAAAATTCTCCAGAATGTTGAGAGCTTCCACAATGGCGATGCCTCCCGAACTTGGAGGCGGCATGGAGACGATCTCATGGCCGCGATAGTTGCCCCGTATCGGGCGGCGAATGATTGCTTCGTATTCCGCCAGGTCGCGCCGGTCGATATGGCCCCCGAAGCGTTCCATGTCCGAGACGATTCGCTCGGCGACCTCACCGCGATAGAAGACGTCCGGTCCCTTCTCGGCAATTAGTCGCAGAGTGCGGGCAAGCGCCGGTCGCCGCATGACGTCGCCGGCCACGTAGGGCTCGCCTCCAGCCAGGTACAACGATTCTGCCGTTGCCTGGTTCTGCGTCAGCCATTCATTCTTGGAGGCAAGCAATTCAGCCAGGTCGTGATTGACTGTAAAACCATCTTCGGCAAGACGGATGGCCGGCGCCAGCAAGTCACTCCAGGCCAGCGAGCCTCCCTGTTGCCAGGCTTTGTGCAGACCGGCGACCGTGCCGGGGACGCCGACGGCAGGCCAGTCGAATCGGGAGCTGTCCAGCTTCTCGCCCTGCTCGTCGAGGAAATCGGCGGCGGTGACCCCGGACGGCGCCGTCTCCCGGTAGTCAATGGTGTAGGACTCGTTGTTCGCGGCATCGTGCACGACCATAAAGCCGCCGCCGCCGATGTTGCCCGCGCGGGGAAGCGTTACGGCCAGGGCAAAGCCCACGGCCACCGCCGCGTCTATGGCGTTGCCCTGCCGGTTCAGGATATCGATGCCGACCCGCGTGGCGAAGTCGCTTTGCGTCGAGACCATCGCGCTCGACGATACGACCGGCAGAAACACGTCGTTGTATCGAACGATGTAGGCATCCTCGGCGATGTTGTAGGGGCCTTCCTTGTCCTCGGCCAATGCGAATTCCTGTGCGAAGAGCGCGACAGCGGCCAGCGAAACAAGTGGGGCCCGGGTGAGACAAAATCCGGTTCTCATCAGATACTCCGTGCGTAAGGTCGGTCGGTTGCAACACGCATGCGACATGGAATTCTACGAGCCGCCGGCGCCGGCCAATACCGCCGTCTATACGCGGGCGAACATTTGGAATTGGCTAACCATAACGCTAGCAGGCATTCTTACGTTCTCAATGCAAGTGGAGCTCACACCATGATTGAACGCATCAAAGCCGTGCAGCTGGGCTGTGGGCCGATCGGCCGCAGCATCGCAAGGCTGGCGGCATCGAGATCCAGCATTGAAATCGTCGGCGCAGTGGATCCGGCCTTTTCAGGTCATGACATCGGTGAGATCGTAGAAGATCGAAAACTGAATGGAATGAAAATCTCCAATGATGCGCGCAGCACGATTGAGCAAACAAACCCCGACATCGTGTTGCACGCTACGGGTTCGTCGCTGGAACAGGTGATGCCTCAATTCGAGCAGATACTGGATTTCGGCGTCGACATCGTTTCCACCTGCGAGGAGATGTCATACCCTTTTTTCCATCACCCGAAACTGTCACGGAAGCTCGACGACCTTGCGGTGCAGCACGACGCAACGGTACTCGCCAACGGAGTGAACCCCGGCTTTCTCATGGATGTGTGGCCGGTCTTCATGACCGGCATCCTGCAGGATGTCGAATCGGTGGTCTGCATCCGGGTGCAGGACGCGGCGCATCGTCGCCTGCCGTTCCAGAAGAAGATTGGCGCCGGGCTCAGCGTCGGTGAATTTCAGCAACGCGTGGCCGATGGGCAGATACGACACGTAGGGCTGCCTGAATCGGTGGCCATGATCGCGGCCGGCCTCGGTCTGCATCTGGACGATGTCGTCGAGACGATAGAGCCGGTGGTGGCCGATCATGAAGTGAGCAGCAAGGATTTGTCGGTCGCCACTGGACAGGTGGCTGGCGTGAGGCAGGTGGCGAACGGCCTCATTGCCGGCGCCGAAATCATTCGTCTCGAATTCAACGCGTACATTGGCGCGGAAGGACCTCATGACGCCGTCTACATCAAGGGATTGCCGGACCTGGATGTCGTCATAAAGGGGGGCGTGCACGGCGACCTGGCGACCGCGTCGGCGGTCGTGAACGTGGTTCCCCGCGCCATCAGCGCGCCGCCCGGCCTGAAGACAATGATCGACATCCCGCCTGTTGCGGCATTCCGGTAACGCGTAACGGCGCGCTCGCCTGACGCGGGCCCTTCTACAGGTTCGAAACGAACCGGGCGATTCGATCCATGCCCTCGTCGATACGCGGTTGATCGAGCGCGAATGAAATCCTGACGAATCCCTTCCCGGCGGCGCCGAAACTCGTTCCATCGATCAGTGCAACGCCCGCTTCCGCCAGGAGGCGATCCTGAAAGGCGCGTCCCGACAACCCCGTACTCGTGATGTTGGGAAAAACATAGAACGCGCCGCCGGGCGCCTGGCACGAAACCGGGGAGAGCGCGTTCAGTCGGTCGACCAGGCGTGATCGGCGCGACGCAAATTCCGACACCATCGCGGATACGCTGTCCTGCGGACCCTCCAGCGCCGCGAGACCACCCAACTGGGCAGCGGTATTCACACAGGAATGACAGTTGATGGCCAGCCGCGTGACCTTGTCCATGAGTTGCCGCGGCCATACCGAATACCCCAGGCGCCATCCCGTCATCGCGTAGGTCTTGCTCCAGCCGTTCAGCACGATCAGCC
>JAPPKG010000518.1:0-9809 GCA_026914085.1 Caldilineaceae bacterium | reverse complement strand
CCCGGCGCCAGCCGGACCCTAACTGCAGCCCATCACCTGAATCACATAAATCACATTTCAGACATCACACAAACTCTCGTAAACTCTCATAGACTCTCGTCCAACGCTCATACGAGACAACCTGCACCGGCAAGTCCCTAACTGCAACCCATCAAATGAATCACAAGAGCTGCAACTCAGACAACACGAAAACGCTCACTAACTCTCATAAACACTTGTAATCTCTCGTAAACTCTTGTCCAACACACAGATGAGAAAGCCCGCGCAACACGATCAAGACAAACAATCCACAATGAATGAAATGCTCACATTAGCCCCCAAGGCATCTGCACCGAATCCGAATTCCATCTTTCCCTCCGATGCTGGACTGCTCCTGACTTCCACCCTCAGCCATTGGAGCATCGAGAACGCAGTCCACTGGGTCTTGGTTGAGGACGACAGCCGCACCGGTCACGGCCATGCGCAGCACAAACTGGCCGTCTTGAGCCGCTTGGCTCTCGGTCTCTTGTGCAGACAGAAGAGCGCCAAAACCGGTAGCGCTGCCAAACATAAACGAGCCGGTTGGACTATTGACTATTTCCTGAGAACGCTCTCCCAATGAGGCGCGTATGCCCTGGGGTTGCCGCGGAATGACATGGTCACTTCGGCAGCAGTAAACTATGATTCCTCTTCGACCTCACCAGAAATAAGAGACACCAAAATTTTGACAGCCGTCGACTTTTTCGCTAGACTTCCCGCTTGACATTCATTCTGCGACCGCCTCTTCACTTCGGCCGCAAAGATACGAAATCTTACCCGCGGCACAACAGAGAACTAAGCTGGAGTTCCTGAGAAGCCGCGCCCCATCAGGCATCAATACAAATCATTTTTTCCACATTCAAGGAGACAGGAAGAATGGAAAGCAAAGTAAGCCGACGTCAATTTCTCCGCATGGTTGGTGGCGCAGCCGGCGCTGTTGCCTTGGCCGCATGTGCCGCGCCTGCCGCCCCCGCCGCGGACGGCGGAGAAGCCATGTCCCAGGAGAAGATCGTCATCCGCTACGCCGGACTTGACGGCATGGGTGCCCGCGTCGAAGCATTCATGCTGCCGTGGGTCGAGGATAATGGCTACGAACTCGAACGCGGCGCTTTCGGACAGCAGGAGCTGACCGACAAGATCATGCAGTCCGTCGCCACCGACACCTACCTCGCCGACATCTTCCAGTTCCCCAGCAATGCCCGCGCCGATGTCATCAACGCCGGCGCTCTGCAGGAGATCCCGACCGAGGTCCTGGAGGCCATCGACTTTGACGACGTCCTCCCCGGTATCGTCAATACCCTCTCATGGGAAGGCAAGATCTACGCCCTGCCCTACGACGGCGACATCCACTACTACTCCTTCCGCAAAGACCTGTTCGCCAACGAGGACATTAACAGCCGCTTCAGTAACACCTACGGCTATGACCTTTCGCCCGACACAGGCGCCGTCACCTGGGATCAGTGGCGCAACATCTGTGAATTCTTCACCGGCTGGGACTGGAACGAAAACGGCGAGGACGACGACTTTGGCGCCGCCTGCATGACCAAGCGCGGCGATACCCTCTGGTGGGGCTTCAACTCTCGCGCCACCGCCTACGCCAAGCATCCCGACGACGATGCCTACTTCATCGACCTCGACACAGGCGAAGCCCGTCTCAACAATCCCGGCTTCGTCCGCGCCCTCACCGAATGGGTCGAAGAGATGCAGAACTGGGCGCCTCCCGGCGGCACCAACTTCACCTACGGTGATTCCCTCAACGCCATGAACGGCGGCCGCGTCGCCCAGACCTACAACTGGGACGCCGTCACCAGCGCCACCTCGCCCGAGACCTCCGTCATCCAGGGCCTGCAGGGCTACAACATCCTGCCGGGCTCACACGAAGTCTTCAACTCCAAGTCCGGCGAATGGGACTACTTCGACATTCCCAGTCATGCGCCTTTCCACGCCTTCGGCGGCTGGGTCATCGCCGTATCCGCCCAGGTCGACGAATTGGCCTACGACGCCGTCTGGGGCTTCGTCACCCATCTGACCAAGCCGGAAAGTGGCCTGGCTTTCGTCACCGACCTCACCGGCGCCAGCCCCTACCGTTTCAGCCAGATGGAAGCGGTAGAAGAGTTCGCCACCGGCCCGCTGCAGTTGGGCGAAGAAGTGGCCATGGACTACCTGAACGCCGCCCGCGAAACCCTTGACCATCCCAACGCCGTCACCGACCAGGCCTTCGGCGGCTGGGTACAGTATCGTGACGCGCTCGAACTGGGCGTCTCCAAGGCGCTGGCCAACGAACTCCCGCCCCAGGATGCTCTGGACGAAGTCGCCGCCGCTTTTAACGAAATTAGCGAACGCATGGGCGGCCTCCAGCACCAGGCCGAACTGTACGCCCGCACCTTGGGCAAGTAACCGCAGATTGCAATGCCAGTGGCCAGAGACGGGCGGCGAAGAACCCGCCCGTCTCTGGCCGCTGACCGCTTCTCTTCTCTCAATCATATCGGCGTAACGGTCACGCCAGCCCGCCAATCATCCAGCGCACAAATGGCAACTGAACCCCAAATCTACCCCTCGAAACGATTTCGCTTCGAAATCCGGGACAACCTTTGGAAGTGGATCTTCCTGGTGCCCGCAGTTGCCATCATCCTCATCTTGCTGGCTGTCCCCGTGCTGTGGACCCTCTACGCAGCCTTCACTGATCTCCACCTCTACCGCATCGGGGATTTCGACACGAAATTCGTCGGTCTGGCCAATTTCGAAAAGCTGCTGAACAACCGCTCCTTCTGGCGCACCGCTCGCAATACCGTCGTCTTCATGCTTGGTGTTGTGCCCACCCAGCTCATCATCGGCTTGACCGTCGCGCTGGCGCTGAACAACATAACCCGCGGCCAGAAACTGTTTCGCACCTGGTTCCTGATGCCTCTCATGGTCAGCCCGGTCGTCGTGTCCTTCATCGTTGGCCGCATGCTGTTCCAGGAAGACATCGGCCCCATCAATGACATCCTGCGCAGCTTCGGCTTCGAAGGCGTACCTTGGCTAACCAGCCCCACCTGGGCGATGGTCGCACTGATGGCCATCGACGTCTGGCAGTGGAGTTCCTTCATGATCCTGATGCTGTTGGCCGCGCTGCAGGGTGTGCCTCCCGACCTGCACGAAGCCGCCCGCGTCGATGGCGCCAATCAGCTGCAGGCGTTTTGGCGCATCACAGTGCCCCTGATCATGCCCATCACCATGACCGCGCTCCTGATCCGTATTATCGATGCCTTCAAAGTCGTGGAAATTATCATGGTGCTGACCGGCGGAGGGCCGGGGCAGGCCACCGAATCGGTGACGCTTGCCATCTATCGCACCGGAGTCAAAGGAGGCGACCTGGCCTTCGGCAGCAGCCAGGCATACTTCCTGCTGATTGTCCTGATGATCTTCGGCGGGGCATACCTTGTTCTGACAAGACGAGCGATGGGGAAGGACTGATGGGACTAGCCGCACAAAAACGGGTTCGCACGATCATATCCTACTGCATTCTGGGCTTCTGGTCCTTTATCCTCCTCTTCCCTATGTACTGGGTGGTGATCACCTCTTTCAAGAACGCCATTGACATGTCGATCAAGGCGACTTACATGCCCTTTATCGACTTTCAACCCGGCCTTCACGCCTGGCGCTACCTCTTCGTCGACCGCCTCACCTGGTTCCTCGATCCCTTCATGAACAGCGTTCTCGTCGCCTTTGTCTCCTCGACGGTCGCTCTGGTTATCGGTTCCAGCGCCGGCTACGCCCTCGCCCGCTTCGATTACGGCGGCCGCAACAACTCAATCGTACTGGGATTCATGTCCCAGCGTATGTTCCCCGGCGCGCTCTTCATTCTCGCCTTCCTGGTGATGTTCCGCGAGCTGGGCCTCCTCGACACACGGCTGGCCCTGATCATCGTTTACAGCAGTGGCGCTATCCCCTTCATCGTTTGGGTGATGCGCGACTTCTTCGAAGGGCTTCCGGTGGAAATCGAGGAAAGCGCCATGATCGACGGCGCCAACCGCCTCGGCGTTCTCTTCCGAATCGCCATGCCCCTGGCCGCGCCCGGCCTGGTGGCCGTCTTCGTCCTTTCCCTCATCGGCGCCTGGAACGAGTACCTCGTCGCCCTCACGTTAACTTTCCGTGAAGCCATCACCATTCCCCTCTTCATGACCATGCAGGTCAGTCAGACCGGCTACACCGAATGGTGGAACATGAGCGCCATCTCGCTCGTCAGCGTCATCCCAGTCGTCGCGGCCGGAATGGCCCTGGAGAAATACATCACCGGCGGCCTCACCTTTGGCGCGCTCAAAGGCTAACGCGGCAGCGCTTAGCAGTCAGCCAGCCGGATTACCGCGATTCCTCCCTTCTGCGCCGTCGACCCATCCATAGACGCGCCAGCCAGATCAGGACAGCCAGCGGAACTAGAAAGACCAGCAGCAATGGGGTCAAGTACAGCACCGCCCAAATTAGCACCGTCAGCAATCCCTGTAGCGTTGCCACCAGTGCCCGCAACGCATTTCGTACCGGTCCGCTCGCGCTCCAGGGTTCCTCCACGATGGGTCGAAAGACGCTGTCCGGGATCAATTCAACCCAGATCGTCGAGAAATCGATCTGATTGTCCAGCAGGTTCTTGCGTCCCTGCAGCATCTCAATCTCTTCCCTAATCTCCGTCAAGCTCCGGTAGACCGCCAGAATGTCGTCTACCTTGGCATTGGGCCTTTCACGCACCTCCGTTAGCAGGGCCAGCAACTCCGTCTCGGTTGCCCGCAGGTTGCGCAGCCGCGCATCCAGATCACTGTACTGGTCCGTAACATCCTGCCTGTTTACATTCAGGTAGTTCACATCCGTGGCCAGCGCCTGCAGCAAGTCCAGCGCCTCCTCTAATCCCGCTGAAGGCACACGGAGCGTTAACGAGCCGCGCAGAACGTCCGACTCGTCATACCTCCCCTTGGACAGATCCATGTCGGCCACATACCCGCCCAGATCCGTAACGATCTGCTCGACTCCCGACAGGGCCGTCGCCGCATCGGCTACAACCAGGGAAATGTTAGCATTGGCGATGACCTGGCGTGGTTCTCCCGCGCCATCAGCTGCCTGCTGCCCTGCGTACGCCTCTTCTTCTGCCATGGCGGGCGCGCTCATCGCCGCCGACTCGGAAACGGCCATGTCCGAAACGCCGGCGCCGCAGCCCGCAAAAGCAATCCCTATGAGAAACAAAACAATCGAAATGGTTAATCGTATTCGTCCCACTGATCTCACTCCTGCCATCTCAACATAACGCAATGAGCCTGGAATATAGGACGAACGCCTCCCCCCTTTTGTTCCCGTAACGACCGAGTGTTTCCCCTGGGTCTGCCTCTTATCCGCCGAACTTGTCAGAAGCAACCCCGCGTACCCCGGGGTCCGCTACGAACAGTCCACCCGCATGAGGCTGTTCCGCCTTCTCCGCGTCGCTCATTCGGAAAGAAGCGCTTGTAATGTAGAGCTGGTCTAGATTCGGCCCCCCGAATGCGCAGGCAGTTATGGCTGACGTCGGCAGTTCGACCTCCGCCAGCACGGCTGCCGTTTCCGGATTCCAGCGCCGTACACGGCTGGCCCCGTAGTGCGCCACCCACAGCATCCCTTCCTCGTCAATCGTGAAGCCGTCGGCAAAGCCTACATCTTCGGAGAATTCGATGACGATGCGCTCATTCTGGATACCGCCCGTTTCAACATCGTAGTCATAAGCCAGGATCGCGAAATCGAGCGAATCGGTGTAATACATCGTCTTTGCATCCAGACTCCAGATGATGCCGTTCGAGATTCCGATATCTTCAATCATCTTGTGAACACTGTGATCCGTGTCCATCCGATAGACGCTACCTTGATCCGACTGGTCCTCATAGGCCATCGTCCCTGCCCAGAAACGGCCGGCGGGGTCGCACTTGCCGTCATTGAAGCGATTACCCGGCAAGTGGGACTCAGGATCGACAAGCATCTCCACCGCCCCGCTGACCGGGTCAAAGGCCGCGAAACCGTCCTTCAGCGCCAGCATCAAGCCGCCCGACGCCCGCTGTACGACAGTCCCCACGTGCTGCCCCACGTCCCATTCCCGGTTAACCCCCGCCTCCGGGTCATAGGCGTACAGCTTGCTCGACATGATATCCACCCACCACAGCACATTGTCGTCGGCGTCCCAAATGGGCCCTTCGCCTACAAGCGCGTGGGCGTCAATGAGAAGATCAACATCAATGGACATTCGATTCCTCCTCCGGGATCTTCGTGGTTTCTACTCTAGGACCTCTCCAAAATCGCAAACTGCCGACTGTAATGTTGGCCGCTGCAATGCAGTCAACGTATCTTCAGATGCCTTCCTCAACACCGCTTTGCACGTATGCAGTAAAGTCCTCGCCCACCTCGGCTACCCGAACCGGCCTCCCTTCCTCGGCAGAGAGGATTGTCGCCAATGTGCAGCGTACTGCGCGCACACCGTCTTCGCCGCCGTATCGCAGCGGTTGACCATCGAGTATCGCTTCGAGAAGATGATGGACCTGACTGACATGGCCTTGCCCGTAATAGCTGATCTCCGAATCCCACACGCGGTCTGGCTCCTCATCGAACCGGAAGCAGACCGTTTCCCGCCCCGCCCGGTGCAGAATCAGATGCTCCTGTCTCCCCTCCCACAACAGATTGCGCCCGCCTTCTCCCAATACTTCAATCATGCCAGTTTCGCCGACCACAGTTGTGCTCAGGCCATGCATCGTGTCGTACTTGCCGTTGAGCGGGTCCGCCCGCATCCACACGCCCTGCCGCTCCATATCCGCGTATCGCCACGTAATGATGGGAATGTCCAACTCTTCAGTGGCGTACGGGTCGTGGGAGGCGCCCGCCCGGCGTCCCCCTGTGCTTCCTGCCGCAACCACCGCATAGACCTCGTCGATCGTCGCGTCCTCCATCAAATACTCGGCCGTGGCAAAGAAATGCACTGCGTGATCGAACATCCACGGGTAGCGCCCTCCCCCGGACTGCTCTCCGTCCCGCCGCCACGCGCGCGCCGCCGCGCTGAGATGCAGTTCGTGGTCCGCCCGCCGCCGCCAGGCGCCGTGTCTCTGCCGAATCTGCAGGGGCCGGCCGATTGCGCCATCCTCGATGAGCGCACGCGCCTTCATGTGCGAAGTGAGAAATACATATGTCTCGCCAACCAGCAGCTTGACGCCGGCGTTCTTCACGGCCCGCACCGCATCCATCCCCTCTGCCACGCTGCGGCAAAATGGCTTCTCGCAGTGGATATGTTTGCCCGCCTGCGCTGCCCGCCGCGTCATCGTCGCGTGCAAAAAAGTAGGCGTCGCGATGTCGATGACCTGTACGTCTCGGTCATCCAGCAGATCTGAGTAAAATGCATAAACGCGTTCGACACCGTACCGCTCGCCGAATGCCGCGGCCCGCCCGCTGTCAATGTCACAGACCGCCAGTACTTTCGCAGAAGGGTGGCTCAGATATCCTTTGACATGAGCGGTTGCCGCCAGCCCTAGCCCCACAATCCCTACGCCTATTCTGTCGTTCATGTCCTGTACCCCGGCGAGCATGAACCGGTTGGAGATAAAGAAAAGGCAGAGCGGACGCGACGCTGTTCAACCCTCAAAACGCGGCAAGACTTCCTGGATGAACAGCTCCGTACCTGCCGTTTCCGGAAAATCGGCAATTCGGATCTGGAACAGCGTTACCCCCAGATCGACATAATCCTGCAATTGCGCCGCCACTTGGTCCGGTGTGCCTGCGAGGGCGCCCCTGCCCCCCAACGCGTAGGGTGACGCCTCGCCCTGCTGGCGGGCAACGTCTTCCGAAAGATGGACCGCGATCGGGGGCAATGCGCTTGTCTTGCGTATCTCGTCATAATCTCGGCCCACCGCCTCGCAGTGTTCGCGCAACACACGCAACTTGTGTGCATAGATCTCAGGTGTCCCGCCCGGCAAATTCCACCAGTCCGCGTGCTTTGCCACCACCCGCAGCGTCAACTGCTCGCCCCCGCCGCCGACCATCACCGGCGGCAGCGGATTAGGCTGAGGATGGCAGTAGGCAGTGTCGATGCGGTAGTAGCGCCCTTCGTAGCTGGCTGGTGACTCTGTCCACAGAAGCTTGACGATCTCGATCGTCTCTTCCAACTGGCGAATCCGGGCTGCCGGTCTGGGGAACGACCAGTTATAGGCGTCGTACTCCTCCTGCAACCAGCCAGCACCGATCCCGAAAATGTGGCGTCCGCCCGTAAGCCACTGGAGCGAAGCGGCCATCTTGGCCGTTAGTGCCGGGTTGCGATAGGACTGACAATAGACCAGACTGCCCCAGTCATAGCTCGGATAGAGGGCAGCGAAATAGGCCAGTGTCATCGCCACTTCTGTGGCAGGCGTATCTCTCGGCACAAAGGTCCCCCAAGGATGCACGTGATCGTCCACCCAGACCGATGTCAGATGACCGTCCATCAATTGCAGATGAGTGTGCATCTGTTCCAAAAAGGTGTTGGCGTCGCTGCCGTCCACTGGGAATGATGGCGCGTGCCAGCCAAAGTCTACTGATGGCATATCGTTGGCTCCTTGTGTCGAGTCGGCCGCTCATCAGTCGTCCACCGTTCTTGAGGAATAAAACCCGGTGGCAAATATGAGTCCGCTGTAGTCCGCTTTCAGCAGCGAGGAATGACAAGCGATTGGATGCAGGAATGTCGGTAAGTTTGGAGAGATCTGTCCAAGCAAGTATAGCTTTCTCTGAGACCGGTCGCAACTCCCTAGCTTTCGTGACCCTGGTCGTTTGCACGCATCCATTGAGGCGAATCATCCTCCATTGTTTTCGAATTTTGGGGCGTGTTATACTCCCTACGTAGTGCCGTCTGGTGCGTCTCCTATCTGCTTGTGAACAAAACGTGAATACCGCCGACCGTTCTTCTCGCCGCCTTCAGTGGATATTCCTGCGGCTGGCTCCCCTCCTGCTGTACGTCGCGTTGGTCGCCGCTTGCGAACCTTCTCCGACAGTGAATGTGCTCGGCTACTTGCTGGAGCAGCGTCTGGGAGGACCGGTCGAATTTGACCCTTCGGTCCCCAGAGGCAGCCTGGCCGGTCAGGTTCTGTATGTCGGTGAGCCAGTGGAAGGCGCCTCCGTAATCGTCGCCACGCGTACCGGCACGCCCTTTGCTGCACGCACTGACGAGTCAGGCCACTATCACATTGAAAACATCCCTATAGGCAGGTATGTGCCGGCGGCTGTCGCTCCCCAATTCGAGGAAACCGCCCTCAGCGGCCCATTCGACCTCCCCTACCCAATCACAGTGCAGGCAGCCCAAACGACCCAGGTACCCGCGCTCGTCCTGCGCCGCCACCGGCCACGTCCGTTACCCGCCCCCTTGCCCGAGGCCGTAGATCTCTGGTCGAGCGAACCGGTCACGAAGACGGCTCCATTTCCCGCGGGGGCAATCGCCTGGGAACGCGCGTACGCTTTCACACGCGCAGGTGCTCGAATCATTTCCCTCCG
Organism: Caldilineaceae bacterium; assembly: GCA_026914085.1. GTDB lineage: Bacteria > Chloroflexota > Anaerolineae > Caldilineales > Caldilineaceae > Bin5. The sequence goes on along the minus strand of JAPPKG010000518.1, from coordinate 302 downwards.
ACTCTACCGTCCCTTCCCCGACTCTGGCGCGCAGCTGCCTCTTTTATTCGGTCTCTTCCCCGGCTGGGTCGACGATTGGGCGCCGGTAAACGTGGCCCTGGCTGATGCCGGCTATACAGTACTTGCGCTCTCCCCGACCGGCGCGTGGGGATTGGATGTGGCCGCCCATGCCGAAGACGCCCGCCTCGCACTGGCGTTGGCCCGCGGCGGTCACTTGGGCGTTGATCTGGCCGACGTGCCGGCCGTCGCCCTTGGGGGCAGCTTCAGCAGCGCTATGGTCAACCGGTTACTGCGGGATGAGC
>JAPPKG010000005.1:0-9870 GCA_026914085.1 Caldilineaceae bacterium | reverse complement strand
ACTACGTATACCACAATTTGGCTGACAGCCTTTACTTTTCAAACAGCCTCTTAGAGGGAGATGCTTGACATCTCGACTATGAAGGGAAAGAGTACTGAGGAGAAAAGCCTCGGGAAACCGATATCCCGCTGTGCATGGACGCAAGGATATATTGGCTAGCCCAACCGTGATTCAACTCTCTTCCTCCCAAAAGAGAAAGCTTGGAACGCGGCGCCAATATCATATTTTGGGTGAGGGGAATCGCCTTACCGTATTGTGTTATCTTTCTTTGGCACGTATCTGCCATCACTTACAGGTAGTAAACTGTCGTGAAAGGAAAGTGCCATCGTAACGCTCTTGCGGCTAAGTTCTCGCCGTTTCTTGCCTAGTTCTGTCATAACAACATCAACTGAGACAGGTCGTTGCGTTCTCTCGTAAGTTGCGTTGACTATACGTGAAACTTCATCAAACAGCTTCGCATCAGGTCGAGAATAACCGTGCTCTTGCAAACCGTACATTCCTTTTCTCCCAATCCATACGATACCGGAATCTTTTCGCTCAGGCTGAGAATTCCACGAGAGTGCGGCATGCCAACTGTGTGTTGGTCTTTCTTCTTCAGGAAATAGGCGGTTGCATTCCTCCGCAATCTCAGTGTAGTGGGCGGCACCGCCCAATGAGCGCAACGCATGCACGAGCATGCGTTGCTTTGTCTTGGTAACTTGCCCGGTTCGCAACTGTTTTTCTGCTTCACTCAATCGGATTCGGTCGGTATGAGTCAGGAATCCCGGCAAGGCATCTGCGGAATAGAAATCCTGTTTGCTGCCCGAGTCCCACAGGTCATAACTCTGTCCTACGCTACGTAGATAATCAGCAACATCATATTCGTTCGCAATCAGTCTGATCTCCAAAGGAAGAACTTGAACTGATATGAAACTCCAGACTTTGACCAGCAACTGTAGTAGTCCCAAAGAGGTCTGGCCCTGAACTGCTAGCGACCCACCGGACTGCACAAAATCTGCAACGAATCTCAACCATAAGGGAACCTTGAATGTTTCTGCCCTCAGGACTTTCGCCTCAAGCTGGCGGACTCTCTCCCTGGTTATACCAAAGAGCATTCCTAATTCCTCTAACGTTTCTGGAATGTTAGATTCCAAATGATAGCGTGCTCGAACAATCGTAGCCTCTCGAGCGGGCAGATCGTCAAGATACTGGTCAAATGCAGTTCCTATATCTCTAATTGACAGATCACTCAGATCAGAGGTGAACAGTAATCGAAATGGCTCAATGAATAGGGGGTTTACTCTCAAGACTGTTGCCCAAGGAAACACGAATGTACCAGGGACACAACCATCCGCAACCATGGCCCACCGGCGCCCTACATCAAGCATCTCTGGTGGAGGTGCTTCCCACCCACGACAATTGAATGCTGAAGCCATGACCCTGGCAAGCTGGGCGTGGCTTACGTATTCTACCTTCGCCGTGGCCCACCTTAATGTCCGACTAACCCACCACTTCTCAGCAACGCGTACACCCAGGTAGTGAACACTGGAGTAAGTACTTTCCTGTTCTTCACAGTTGGGAACTTCCCCTGTTTCTGAATCGATGCGGGCCAGGATCCGACTAGCAGTCGCCGTACCATCCTTCTCCCTGTCAAGGCAAATGATGGTTCCTCTGGCGCATTGCTCTCTCAAGGACTCTTCGACAGTGCCTTCTAATCCTTCCAGACCTGCCAAACTGACAACATCCTCGACAGAGAAAGCAACGGGCCGTGCGGCCATGTGCCGCATAGTTTCACGAATGATTTCTGCCATGGCTATCCGTCCTCAGGCAATCCCGCGGCGATTGACAGACCCGCAGTTCGTGGCCTTTTGGCAACACCGTTCCACTCTAGACAATCAGGAACAGACTCCGCACTGTTAACATAACGCCTGAACGATACAAACCTGCCTAACCACTCCGAAGTCCCAGCCTGCCGCGCCACATGGTCGTAAAGGTTTTCCAACCTGCAACCATCATCTGCAAATCCTATCTGAAGTCTATGCACGATGTCACCCAATTCCTAGGCTTTCCTCGCCCACAACGGCGTCTTCGACAGTTGCAGTCTCTTTGCATCTAGCTGCCACCGTCTGATTTCACGCAAAGATCTTTCGTATATTCCAGTCACGATTCGCATCGTCTCTGCACGATCATCCTGCAAGAGATCAAGGTCTTGAAGGGCCGCGGACCCCTGATAGGAACTCCCTCTCCTCTTGAATGAAACTTTCGCGCGACCTTCCTTCTTTTCTGTCACGCTTCCCCCCAGGCAGAAATGAATGCATCCACATAGCTACCCCTGTTCTCTTCTGTCCAACCACAGCTACTCCATGCTCTGCCAGATTTTGCACCAGTTTTTCAAAGCTGACTCTGCTTTGAAATTCTTGTATTCGAAACTCCTCTGGCTTCAGATCATCCACAAAGTGAGATCATCCAAATAGCGCTATCACAAGAGTCGTACAATGTCAAGTTTTCTTGCTGTCGCACCCAAACAAAAAGACCAATATTGGTTCCGGCGCGTTAGGCAATGTGGCAATCCGGCCGGTCCAAACGACGCAGATGTCCTCCGAACGCAACCGGGTGCATCCCCATCAACAGGAGAGTGCAACGGATGGCCCCGCAGCTTCTCTATAAGCCCCTGAACTCCCCCCAATTGAATTGTCAGCCAAAAAGTTGGTAGAATGTCAGGCATGTCAGGCGCCGCTGTGCGACACTGAGGGCATCCCCCGGCATCCGTGCCCGGAACAGGCTGCCCGCAGCTCCCCGGTAGTGTCACAAGAGGTAAATGATGCCACACTTCAAGATTCCGTCCCGACACAAACCGAGGCGTCCACACGCTTCCCGAAGACGGCCCCGCCTGCCTGCACGCCTGCTCACCGGCGCCGCACTGCTTCTCGGCGCCCTCCTGATCCTGCAAGCCCACCCCGCATCCGCGCAGGGAAAGTCCCTGCTCTGGGAGCGCTTCGACGTCGATATCATCATCCGCAAAAACAGCACGTTTGAAGTGACCGAGCATCAGACCATCCGTTTTACGCGCGGGACCTTCACCTACGGTTATCGCGACATCCCCATAAAGAACCTCACTTCCCTTGACAGCTGGACCCTGACCGACGCCAGCGGCAACGGCTACCGCTATGCGAGCTTCGGCAAAGAGCCATATACATTTACCGTCACCAAAAAGTCCTCCCGTTACATCATCAACTGGTATTTTCCCCCCATCTCCAACCGGAGCGAGACCTTTAGCCTTGGCTATACTGTGCGCGGCGGCCTGCGCTACTACGAGGGCGGCGACCAGCTCTGGTGGCAGGCAATCTACGGCGACCGCAGCTACCCCGTACAGGCAGGACGGGTGAACGTCGTCGCGCCCGCCGCGATCCATGAATGGGCCGCGTACACGAACAGAGGAGAAGCCTGGCAGGACGCCCGCGAGATCGCCTCGGCTACACGCCTGGAAAGCGGGCGCGAGATTGCCTACGTGCTCGACAGCAGCCTGGCCCCCGGTCAGGCCTTCGAAGTAAGGGTCGAGTTTACCCCCGGCGTCGTCGCCGGCGAACCGAAGCCGTGGCAGATTAGGGCCGATGCCGAAGCAGCCGCCCGCGAAGCGGAAATGCGCTTTCGCGAGCGCTGGGGCCCGATCCTTACGCTCCTGCTCGGCGCTCTCGGCCTGCTCTTCCTCCTCGGCGGACCGGCCGCGCTCTACCTGCTCTGGTACCGTCTCGGCCGCGACAAACCGGTCGATATGGTCGCCGACTACCTGCCCGAACCGCCCAGCGACCTGGCCCCCGGCGTCGTCGGCACGCTTCTGGACGAGCAGGCCGATATGCAGGACATCATCGCCACGCTTGTCGACCTCGCGCAGCGCAAGGTCGTCAGCATCACCGAAGACAATACAGGCAAATCCCGGTCCGCGCGCGACTTCATCTACCGCTACGAAAACCGCAAGCTGCCCGTCTCCTCCTTTGAGCAACACCTTCTTCACAGCCTCTTCAGAGGCAGGAGTGATGTCCGGCTTTCCGACTTGAGGCACAGGTTTCACAGGCAGGTACCGGCCCTCAAACGCGCCCTCTACAGCGAAGTGATTGCGCAGGGCTTCTTCGCACGCAGCCCGGAAAAAGTGCGCAAACAGTACGCTGTCCTAGGCATAATTCTGTTCGTGCTCGCAGGGCTGGCTGGCAGGGGACTCTATACTATGTTCGGCGGTCTCACCGCCGCCGCCGCGCTTCCCGGCATCGGCCTTGCCGCCACCGCATTCGGCTTCCTGCTGCTCTCCCGTTTCATGCCCCGCAAAACCACCCGTGGCTCCCGGCTGGCCGCACACTGGCAGGCATTCAAACGCTATCTGCGCGATATCGACCGCTACAGCGACCTCGAAGAAAAGAAAGAGCTGTGGGACCGCTGGCTGCCCTATGCCATCGCCTTTGGCTTGGATAAGGAGTACATCCGCAAATTTGAAAAGGTTAAAGCACCCGCGCCCGGTTGGTATATTCCCTCCCCGACATTGTACGGACCTTACCGGAGCGCATACTATGGGACCGGCTCAGCCGGCCGGTCGCTTGGACCGGTTGTCGTTGACGGAGGCATTGGCGGCGGAATGCCCGGTTTGTCCTCCGGGTCCCCGGGGCGCGGCGGGCTCGACGGCGGCATGGGCAGAAACCTGAGCGCTGTCAGTAGCGGGCTGGGTAGCAGTCTGTCAGGCTTGAGTGTCGGCCTCGGCACGATGCTGACCAGTACCAGCGTCAACATGACCAGCCGGCCCAGCAGCACCTACACAGGCGGCGGCGGCTGGAGCCGCGGGGGATTCTCCGGCGGCAGCGGCTTCGGTGGGGGATTCTCCGGCGGCGGCGGCTTCAGTGGCGGTGGCGGCGGCGGCGGTGGAGGTGGCGGCGGCTTCGGATAGAATCGGAATGCGCCTGCTCTCTGCAGGATGGGCCACAAGGATGCCGCAACGTCAGTGCACTTATACCGGTTGAGTCAACGAGTCCTCCCAAGCAATAAGGAGCAAACAATGCGCGCTGGCGGCCGCATCGTCGGCCTGGCGATCATGACAATACCAGCCCGCCTGCCTGCACGCCTGCTCACCGGCGCCGCAGTTCTTCTCGGCGTCCTCCTGATCCTGCACGCCCACCCCGCCTTCGCCCAGGAGAAGTCCCTGCTCTGGGAACGCTTCGACGTTGATATCATCATCAGCAGGGACGGCACCTTCGAAGTGACCGAGCATCAGACCATCCGCTTTACACGCGGCACCTTCACCTTCGGCTATCGCGAAATCCCCACACGCTATTTCGATTCTATCGACGGCTGGACCCTGACAGACGCCAGCGGCAACCGTTATCGACTCGCCAGCAGTGGCAAAGAGCCCTTTACATTTACCGTAACCGATAGAGGCCCCCGTTACGTCGTTTACTGGTATTTCCCGCCCACCTTCAACCGCAGCGAAACCTATACCCTTGCCTATACTGTACACGGCGGCCTGCGCTACTACGAGGCCGGCGACCAGCTCTGGTGGCAGCCAATCTACGGCGAACGCAGCTTCCCCGTGCAGGCTGGCCGGGTGAACGTCGTGGCGCCGGCTGCGATCCATGAGTGGGCCGCGTACACGAACAGAGGAGAAGCCTGGCAGGACGCCCGCGACATCGCCTCGGCTTCACGCCTGGAAAGCGGCCGCGAGATCGCCTACGTGCTCGACAGCAGCCTGCCCCCCGGTCAAGCCTTCGAAGTACGCGTCGAGTTTACGCCCGGCGTGGTGGCCGGCGAACCGCAGCCGTGGCAGATAAGGGCCGATGCCGAAGCCGCCGCACTGGAAGCGGAAATACGCTTTCGCGAGCGCTGGGGCCCGATTCTTACACTCCTGTTCGGCACGCTCGGTCTCCTCTTCCTCCTCGGCGGACCGGTCGCTCTCTACCTGCTCTGGTACCGTCTCGGCCGCGACAAACCGGTCGATATGGTCGCCGACTACCTGCCCGAACCGCCCGATGACCTCGCCCCCGGCGTCGCCGGTACCCTGCTGGACGAGCAGGCCGATATGCAGGACATCGTCGCCACGCTTGTCGACCTCGCGCAGCGCAAGGTCATCAGCATCACCGAAGAAAAAACCGGCAAATTCCAGGTTGCGCGCGACTTCATCTACCGCTACGAAAACCGGAACCTGCCCGTCTCCGCCTTCGAGCAGCTCCTGCTGGACAGCCTCTTTGAGCTCAAGGGTGAAGTCAGACTCTCGGATCTCAAGAACAGATTCCACAAAGAGTTGCCGGCTCTCAAGCGAGCGCTGTATGACGATGTGACCGCACACGGCTTTTTTGCCCGCAGCCCGGAAAAGGTGCGCAACCAGTACGGTTGCCTCGGAGTCTGCCTGCTTGTCTTGGCAGGCTTGGCCGGCCTGGGACTGTGGACACTCTTCAGCGGACTCACCGGCGCCGCTGCTCTGCCAGGCATCGGGCTTGCAGCAACCGCCTTCGGCTTCCTGCTGCTCTCCCGTTTCATGCCCCGCAAAACCGACGCCGGCGCCGAACTGGCCGCACGCTGGCAGGCCTTCAAACGCTACCTGCGCAACATCGACCGCTACAGCGACCTCGAAGAACAAAAAGAGCTATGGGACCGCTGGCTGCCCTTCGCCATCGCCTTTGGCGTCGATTCCCAGTACATTCGCAAATTTGAAGCCGTCGACGCACCCGCACCCGGCTGGTACATCCCCGACCCGACACTGTACGGACCATACCGGCGCTGGTACTACGGGCCCGGTCCCGTTGGACGGCCGCTCCGGCCGGCAAGCGGCGGAGACCGCGCCGGCGGCGAATCGCCCGCAACGCCCTCCGGCTCCCCGACAGGCGGCGGGCTCGGCGGAGGCCTCGGCGACGTCAGCCGCGGGCTGGGCGCCAGCCTGACCGGCATGAGCGCCGGCCTCGGCGCCATGCTCACCAGCACCAGCGCCACCATGACCAGCCGCCCCAGCAGCTCCTCCACAGGCGGAGGCGGCTGGAGCGGCGGCGGCGGTTTCTCCGGCGGCGGCGGCTTCGGCGGTGGTGGTGGCGGCGGCGGAGGCGGTGGCTTCGGATAAAACTGGAATGCGCCGCTCTCTGCAAAATGAGCGTGAAGACTCCCGCAATGTGAGTTGTCCCATACGGCGCTTAGATGCCTGAGTAGCCGGTACCGGATAAGGAAGAGATTGTGGTTTTCCCGTGCACAGGGGATAGAATAGGCCATTTCCGTCCATCGCGGACGACTATACTGACCCAACATCGACCAGCACGTCCCGTGACCGCCGCCTGCCCCAAAATCTCTGGGCGTTCAATCTCATGATGGACTGGCTGGTCCTCTGTTGCGAACCGTTCGTCGATCTCTGTGGAGTGTGGTTAATCCTCATCGTTCTGGGTACGATGATTTGGGTCTATTTCAGAGATCGAAATCGGAAATGACTTCTCACCAAGAGACTGCGGCGCGGCACGTAATTACAGCGTGTCCTCGGGTTCAATAAGGAGCGAACTATGCGCGGTGGCGGCCGCATCGTCGGCCTGGCAACGATGGCAATATCAGCCGTCCTCTTCCTCGGCTGGACCGTAGCGGTCATAACCTCCGGCACGACCGCCGGCGGCATCGCGCTGGGTCTCTTCCTGGCGCTGATCGTGTGCGCGCCCCTGCTGGGCATCGGCTTCTATCTCTGGCGCAAAGGGCAGCAGGAGCTGACCGAATTCGCGCAGGTCGCGCAGGAGAAGAAGATCCTCAATATGGTCCTTACACAGGGCCAGGTGAGCGTGCAGGAGATCATCGTCGAACTGCAGCAGCCGCGCGAAACCGTGGAAGATATGATCCGCAACCTGGTCGGCAAACAGCTCTTCAGCGGCGCCATCAACTGGGAGGAAGGTCTTCTCTACAGCGTCGACAGCCAGAAGCTCACCGACGGGCGCAACTGCCCCAACTGCGGCGGCGAACTCGAGCTGGCCGGCAAAGGACTGATCCAGTGCGGTTACTGCGGCAGCGAGGTCTTCCTGACCCAACGGGCTGCAACCCGGATGAACAGCGCAGCGTAATGTATAGAGAAAGCATTTAACCCATCACATAGCGGGACCGGAATTCGCCCCGTCTGATCGACGCGTCGTAAACCGGCCGGACAAGAGGACAAAAATGACCGATTCCTTCGTGGAAAAAGCTGATCAGAATATGGGAGCCATCGAGCGCGTGCTCAAGGGGCTGCCGCTGGTGCAGGAATACACCGATAAGGAACTGCGCCGCGAGGCCGACCACCGCCTGCGCCAGCTCCTGGTAACCGAACTGGAGCAGGAAAAGCAGCGCCTCTACGACGTCCAGAAGAAACTGCTGCGCAGCGGCGGCCTGGCCTGGATCGATGACGCCGACGGCGCCATCCAGCGCCTGCAGACGCTCATCGACCGCATCAGGACGGCCAGCTACGGCTACGCCGGTCTCTTCGCAGCCGTCAAGATCCAGGAGGAACAGCTCAACGCCCTCCACCGCTTCGACACCGCCCTGGCCGAGCGCGCCCGGGAGATCAACGACAGCATCGACGCCTTGGAGGCCGGCGCGGCCGATCGGGAAGCGATCGGCCCCGCCATCGAAGCCGTCAACGACACCGTGACCGAGCTCCAGCGCCTCTTTGACAAGCGCAGCCAAACGATAACAACAGCGGCAGAAAGCGAATAGCCGCCCGCCCGCGTCCGCCAGACAGGAGAAAACTGATGGCAAGAATCATTGACGTAATCGAAGCCCCGGATCAGGGCGCCCAGCAGCTCGTCGTACGCGTGCCCGAGGTCGGCTCCGGCGACTTCCGCTTCGGCAGCCAGGTCATCGTGCGCGAAAGCCAGCGCGCCGTCTTCTACCGCGACGGCAAATCACTCGACCTGTTCGAACCCGGACGCCACACCATCACCACCGCCAACCTCCCGATCCTGTCGGGACTCCTGCGCATGGGCACAGGCGGCCAGGACATCTTCACCGCCGAAGTCTTCTTCGCCAACATGCGCGAGTTCACCGACATGAAGTGGGGCACGCCCGAGCCCATCACCCTGCGCGACACCGACCTCGGGCTCGTGCGCCTGCGCGGCTTCGGCCAGTACACCATGCAGATCGCCGACCCCAAGCGCTTCGTCGACCAGTTCGTCGGCACACAGGGCATGTACCGTACCGGCCAGATCAACGACTTCCTGCGCAGCGCCATCATCAGCCGCATGACCGACATGTGGGGCGAGAACATGACCAGCATTCTCGACCTGCCCCGGCTCTTCGACGAGCTCAGCGCCGCCATGCGCGCCACCCTGCAGGACGATTTCACCGCCATGGGCTTGGCGCTCAAGCAGTTCCGCATCGTCTCCATCAGCCCCACCGAGGAGACCGCCAAAGCCATCGACGAACGCGCCAGCATGGGCGCCATCGGCGACATGGCCGCCTACATGCAGTTCAAAACAGCCCGCGCCCTGGGCGACGCCGCTCAGCAACCGGGCGGCGCCGGCGGCACCGGCGAAGGCCTCGGCCTCGGCGCCGGAATCGGCCTCGGCGCCGGCATGGCCGGCATGATCACCAACGCCATGAACCCCCCGCAAGGCGCACCACAGCCCGGCGCCCCCGCGCCCAACCCACCCGCGGCGCCCCAGCCCCCCACCCCACCCCAACCGCCCGCAGCCCCCGCCGTCATGACCCTCGAACAGGCCGCCGCCTACCTCCAGGTCGCCCCCGCCGACATCCAGGCCCTCATCGACGACGGCTCACTCCAAGCCAAACGCATCGGCGCCCAATACCGCATCGCCCGCAAAGCGATAGACGACTTTCTCTCGGGGTAGAGGGAGTTAACTTGATATCCGTAACTACTAAGCCTGAATGGTGTCAGGGATGAATGGTTGGTCAAGGAAGGCG
>JAPPKG010000053.1:0-9952 GCA_026914085.1 Caldilineaceae bacterium | reverse complement strand
GCGACGTCATCGGCAGCCCCCTCGACGTAATCGCCAGCGGGCCCACCGTCCCCGACGTAAGCACCTGGGCCGACGCCTGGGCCATCGTCGAAAAATACGGCCTGACCAAAACCCTTCCCGAGGTCATCCTCAAACGCCTGCAGGCTGGGCTCGCCGGCGACATCCCCGACACGCCCAAACCGCATGATCCGGTCTTCGCCGCCAGCAACACACTCGTCGTCGCCGACAACCGCACCGCCGCCAACGCCTCCCTAGCAAAGGCAACCGAACTCGGCTACAACACGATTCTGCTCTCGACCTACGTCGAAGGCGAGGCCGCCGAAGTCGCCAAAGTTCTCGTCGGCCTCGGCCGCGAAGTGCAGGACAGCGGCCTGCCCGTACCCGCGCCCGCCTGCCTGATCCTCGGCGGCGAAACCACAGTCAGCCTCGGTGACAATCCCGGTCAGGGCGGCCGCAACCAGGAACTCGCCCTCGCCGCCTCCCTTGCCCTCCAGCATCTGCCGGGCATCACCGTCGTCTCTCTCGCCACCGACGGCACCGATGGACCCACCGACAGCGCCGGCGGTCTGGCCGACAGCGGCACCGTCCACAGAGGCGAGCTCGCCGGCCTTTCCGCCGCCGGTCACCTCCGCCGCCATGACGCCTATCCCTACCTGCGCGCCACCAATGACCTGCTTCTGACCGGCCCGACCCAAACCAACGTCAATGATCTTCTCTTCGTATTTGTCCAGGAAATGTGAGAAAATGCAGAAACAATTTGCACCGCGCAAATAATTTCGGGAATCCGTTCCGATCCCTTACACGCACAGGAGTTGAATTTCATGCCTAAGTTGACAGTAGAAAATGTTGGCACGTTCGATGTACAAGCTGGCAAACGTCTGGTCCTTGCTCTGGTTGAGGACGCAGCCGTCGACCAGCTGCATGCCTGCGGTGGCAACTGCAAGTGCACCACCTGCCGCGTCGCCTTTGTCGGTGGCGAACCTGCAAAAATGACCGTCGCCGAAAAAGAGAAACTGGCCGAAAAGGGTCTGTCCGGTGTGCGCCTGTCCTGCCAGTGCCTCGTCGAAGGCGATATGACCGTCCAACTCATCAGCCGCCTCGAAGGCAGTGGCCGCCCCGACCCCGGCCCACCCCCGGAAACGACAATCCAGCCGGAACCGGAGTGGACGACCGCAGGCTGACATCACTAAGCAGGCCTCCGCGCCGGCTTTTCGTTGGGGGGAATACCTGACCGGGAAACTACCCAATCAGGGCCCCCCACAGTGAGCCGGCGCGTGGCAGGCTCTCCCGCTCTCGGCCTCTGCGGCCGCAGGGCTTCATTCCCCTCTTGACCTGAGCTTTTCCGAGTGAGGCGAACTTGACCAGCCAATCAGCACATCCCACACCTGACACGGGCGCATCCGCGCCCGCCCACCGACCGATTCTGATCTCCGCCATGCAGCTGGAGGACGAGCTCAAAAGCGGCGAAAGTACCGTCTGGGATCTGATCGATATCGCCCGCCGGACCGGCGCCGACGGCCTGGAGCTGCGCCGGGAGACATGGCCCCGGCTCGATGCCGAACTGACCGAAGCGGCCCGCCGCATCGCCGGCGCCGGCCTCCTGGTTACATACGCCACGCAGGCCACCCTCTTCGGCAACACCGAGTCCGCTCTGCAGCTCCGCCAGGACATCGACTCCGCCGCCGCACTCGGCGCGCCGATCGTCCGCTTCTTCCCCGGTCCCACGCCACCCCCCGACGATCAGGCAGGCTGGGCCCGCGCCCGGCAAGTCGTCGACTACGCCGCCGCCCAAAACACTACGATCGCCCTCGAAAACTACGCCCGCACGCCCGGCGGCACCCTGGCCGAGGTCCACGGGGCCCTCTCCCGCCTGGACTCTCCCGCCCTCCGCACCAATCTCGACATGGGAAACTACCCCAACCACGGCCAGGACGTCGTCGCCGCCATCGATGCCCTCTCAGACAAGATCATCGCCGCCCACCTGAAGGACAAGACCGCCAATCCCGCTGACCCCCCGGCCCCCCTCGGCACAGGCGTCCTGCCTCTTGGCGACATTCTCAACGCGCTCGATCGGCTGCCCCAGCATGTCTACTACATCTTCGAATTTCGCGGCGTCGGCGACCCGGTGGGCGGCATCCGGCACAGCCTTGCCTATCTCAAGCAACGAGCGAACAAATCTTAGACATGTTTCCGAAAGATTGGCATGGCGTAAAGGCCTCCTCCGAGTCTCTCGTTCCGGACCCCTGCACACATCAGAGAACAGTGAAATGAGCGACAAGGATTCTCTGGCCGGCAAGAAAACTCTCGTTACCGGCGTCGATCACGGCGGCATCGGCCAGGGCATCGCACTCGAACTGGCCCGACGCGGCGCAGCCGTCGTCTGCCACTACCCCTACAGCGACGAGGGCGCAGCCGCTGCCGTTGCCCAGATCCGCGCCGCCGGAGGAACGGCAGCTTCCGTCCAAGGCGACTTCACCCAGTCCGCCGAACTTTGCGCCCAAGTCGTAGAGACCGCCGCCGACCACCTCGGCGGCCTCAACGTGCTCGTCAACAACGCCGGCCTCACCGAGACGCGCTCGATCGCCGATGTCACACCTGACCACTTCGAAAAACTGTTCGCCATAAATGTCCGTAGCCAAATCTTCTGCATCCAACGCGCGTTGCCTTACATGCAGGAAGCAGGCGGCGGGTCGGTGATCAACCTTGCTTCCGTGCACTCCCACTCCGGCGTCCCTGATTACTCCGTCTACGCCGCCACCAAAGGCGCAGTCGCCGCCCTCACCCGCCATTTGGCCGTTGAGCTGGCCCCACAGAAGGTGCGGGTCAACGCCATCGCCCCCGGTCTCATCGAAGTACCACGCTACTTCGCAGACATTCCCGACTACAACCCCGCCATCTTCGAAGCCACGGTTCCTTGGGGTCGCCTGGGCGAACCAGCCGATATCGGCCACGTGGCCGCCTTCCTCGCCTCCGACGCAGCCGACTTTGTCACAGGGCAGACTATCTACGTCGACGGCGGTACCGTCGCCTACATGTCCTTCGGAGCCCATCTGGACGGCCAGGACTGGAATTCCGGAGAATAAACCCCGCTTGCCACTTGCGCCGGCCGCCGCTGCTCAGGCTCTTATCGGCAAACTGGTCCCGAGTCCGCCTCTGACATCTCGCAGAATCAGCACCCACAAATGGCCCTTCTCCGGCCCAACTGGCCGCCTCCTGCGGTCAACTCTTGTCAGAATTTCCCCCTCTGAGTACAATTACGCTGCACTGCGCGCATACCATATTTCATACAGGTACAAGTGAAAGGAGAATATGAAATGGATCGACGAAGATTCCTGAAAGTAGCTGCAACAGGTGCCGTAGGCGCCGCAGCCCTCACCGTCGCCGGCTGTGAACAGGCCGGCGTAATGACTCCGGGCCAGCTCGAAGGCGCAGTCTCAGAGGACGCCAGCCTGCCCGAAATCGAATGGCAGATGGCCACCAGCTGGCCGCCCGCCCTCGATACCATCTTCGGTGGCGCCGAGACTGTTGCCCAGCGCGTCGCCTCCATGACGCAGGGCAAATTCATAATCGAAGCCCGCGCCGCCGGGGAGCTCGCACCCGGCTTGGAAGTCCTAAACGTCGTCGAAGAAGGCGCTGTGCCCATCGGCCATACGGCCTCCTACTACTACATAGGCAAGAGCCCCATCACCGCCTTCGGCACCGCTCTCCCATTTGGCCTCACATCCCGCCAGCAGGACGCCTGGCTCTATGAAGGCGGCGGCCTGGAGATGCTGCAAACGGTCTACGCCGAAAAATTCAACACCATCCAGTTCCCCGCCGGCAACACCGGTGTGCAGATGGGCGGCTGGTTCAACAAGGAGATCAACTCAGTCGCCGACATGGAAGGTCTGAAGATGCGTATCCCCGGCCTCGGCGGCCGCGTCATGGACCGCCTGGGCGTAACCGTGCAGGTGCTGCCCGGCGGCGAAATCTTCCAGGCCCTGCAGACCGGCGCCATCGACGCCGCCGAGTGGGTCGGCCCCTACGATGACGAAAAACTGAGCTTCCACAAAGCCGCCAGCTTCTACTACTTCCCAGGCTGGTGGGAGCCGGGCCCGTCCCTGGAAATCCAGATTAATCTCGATGAGTGGAACAAGCTTCCGGAGCAGTATCAGGAAGTCCTCAAGACCGCCGCCTACGCCGCCAACGCCACCATGATGGCGCGCTATGACGCCAAGAATCCGGCCGCTCTTAGCCGCCTGATCCAGGACGCCGACATCACGATGCTGCCCTTCCCCGACGATGTAATGCAGGCCGCCGAAGAGTCCGCATTCGAGCTGTTCGACGAGACCGCCGCCGAAGACGCCGACTTCGCATCAATCCTCAAGGAATGGTCCGCCTTCCGTGGCGCGATTCAGGCCTGGCACGGTCTGGCCGAGCGCGGCTACCTGCAATACGTTGGCCGAAGTCGCTGATCTGCCCATGCGCGCCGCGCATGGCTTTCAAAGAGATGATGATCCAGGAAACGGGAGAGCGTCGCAGAGCGCTCTCCCGTTTCGATCAACTCGGTAACTGATGGCGGCTTGTCATATGAACTTTCCTGCTGGCGCGCAGGGGAAGGAGATTCCTGCAATGGACAGGAGAAGTTTTCTTGGGTTGGCCGCAGCGGGGTCGGCCGCACTAAGCATAGCTGGCCGCGCACAAGCCGGCCTGATTCCCCCGGTTCAGATCGAGAACGCAGTGGCGGAAGACGCCCGCCTGCCTGTCATCGAGTGGCAGATGGCAACCAGTTGGCCGGCTGATCTGGACTCGATTTTCTGGGGCGCGCAATTGGTTGCCAACCGCGTCGCAGCCTTAACAGATGGCAGGTTCCTGATCCGTCCCCGCGCAGCCGGTGAACTGGCTCCAGGTCTTGGCGTGTTGAACGCCGTCGAAGAAGGGGACGTCCCTATCGGTCACACCGTCTCCCACTACTATACTGACAGGGGCTTTGTCATTGCCCTCAACAACGGCCTGCCCTTTGGTCTGACGGCCCGACAGCAGAACGCGTGGCTGTACGAAGGCGGCGGCTTGGAAAAGCTTCAGGAAATCCATGCAGAACGGTTCAATATCATACAGTTCCCTGTTGGCAACTCAGGAGTCCAGATGGGAGGATGGTTCAATAAAGAGCTAAACTCAGTCTCCGACCTGGCAGGGCTGAGAATGCGCATCCCCGGCATCGCCGGCCAGGTGATGGCGCGGCTGGGCGTTTCCGTGCAGATGTTGCCCGGCGGCGAGATCTTCCAGGCCCTTGAGAGCGGGGCGATCGACGCAGCCGAGTGGGTCGGGCCCTACGAAGACGAGAGGATGGGCTTCCACACGGTCGCCAGCTACTACTATTACCCCGGCTGGTGGGATCCCGGCTCGTCAGTGGAGGTCCATGTAAATCTGGACGAATGGAAAAAGCTCCCCGAACAGTATCGGGAAGCACTCAAAACCGCCGCTTACGAGGTAAATGTCAGAGTGATGGCGCGCTACGATGCCAGGAACCCGGTCGCACTCCGTCGCTTGATCAACGACGGCGGTGTCAAGCTGCGGCCGTTTCCCGATGATCTGCTGAAAGATGCAGAGGAGGCCGCCTTCGAGCTTTTCGACGAGACCGCCGCCGCTGATGCAGACTTTGCTTCCATCTTCAAAGATTGGCTGGCATTCCGCGACGCCATTCATGCTTGGCACGGTCTGGCCGAGCTCAGCTACCTGCAATACGTGGGCCGAAGCCGCTGATGTGAGCTGGGTGACGCCGAACTCCTGGCGGTGACGAATAGAAAAAGCAAAGGGGCGAGCGCACCGCTCGCCCCTCTTTCCTTGCCGGCCCTCCTGTCTTATCTGCCTATGATGCCGCCTCCACCAGCCAGGTCACCGTCTCCGGAACAAGGATAACGATTACGAGGGCGATGCCCTGCAGCACCATGAACGGCAATGCGCCCTTGTGTATATCCGCAGTCTTCACCTCTGGAGGCGCCACGCTTTGCAGATAGAACAGCGAGAATCCGACCGGTGGCGAGATGAACGCCATGTTCAGATTGATGGCCATCATCACCCCGAACCAGACCATCTGCGCATTTGTGAAGCCCAGCTCCAGGGCGGCAGGCACAAACAGTGGCATCGCGATAAAGCTGATCTCGATGAACTCCAGATTGATGCCCAACAGGAAGATCGCGATGTTGGCGACGATCACAAATCCCCAGAACCCGCCCGGCAGACTCGTCAGCAAGCCCTGTACGTAGTCCTGCCCTCCCAGACGGTCGAAGACCAGCCCGAAATAGGTCGAACAGAACAGAATCATGATCACCAGTGCGGTGATATTGGCCGTCGACCGCGCCGCGTCCTTGATCAGCTTCCAATTCAGATTCCGGTTGAACGCCGTGAGAATACAGGCGCCAATCGCGCCGACCGCGCCTGCCTCCGTCGGTGTGGCGATGCCCTGAAAAATGCTGCCCAACACAGAGAAAATCAACAGAACCGGCGGAACGACCGCAATCAGCGTCTGGCGCATCAACGCCGCACCCTGAACTGTTCGTGCTTCGGGTGGCAGAGCCGGCGCGTCCTGTGGACGAACTATGGCGATCCCTATCACGTACAGCGCGTAGAGACCCGAGAGTATCAGCCCCGGAATCAGCGCGCCGACAAACAGATCGCCCACACCCACCCCAATCTGATCGCTCAACACCACCAACACCAGGCTCGGCGGCAACAGTTGCGCCATCGTCCCCGACGCCGTAATAATTCCTGTCGCAAGCTGGTGATTGTATCCATAGCGCACCATGATCGGCAGCGACAGTAGCCCCATCACAATGACCGTGGCCGCCACCACCCCGGTAGCCGCCGCCAGCAGCGTCCCCACCAGTACCACCGCCAGGGCCAGACCGCCGCGCATCGCTCCCAGCAATATACCGACCGTCGTCAACAACCGCTCAGCCAGCCCCGATTTCTCGAATATCGCCCCCATAAAGACGAAGAATATAATTGCCAGCAGCGTAAAGTCCGACATCGTGCCGAACCAGCGGTTGGGCAGCAGCTTGATCCAGTTCATGTTGAATATGCCCAGCGCCCAGCCAATCAACATGAAGACGAAGGCGGTCCCGGCAAATGAAAACGCTACCGGATATCCATACAGGATCAGCACAAAAAACAGTATGAACATCACAATTGCCAGCCATTCCAACCCCATAGTCACTCCCTTTCGTGTGACCCGCCCCGCAAAAATACCAACCTTCTCCAGACCCGAAGACTGCCGCCAGCGGCGTCAACTGGCCCGCAGAGAACCCTTACTCGATCCGCAAGGCTTCCTGGTGCTCTGTCAAATCCATGGCCTCTTCATCCTCGCCTCGCAAAACTGCATACAGCTTGATCAACTCGGAAATCGCCTGCAACAGCAAGAGCGCAAAGGCAACGATGATCATCGTCTTCAGAGGCGCGCGCGGCAACCCATCCGGATCAGGCGACATTTCCCACTGCCGCCAGGAGGTCATCACCGGATTTACTGACACCCAGACGCCGATGACGCAGTAGGGAACAAGCAGGAACAGATGCCCCCAGAAGTCAAGCATCGCCTGGCGCTTCCTGTCCCAGTTCGCATAGATGAAGTCAACGCGTACGTTGATGCCGTTCTTGAGGATATAGGCAAAACCCAGAAAGAAGACCAGCGAGTACAGATACCACTGCATTTCGATAAAGAGATTGGAGGACAACTGAACGCCAATAAACTGCCCCATATAACGCACCAGCACATTGTAGAACCCAACCGCTACCGTAATGATCACAAGATACACAGACACGCCGCCAATTCGTTCTGACAGGTTGTCAATGAGTCTCGACACATGCAGAAGTACCTTTAACATCGTCACTGTTCCTATATCTGTGCGGTACGCTGACCCGGCGCAGCCCCTAACAATCTCCCGCTTCAAATACTCTGCTCAGGACTGCCCTATCTTACCCGAAACGGACCAATACACAATATCCGGAAGAACCTGCTCGCAATGGGCACAGATAATGTCGCTTCCTGTCGCCCAACACGGCCACAGGCTGTACCGCCCCCAACTGCTGACGCTCCCACTCCACCACCGCCAATTCGAAACCATGGACTGAACGAGCGAAGCCGGCACCATCCCTCCTTACACTTCTCTCCCCACTTTTCACTTTTGCGGCGGTCGGCCGCAAGCGGCCTCCCTTGTGCGAAGGGATTCCCCTCGCAACGCCCCCCTTCAAAACACGCCTCGCCCTCCCTGTAGCCGCAATCGCAGGCATGTCGCCCACCGCAAGCGTTTCGCCTCCCCCTCAGTAATTCGCGCCCCCGAGAGTGGCAGGCGCGGGAATCCCCCTCACCTCACGCTGAACATGAAAAACAGCACAGGATAGCTCAGGTGTCCAATAATGGGAACTTATATCGGATGTGGCTAAGTGTTTGCCTGTGCAGTATAATTAGGTTGTACAGAATCTATACTCATTTTCGACGGCTACTCGAACGCTACAAAGATTTAGTTCAAAAGGATCTTCAATGGTTTTTCAACAATCTCAAGTTAAGGTCGGCGTTTACGTTGACGCCGCCAACATCTATCGCAATGGCGGCTCCCGAATGCAGTATGACGTACTGCGCGAATTCGCCTGCCGGGATATGGGGGAACCGGTCCGCCTCAACGCCTACGTTACCCATGACGCCGAACGTGCCCAGTGGGACATCGACTACCGCGTCGGCGCGTTTCGCTTCCACTCCGCTCTGCGCGATCTGGGCTACAAAGTGATTATCAAGCGTGTACGCTGGTATGATGACGAGACAGGCAACCGCTATGCCAAAGCCAACTCCGATCTGGATCTGGCAGTGGACGCGCTGCTCCAGTCTGAAAACCTCGACAGAGTCCTGATCGCAACCGGTGACGGAGATTTCGTTCAGGTCGTGCGCGCGCTCCAGAACAAGGGCTGCCGCGTGGAAGTCGTCGCCTTCGATAATGTCTCAGGTAATCTGCGGCAGGAGGTGGATCTATTCATGTCCGGCTATCTGATCCCCAATCTGCTGCCCGTTCCCGACGGCTCCGCCGATTGGGGCAAGGCCGACTCTACTGTGCGCGGCTGGTGTTACTACTACAACGAGGATAAGGGCTTCGGTTATATGCGTTTCCTGACCAAGGTGTCACCCCACCTGTGGCTGGTGGACAAACGCAAGAGCCCCGATTCTCCTTATGAGAGCGCATTCTTCCACTTCTCGATGATGCAGGATGAATCCGCAAAAGACTACCTGCCAAGCCGCGAACATATATTTGAATTCCGGCTCATCCCCTCGGAACGCGACCAGAGCGAACTCACCGCAACAAACATTCGCATGGTCTGCTCTCTGTAGCGGTAGCTTCCCATTGCAGTTGGCCGCGTATTCGCGTATCATTGACCGCGTGACGCTGACTGCCCGCGCGCCTAGCCCATTGCCAACCTTCCCACCAGGAGCCAGAACCCCATGCCTGCCGCAATCTCTGCCCAGCAACCGCTCGCCGTAGAAGCCGGCGCCAAAGTCCTCATGTCCGGCGGCAATGCCATCGACGCCGCCGTAACCGCCGCCCTTATGCAGGCCGTGGTCAGCCCCCAAATGTGCGGCATCGGCGGCTATGCAGTGATCAATCTGCACTTGGCCGGACAGTCAGGTTCCATCGGAATCGACGCCCCCGCGCTCGCCGGCGCCCTCGTGAAGGAAGACATGTGGGTGGAAAAGCTCATCCGCCCCAATCCCGGTGGCTGGGGCTTCTTCCTTGATGGCAACGTCAACGAAGCCGGCTACACCTCCGTTTGTACGCCCGGTGCGGTCAAGATGTTCTCTTCGCTGCTTGAGCGCTGGGGCACAATCGACTTCCAACAGGCCGCAGAACCCGCCGTCCGCACTGCCCAAGACGGCTATGTCGTCACCGACTCCCTCGCCGTCGGCTGGAAACGCTCCAACCAGTACTGGGAG
>JAPPKG010000453.1:0-9956 GCA_026914085.1 Caldilineaceae bacterium | reverse complement strand
GTCGAATGCGGGCCGCCCATAGGAGAGGGTTGTCGGGCCATGGCGTATGACTGCCTGTAATAGGCCGCGGCGCCGATCATGGCTGCATTGTCCGTGCATAGAAACAGGGGCGGACAGTGCAGCGGCAGACCGATCCTGGCAAAATGCTGTTGAGCCGCGCGGCGCAGCAGCCCGTTGGCGCTGACCCCGCCGCAGATACAGACCTGCTTCACGCCGAACTCGGCGGCGGCGTCCGCGGTCTTGCCCACCAGCACATCCACCACGGCCATCTGAAAGGCGGCGGCAATATCGGCCGCGCTCTGCGGCTGGCGCGCATCCGTTCCCTCCCGTTCGAGTTGCCGCATCAGGTTGAGAACCGCTGTCTTAAGGCCGGAGAAGCTGAAATTGAGGCGATGTTCGCCGCGGACGGGTAATACGGTAGGCAGGGGAGACGCCTGGACATCCGGTTGGCGTTCTGTCCGCCGGCCCGGCCGCATGAGAGGACGGGGGAGATGGAAACGGCCGGCATCCCCGCTCTCCGCGGCCGCCTGAATCGCCGGACCGCCCGGATAGCCCAGCTCCAGGAGCCGCGCCACCTTGTCGAACGCCTCCCCGGCGGCATCGTCCAGGGTCGCGCCCAGGAGCCGGTAACGGCAGTGCCCCTCCATCAGCACGAGCTCCGTATGGCCGCCGGAAACGATCAGAATCAGCGCCGGGAACTGCTCCGATGCGCTGCCGCTTCGCTGTCTGCGCGCACTGTCGGACACAGAACCGCCCGCCGGCCCGTTGCCGTCTTCCGAAGCTTGCGAATCGGCTTCAGGCGAACTGTCTGTATAGAGCCAGTTGCTGTAAATATGCCCTTCCAGATGATTCACCGGAATCAGCGGCAGACCGCTGGCGAAGGCCAGCCCTTTGGCCAGATTGACGCCGACGAGAAGACTCCCGGCCAGACCCGGTCCGTTGGTGACAGCGATGGCATCCAACTCGCGTACATGCGCGACCGAGGCGTCTGCCAGGGCGTCCTCGACGACAGTCTGAATCGCGAGAACGTGCTGACGGCTGGCGACCTCCGGGTAGACGCCGCCGAAACGCCGGTGGAGCTCAATCTGGCTGGCGACCCGGTTGCTGAGGATACGGCGGCCGTCCGCCACGACCGCGGCCGCGGTCTCGTCGCAGCTGGTTTCGATCGCGAGGATACGGTATGCAGGCGAGCCGCCTGGGTTCTTCGAACTCATTTTTCTTCGCTCAGAGTGGACGGCCGCGCTGCCCAGAGCAAGACGAGCAGACCGATGATGGCCAGCCCAATCAGCGCCACCAGCTTGTAGAGGCGGTCATCCAGCAACAGGGTCAGGCCGCCGAAAAGCGCGCAGAAGGCCCAATAGGCAACCACGATTGTGTGTTCGGCGAGGCCTTTGTCGCGCAGACGCAGGTGCAGGTGGTCGCGGCCCCCCTGGCCCACGGAAACGCCCCGCCGCAGGCGGCTGTAGATCAGCCACACCACGTCCAGAATCGGCAGGCCGAGAATCAGCAGAACGGTGGCAAGCCTGGCCCCGCCGATAATCCCCAACGCGGCCAGGGCAAAACCGAGAAAGTAGCTGCCGCTGCTGCCCATGAAGACCCGCGCCGGGGCGAAATTGAAGGCCAGAAATCCCAACCCGACGCCGAGCAACGCCACCGGCAGTACCGCCACGCTCAGCTGGGGCGGCTGGGTGAAGAAAATCATATGAATGCTGAGAATGGCACAGAAGATGACCGTGACACCGGCAACCAGGCCGTTCAGCCCGTCAAGAAAGTTGACGGTATTCATCATTCCCATGAACCAGAATAGCGTCAACGGGCCGAGCAGCCACCAGGGGAAGCCATCCGGCCCGAAGAGAAAGCCGCTCGCAAACGGATTGTTGACGTGCTTGATAAAGATCAGCCCGGCGATGGCGATCAGGCCGGCGGCAAGCTGAATTGCGAACTGGGGGCGCCAGGAAAACTCGTAGCGGTCATCGAGAAAGCCGAAGATCGCGCAGAAGGCGCCGCCAATCAGAAGAGCGATAAAACGGCGGCTCTCCTTGGGGTCGTTCTGCGGCGGCAGCCAGGAGGCATCAAGCAGGGGCAGCGCCCCGGCCATGAGCAGGAGAAGCGCGAGCACGGTCAGGGTAAAAGCGGCGAAGATGGCCAGCCCGCCGGTGCGCGGCACAACGCCTGCGTGTTTGCGGCGCTCGCCCGGCCGGTCCACCAGGCCGAGCCGGTGGCCGAGCCGCACGGTGACCGGCGTGAGTATGAGGGTAAGAATGAGGGCGGCGAGCAGGATCGAGAGGTAGAACACGGTCGTGACCGGATAAAGCCGGGAAGCGGGCGGTCCCAGGACCTAAGGGCGCATCGAGCCAAGCGTGCGCGGGAAGGCGATTGCCTCGCGCAGATGCGTCAGGCCACAGATCCAGGCGACGGTCCGCTCCAGGCCCAGACCGAAACCGCTATGCACAACGGTGCCGTAGCGGCGCAGGTCGATATACCAGTCAAACGCCTCCATCGGCAGTTCGTGCTCCTCGATGCCGGCGACCAGCTTGTCGACATCGGCCATACGCTCACTGCCGCCGGTGATCTCGCCGTACCCTTCCGGCGCCAGCAGATCGACGCTGCGGCAGACCTCCGGCCGGTCCGGTTCCGGCTCCATGTAGAAGGCCTTCACCTGTGTCGGGTAGTGATGGACAAAGACCGGCTTGTCGAACTGGGCGGCGATGTAGGTCTCGTGCGGGCTGCCGAAATCATCGCCCCACTCGATATGGGGCACCTTGTCCTCATACCCGGGCACCAGTTCGCCGGCCCCGGCGGCGCGGTTGACCATGTCCACGGCCTCGTCGTAATGGATGCGCGGGAAACTGGGCGTCACCCGTTCCAGGGCGGAAGTGTCCCGTTCCAGCAGCTTCAGCTCTTCGCCATTTTCCTCCAGGCAGCGCTGCACGATGTGGCTTACGAACTGCTCCTCGATCTCCATCAACCCGTCCAGATCGCAGAAGGCGATCTCGGGCTCCACCATCCAGAACTCCTGCAGATGGCGGCGCGTTTTGCTCTTCTCGGCGCGAAAGGTCGGCCCGAAGCAGTAGACTTTGCCAAAGGCCAGGATAGTGGCTTCACTGTAGAGCTGGCCGGTCTGGGCCAGGTAGGCCGGTTCACCGTGGAAATCGATCTCGAAGAGGGTCGTTGTGCCCTCGGCCGCGTTGGGGGTGAGGATGGGCGTGTCCACGTTGAGATAGCCGTTGCTGTCCAACCAGTTGCGGATGGCGCGTATGATGGTCGCCCGAACCCGCATTATCGCCCACTGCCGGCTGGAGCGAATCCAGAGATGGCGATTCTCCATGAGGAACTCCACGCCATGCTCTTTGGGCTGAATCGGGTACTCATCAGCGATCTGGACCACTTCCAGGCCGGTCACGTCCAGTTCATAGCCGCCGGGGATGCCCGGCGCGCGCGTGTCCTCTTTGACAGTGCCGGTAACCCGCAGGCTGCTCTCCTGGGTGAGTGCGCGCGCGAGTTCGAACGCCTCCGCGCTGACATTGCCTTTGAACACAACCGCCTGGCAGATACCCCCGCCATCGCGCACCTGCAGGAATTGGAGCCGGCCTTTGCCCGTCTTGGTATAGAGCCAGCCCTCCAGAGTTACCGCCTCGCCCACATGCGCGGACATCTGCCGTATCGTGATTACCTTGTCCACAGATCGGTCCTCTGCAGTGATGGGTAGGCGGCCCTATTCACGAAGGGAAAGGTCGTCATCTGCGCGGTTTTCATCCGCCATCCCCTGAAAAAAGTCAGGCTCTTCCTCCTGCACCTCGCCGCCGTCGGTCGAGTCTGTGCCCGGCCTGCTCTCCTCCTCGCTTCCGTCGTCTGCGGCTGTCGAGTCTGCGCTCGGCTGAAACCACTCATCCAGCTGCCGCCCGATACTTTCCAGAAGATACTCCATCCCGACCGGTGGGCCGACCGCGGTTGCGCCGGCAAGGTTCAGCGAATGATCGGCCTGGAACTCCCCGCTGCCCCCATCCCGATATGTGGGCCGGATAACATGGGTATAGATATACACCTCGGTCTGCGGCTGACTCTCCTCTTCGGCACGCTGCACTTGACTTTCCTGCCCGCGCGTCGCCCTGCCGCGTCGCCGGGAAGAGCGCCGCCGGTTCTCGCTGCGGCGGCGATTCTGGCTCTTGGAACGTCTTCGCTGCTCTGGCTGAACTTCTGCGCCGGCCGCGCTCTGCTCGGCAGCGAGAGATGCATCCCGGGAGCCCTTCCGCCGCCGGCGGCGGAAGTAGCGTCGCTTTCTGGACCTCCCTCTGTCCTGCTTATCGGGTGGTTCGGTCGTTGCCATGGAAAGCTATTCCCTTTCGCAAAACCTATGGTGATTCGCCGCCGGCCACAGTACTCTGCGCAATCAGTTCACCGTTGGGATTGCGCAGAACAACCGTCGAACCGGTCTCCCAGGCCGCTGCATCCCGGCCCCAGTAGCGATTGATGCTGTTGTCCTGCCCAGAACCCGTGTTCAGACGGACCCCGCTGCCGGGGAACAGAAGGATGTTGCTGAAAGTATAGATCGGGCCCCCGTCGCGGCTGAGGGTCCACCCCTGCAGGTCGACGGCGCCATCGCTGTCGTTCACGACCTGCACCGACTCCGCGGCCAGTTCGCCGGCATTCTCGATACGCAGCTGCAGGCCCTGTTGCGGCAGACCAACCGCGGCGCCCCCGGGCGCGCCACCCTGCTGTTGAGATACGGGAATCTGCAGTCGCTGACCAACATAGACCAGATTCGGATCAGTCAGATCATTGAGCTCCAGCAGCCTGCTCAGCGCGACACCGTAACGCGCCGCAATGGCCGACAGACTGTCCCCTGCCACGACGGTATAGACCACCGTCTCGCCCGGATCAGACGGCGCCGCGACGGCTGTAGGGGTTGCAGGCGAAGAAGCTCCGCTCTCCGGGGCCGCCTGTGCATCCCCGGATGTTGGCGTTGCAATCAGAACTACCGCTGGCGCCGGTGTTGCAGGCACAACCAACTCCTCCGGCCTGGGCCGCCGCTGCTCCGCTATCCAAACGACGGTCACGGCAATCGTCAAACTGACAAAGGCGTTGACGAGGATGAAGAAGACGAGAAGACGGCGATTCATTAACCTGCAGTGGCCTGTGGCTCAGGGAAAAGATGGCCAGTGGACGCCACTAGCCACTGGCCACGGGCACATTGTAGCACAGATCGCAGAAACTATGTACTGCTGTAGTATTCTTCGCATAGGCCGTTACCGCTTCAATAGGCAGTGGCAACAGAACAGAATCCGCTACATTGGCGGTTTCCCTGTACATGGTAGAATAGGCGGTGCAGCCCGCACTGCGGTCCTTGTGGTTGTGGGGCTGACAGGACAGATGCGCATTCATATCGGAGAACCGCTTTCCGCCGTGTTTCGTATGGTGTAAGGGGAGGCGAGACGCCCCCATCGACTTTGCCCGCCGCTGATATCCAAACCACGGGAGACGGCAACGGGCAGACAGAGGGATGTAATATGCTGAAGAAATTTCTGACCAAAGTTGTCGGTGATCCAAACGAGAAGGAGCTGAAGCGGCTTCAGCCTCTGGTTGAAGAGATCAACGGGCTCGAAAGCCGCTTCGAACGGATGGACAGCGCCGAATTCAAAGAGATGACAGAGGAGTTCCGCCAGCGGATCGTCAGCGAAACGACGGAGCTGCGGGATGCGCTGGCTGGCGCCGAAGCCGAGTACGCGGCGGTTGCGGGCACCGATGAGCAGCGCTTTGCCCGCATCGAAGTCGAACGAATTCGCAAAGAGCTGCTGGACGAGGAGCAGGAGATTCTCGACGAGATGATGCCGGAGGCGTTCGCCGCGGTGCGCGAAGCAGCCCGCCGCACCATCGGCCTGCGACACTACGACGTGCAGCTGATCGGCGGCGGCGTCCTCCACTCGAGCAAGATCGCGGAGATGAAGACCGGTGAAGGCAAGACGCTGGTGGCGACGCTGCCGCTCTACCTGAACGCGCTGGCCGGGCGCGGCGCCCATCTTGTCACGCCCAACGACTATCTCTCCAAAGTCGGCCTGCAGTTGATGGGGCCGGTCTACCAGCTGCTGGGCCTGTCGGCCGCGGTCATCCAGAACAGCGCCGGCAACCCGGATAAGGGCAGCTTTCTGTACGACCCTGAATTCCCGGCGGAGGACGACCGCTTCCAGAACCTGCGCCCGATCACCCGGCAGGAGGCCTACCGCGCCGACATCACCTACGGCACCAACAACGAGTTCGGGTTCGACTATCTGCGCGACAACATGGTGCTGGACAAGGAGCGCCAGTCCCAACGCGAGCTGCATTACGCAATCGTGGACGAGGTCGACAACATTCTAATCGACGAGGCGCGCACACCGCTGATCATCTCGGGAGAGGCGCAGGAGAGCAGCGACTATTACAGGCAGTTCGCGCAGCTGGTCCGCGGCCTGCGCGCCGGCACGGACTACGAAGTCAATGAAAAGGAGAAGGTGTCCACGCTCACCGAAGAGGGCATTGCCGCCGTGGAGAAAAAGCTGGGCTTGGAAAACCTGTACGATCCGGCCCATTTCGAGATGCTCCCCTATCTCGACAACGCGCTGCGGGGCCATGCCCTCTATCACCGCGACAAAGACTACATCATCCGCAACAACGAAGTGATCATCGTCGACGAGTTCACGGGCCGCCTGATGGAAGGGCGGCGCTACGGCGAGGGCCTGCACCAGGCCATCGAGGCCAAGGAGGGCGTACGCGTCAAGAAGGAGTCGATGACCCTGGCGACGATCACCTTCCAGAACTTCTTCCGCATGTACAACAAGCTGGCCGGCATGACCGGTACCGCCAAGACGGAAGAGGAGGAGTTCCAGAGCATCTACAATCTCGATGTCGTGGCCATCCCGACCCATCTTCCGACGATCCGCCTGGATGAGGAAGATTTGATCTATAAGAACCAGCAGGCCAAATTCGGGGCGGTGATTGATGAGATCGGCCGCTCCCACGAAGAGGGCCAACCGGTGCTGGTGGGCACGGTCGCCATCGAGACCAGCGAACTGGTCAGCCGTATGCTGAGGCGCCGCGGCATTCCACATGAGGTGCTGAACGCCAAGAACCACGAGCGCGAGGCGACGATCATTGCGCAGGCAGGACGACCCGGCGCGGTCACGATCGCCACCAATATGGCCGGCCGCGGCGTCGACATTCTACTGGGCGGCAACTACGAAGGCCTCGCCAGAGATCAGCTGCGCAAAGACGGCGTCGATCTGACCGGCATCCCCCAGCTGGCGTGGAACCACTGCCTGGAGCTGCTCAAGAACGACCGGGACCCTACTGAAATCTATAACACGCGCTGGGCCGCGGTGCTCAAGGAAAGGTGGGACGAAACGAAGGCGGATCAGGAGAAGGTGAAGGCTGTGGGCGGCCTCTACGTTGTCGGCACCGAGCGCCACGAGGCACGGCGCATCGACAACCAGTTGCGCGGCCGTTCCGGACGTCTGGGCGACCCGGGCGCCAGCCGCTTCTTCCTCAGCCTGGAGGACGACCTGGTGCGGCGCTTCGGCGGCGACCGGGTGACCGGCGTCATGGACCGCCTCGGCCTGGAGGACGACCAGCCGATCAAGCACAATATGATCAGCAAAGCGATCGAAAACGCGCAGACCCGGGTCGAAGGCCACAACTTCGACATTCGCAAGCACGTGCTCAAGTACGATGAGGTCGTCAATGAGCAGCGGGAGACGATCTACATGCAGCGGCGGCGCCTTCTGAACGAGCCGTCTCTGAAGCCTGCGATTCAGGAGATGATCACCGACGAGATCGATGCGGCTGTGCAGCAACACACCGCCACGCGCTTTGAAGAGGAGTGGAACCCGGAAGACCTGCTCCTGGTGCTGCGCACCGTCTTCCCCTTCCCGCAGAACTTCGACCCGGCCCCGTGGCAGGAGCTGGACGCAAACGAAATCACAGAACAGGCCGCCGAGATCGCGCATCAGACCTACGACAAGAAGGAAGCAGAGATCGATGCCGACATGCTGCGCGATGCGGAACGCCAGATCATGCTGCGCGCGGTCGACCACCGCTGGGTCCGACATCTGACCGATCTGGACAGGCTGCGTGAGGGCATCGGTCTGCAGGCGATCGCACAGGTCGACCCGCTGGTTGCCTACAAGCGCGAGGCCTTCGCCATGTATCAGGAGTTGATGAACGACATCCGCTCCGACATCGTGACGACGGTGATGACGTTGCAGGTGCAGAAGGCGCCGACGCTGCCGGCGCCGATTGCGCGCAACATCCAGACAAACCGGCAGGACACAACCCAACAGCGAACGGTGCGCAACACCAACAACCGGCCCAAGCGCAACGACCCCTGCTGGTGCGGCAGCGGCAGGAAGTACAAAGTCTGCCACATGAGGGCCGATGCGAAACAGGGCGGCGCGCCCGTGCGCGAGGTGGCGTAGATTCCTGATCTTGGCGGGCGTCGCCTGTCAAACTCAACTGCCGACACAATGGGGATGGAGGAGGGAATCGCAAGACCATGCCCCAGGTTAACCCTGCAATCATGGTTTGGGCCCGCGAGACGGCCGGTCTCTCCCAGGAGGAAGCGGCCAAGAAGCTGGGCTTTCAAGACAGTTCCAGATCGTCTGCGGTGGAGAAGCTGGCCCTTATTGAACGCGGTCAGAAGGAACCGTCGCGGCCCCAATTGCTAAAGATGGCGGGACAGTACCGCCGGCCCCTGCTCACCTTTTATCTTTCCAAACCACCTCAAAAGAGCAACCGAGGGGTGGACTTCCGCACCCTGCCTCAAAGTGAACATTCCCCTGAGGAAGTGTTGTTGGACGCGTTGATCCGGGAGATCAGGGCGCGCCAAGGCATGGTGCGCGTCATCATGGAGGATGAAGATGAAGCGGAGATGCTGCCTTTCGTTGGCTCTCACCGCATAGAGGACGGCCGCGCTGCAGTTTTGCAGTCATTGCAGGGGCTGCTGGGCGTCAGTACGGCGGATTACCGCGCCGAGCGAAATGCCTCGGCCGCTTTTGCCCTGTTGCGCCGCAAAGCCGAAGAGGCGGGTATATTCGTTCTGCTAAAGGGGGATTTGGGCAACTACGAAACAGCGCTTGAGACTTCGGTCTTTCGAGGTTTCTCCATCGCAGACGAGGTGGCTCCTTTTATTGTGATCAACGACCAAGACGCCAGATCAGCCTGGTCTTTCACCTTAATGCACGAAACTGTACATTTGTTATTGGGTCATACCGGGATCAGCGCAAGCAATGCGGAGAACAAAATAGAGCAGTTCTGTAACGACGTTGCCGGGGAATTCCTGCTACCTGCAGGGGACTTGGATCATCTGACCTTTGCAAACGGTAACGAACTCAAGGCCGCCACAGAGGAAATCAACGCGTTGGCGGACAAGCTCAACTTGAGCAGCGCGATGGTTGCCTACAGGGCATACCGATCCGGCTTGATCTCCCAGGAAACTTACAACCGGTTGAGAACCTTCTTTCGCCAGGCATGGCAAAGGGAACGAGAACTCCGTCGTGAGCACGCACGCAAACAGCAGGGGGCGCCCAGCTTCTATACAGTACGTCGCCATCGATTGGGCAAGCGGATGATCGGGCTTGTGGACCACATGATGGCAACGGACGCTTTATCAACCTCCAGTGCGGCGCAGATCCTGGGTGTCAAACCCAGACAGGTACAGCCGCTGCTGGACACCGGCAGTTCAGTATAGCCGATGTCCGTGCTTTACCTTCTCGACGCCTGTGTACTCATTGACGCGAATCGAGACTACTACCCTATCGAAAGGGTCCCGGAATTTTGGGAATGGTTGTTGGAAATGGGCAAGCTCGATCGAATCAAGATACCTCAAGAGTTCTATGAAGAAGTGCAACTGCTAAGTCCTTGCCAAAAGGCGCTCACAATTCAGCACGGCGAAAAGTGCTTTTCAATCCTTATCAAACCTATCGCCTATC
>JAPPKG010000024.1:0-10008 GCA_026914085.1 Caldilineaceae bacterium | reverse complement strand
AGGCCCGACCGCCCAAATGCGAGGAGAGAGGGGAGAGGAGTGAGGAGAGAGAAAAACCTGGTGTTGGCGCGTTCAGAGGGGTGAGGCCTGGAGTGGGCTTACGGGGGGATGACGAGACGTGTACGGGCTTTGTACGAGTTGGGGGGAGCAGAGGGGAAGGGCGGTTTTTCTTTGATATTTTACTTGCCGGGCTCAATGTTCTTGTGTATTCTATCTCGGCTGAAATGCAGGAAGCGGCAGAATTGGCGGCGTTTTTGCGTTCAGTCCGTGTTTATTGACCATCAGCCAAAAGAAGAAGAATGTCGAAATTAGTCATTGTAGAGTCGCCGACGAAGGCGCGAACGATTCGCGGCTTTTTGCCAAGTGGATATGAAGTCAAAGCCAGTATGGGGCACGTGCGGGATCTGCCGGCCTCTGCGGCCGAGGTTCCGGCGAAGGTGAAGGGTGAGCCGTGGGCGCGGCTGGGCGTGAAGGTAGAGGATGCGTTCGAGCCGCTGTATGTGGTGCCGTCGGACAAGAAGAAAGTGGTCTCCGAGCTGAGGTCTGCTCTGAAGGGGGCGGATGAAGTCCTGCTGGCGACGGACGAGGACCGGGAAGGGGAGAGCATCGGATGGCATCTCTTTGAGGTGCTGAAGCCGAAAGTTCCGGTCAGGCGGATGATATTTCATGAGATTACGCGGGAGGCGATCGAGCAGGCGCTGAAGACGACGCGTTCGATCGACAACGACCTGGTGCGGGCGCAGGAGACGCGGCGCATTCTGGACCGGTTGGTTGGTTATACGATTTCGCCGCTGTTGTGGAAGAAGATTGCGCCGAAGCTGTCGGCCGGCCGTGTGCAGAGCGCGGCGGTGCGGCTGCTGGTGCTGCGGGAGCGGGAGCGGCGGGCGTTCATGAGCGGGTCCTACTGGGATTTGAAGGCGCAGCTCAACAAGCGCCCGGACAGTGCGGCGCACCGTTTTGAGGCTACGCTGGTTTCGGTGAACGGAACGCGGGTTGCCACTGGCCGGGATTTTGATGAATCGACGGGGAAGATCGCGGCGGGCAAGCGGGTCAAGACGCATCCGAGCGAGGGCAGCGGGGACGTTCTGCTGCTGGACGAGGAGCAGGCGAGGGGGCTGCAGCAGCGGCTGCTGGCGGGCAACTGGGCGGTACACTCGACTGAGAGCAAGGATCAGTCGCGGTCGCCGTCGCCGCCTTTCACGACGAGCACGCTGCAACAGGAGGCCAACCGCAAGCGGGGGTGGGCAGCAAGGCGGACGATGCGGGTGGCGCAGTCTCTATACGAAAACGGGTATATCACGTATATGCGGACCGATTCGGTGCATCTGAGCGACGAGGCCGTGAATGCGGCGCGGCGGCGGGTGCGTGAGCGGTACGGCGAGAAGTTTCTGACCGGGAAGCCGCGGCGGTACAGGACGAAGTCAAAGGGCGCGCAGGAGGCGCATGAGGCGATCCGTCCGGCAGGCAGTGCGATGCGTCCGTTGGAAACGCTGCCGCTTTCGGGGGATGAGGCGGCGCTCTACGATATGATCTGGAAGCGGACGGTGGCGACGCAGATGGCGAATGCGCGCCTGCGTACCACGACGGTGATGATACGCGCGGGCGGCGCGGACGAGGAGGCGCTGTTTCGGGCGTCGGGTCGGGAGATCCTTTTCCCGGGATTCTTTCGGGCGTACGTTGAAGGTTCGGATGATCCTGATGCTGCGATTGAGGACCAGGAGTCACCGTTGCCGGCGCTGGCCAAGGATGAGGATGTGGACTGCCGGGAGCTGGAGGCGGTGGGGCACGCGACGAAGCCGCCGGCGCGCTATACGGAGGCGCGGCTGGTGCGAGCGCTGGAGACGGAAGGGATCGGGCGCCCGAGCACGTACGCCACGATCATCGACACGATCCAGAACCGGGGCTACGTTTTCAAACAGCGGCAGGAACTGGTGCCCACGTTCGTTGCGTTTGCGGTGGTGCAGCTGCTGGAGAGCAACTTCGAGGAGCTGGTGGACCTGAAGTTTACGGCGGAGATGGAGCAGACGCTGGATGACATCGCGGAGGGGGATGTAGACTGGCTGGAATATCTGAACCAGTTTTATCTGAGTGAGCAGGGGCTGGAGAGCCAGGTCAAGGAAAAGGAGAACGACATCGATCCGCGCCATGCGGGCCGGGTCGATTTTCCCGATCTGCCGGTCGAGGTGCGGATTGGACAGTATGGGCCGTTTCTGGCGCGGGAGGTCAACGGCGACAGGCAGACGGTGAGCCTGCCGGATGATCTGGCGCCGGGGGATTTGGATGCGGCTGCGGTTGAGGCGCTGGTGAGTGCGAAGCAGGACGGGCCGATCGTACTGGGGAAGGACCCGGAGAGCGGCCAGCCTATTCTGGTTAAGGATGGGCGTTTCGGCGCGTATGTGCAACTGGGCGAGGACGGAGAGAGGGCACCGAGGGGAAAACCGGATAAGCCGGCGGGGCCGGTGGATATCAACACGGCTACGGCCAAGGAGCTGGCGACGCTGCCGGGGATCGGTCCGGGACTGGCCAAGGGGATCATTGCAGGTCGTCCCTATGCGTCGGCGGCGGAGTTGGAGCGAGTTCCGCGGCTTAGCGCCAAGGTCGTTGAAAAGTTGACGCCCCTGGTTGTCGCGGGCAAAGGGAAGCCGAAGGCGGAGGACGCGCCGGCGGAGAAAGCGAAGAGCAGGTCAGATGGGAAACCGAAGAGGGCCAGCCTGCTTGAAGGCATGACGATAGAGGGGATGGACCTGGAGACGGCGCTGCAGCTGCTGAGCCTGCCGCGGGACCTGGGGACGCATCCTGAAGACGGTGAGGCGGTGCGCGCCGGCGTGGGGCGTTACGGGCCTTATGTCGTGCACAACGGGAAGTTTGTGAGCCTGAAGGCGCCGGACAATGTGCTGGAGGTTGATTTGCCGCGTGCGCTGGCGTTGATCAAGGAGGCGCCGGACCGGAGAAGGGGCAGTTCGACGCGCACGGTTCTGAAGGAGCTGGGGGCGCATCCCAAAGACGGTGAACCGGTACGCGTGCTGGACGGGCGCTACGGTCCGTACGTCAACCACAATAGTACGAACGCCAATATTCCGAAGGAGACTGATCCCCAGAGTGTTTCGCTGGAGCAGGCGGTGCAGATGCTGGCGGAGCGGGAGAGCAGGGGAAAGAGTTCCGGCAGAGGGCGGCGCAGGAGGAGGAGGTAGTACGGCTTTTGGTGTGCGTTTGAGTCGAGAACCCGGTTTATTGCGTAATGCGTATTGCGTAGAGGCAGAAAGACAGGCGCAGTTCCATTGCGTAACCGGTGCGAGGCGTCCTGGTTTCGAAAGGGATATGCATCGGTTGCCGCTTTCAGGGAGACGTGGTGTGGGTTGGGCGAAGCAGCTTGGGGGAGATCAACGTGGGAGCCGGCCGCGCTGTGTGCTGCTTGTGGACGGCGACGGAGAGGAGGTCGCTGCGCGGCTGACCCGGTTGGTGGGCGTCGGAGACGTTACAGTTACAGCTGACGACAAATGGATGCCTCGCGGCAAGCCGGTACAGAGGGAAGACGGCTCGTGGGATGCGACGGTTGAGGAGAAAGTGGAACTGGACAAGCCAAATGATCTGCTGCCTTCCGGCATACGTGAGCGTTTGGGCAACTGGTGGCTGGCAGTCTCTGAAAACGAACCGAGGACACCGAATTGGGATATAGCGAGCACGTGCACGGTCCGGGGCAGGAAGGGGTTGCTTCTGGTCGAGGCGAAGGCGCACTGGAACGAAGTGGCGCGGTCGTCAAAGGGGAAACAGCTAAGGAAGCCTGCCTCTGATGGCACGTTGAAGAATCACGAGAGGATCGGCGAGGCTATCGGGGAGGCTGCCGTTGGGCTCCGAGCGGCGTCCGGCGGCAGTTGGGGTATTTCGCGGGACAGTCATTACCAGCTGTCGAACCGGTTTGCGTGGTCGTGGAAGCTGGCCTCGCTGGGGGTGCCGGTTGTTCTGGTTTATCTGGGATTCCTCTATGCTACGGATATCGCCAAAGGGGGGAATCTTTTTCACTCCGAGGCGCACTGGGAGCGGGTCATCAAGGGCCATAGTGAGGGCGTGGTTGACAGTGGCTGTTGGGGAAGGTGGCTGGATGTGGATGGCGCGCCGTTGATTCCTCTGATCAGGGCGTTGGATCAACCATTTCGAAATGATGAGAACTGAGGTATAGCGCCTGGCCCTCTGGGAACATGAGTTCGCCGGCGGCTCAGACTGGACGCGAGAAGAGGAATGATCAAGAAGACGTACGACATCGTGGGCGTTGTTGGGGACCAGACGCATCCTGTCGTCTGGCATATTCATACGCTGTGGCAGACGGACGATGAAGGTCTGCTGCGTGAATTCCATTCCAAGTATGCCTCTCTCGATAAAGCCGAGGACGTGGTGCGCGAGCGCCTAATCCACGGGGGCCATCGCCCGGACGTATCCGCTCTGGCGGCGAGGAAGATTGCGGTCAGGGCGCTGAGGACCTACATTGATAAGTTGGACAGTGACGAGTGGGTCGACGGCGTCCTGGACGACGCCTTGGACGCGGCGGAGGAAGACGAGCGGCAGAAGGATTAGCCGGGCAGATTTCTGTGCTCGACGACCTTGCCCAGCGCCGGCATACTGCGGGTTTACGGTATGCTGAACTGCGGCGCCACTTGTGCGGGAAGAGGGCCTGATTCTTAGCTGTCGGTCTTTCAGGGAGATTTCAGGCGAACGCAGGAACTTTGACAAGTTGGGAAAGCAAGCCAGATGCAACGACGGGGGCAACCACAAGGGTTGCCCTTACGCATTCCAACTGAATTAGACTGTCAGCTACCTTTAGGCGAGCAGGGTAAGCGGCCAGCCGAGGAGGGCGCCGCCGATGACGACCCAGGCGGAGGTGACACGCCAGCGCAGGACTGCGGCTGCGGCGAGCAGGGCGATTACGGCGGCGGGCCAGGCGGTGACTATGTCGGCGGTCAGGCGGACGAGGACTGCGGCCATGAGGCCGACGGCGCTGACGTTGACGGCGTCGAGGAAGGCGCCCATCCATGCTGAGCGGCGCAGGCGGGGCACGATGGGGTTGAGGATGGCGACGAAGATAAATGAGGGAGCGAAGATGGCGGCGGCGCTTATGGCGGCGCCGGGGATGCCGGCGAGCACGTAGCCGATGAAGGCGGCGGTGGAGAGGACGGGGCCGGGTGTGAACTGGCCGATGGCGATGGCGTCGAGCAGCTGCTGTTGCGTGAGCCAGCCGTATTCGTGGACCAGGTCGCCTTCGAGAAAGGCGACGAGGACGTAGCCGCTGCCGTAGAGGACGGCGCCGACCTTGAGGAAGAAGAGGCCGAGGGCGCCGAGGGTCAGGGCAGGGGCGGTTGCGGCAAGGAGCAGCGCGGCCCACTTGAGCGCCGACGCCGGGGACTGATTGGCCCAAGGGAAAATAGAGTGGCTATCGGGCAGTGCCGGCAGTGCCAGGAACCCGGCGGCGCCACCACCACTGTTCCAGCCGGAGATGGCGCGCAGGGCGAGCATTCCCAGCAGGCCGCCGGCGATCAGCGACCAGATTACCGGCACGCCGAGGTAGACGGCGACGGCGACCGCGATGCCGATGACGGCGAGGGCGATGCGGGTCGGGACTGCCTCCCTCGGTTTTGAGGCGGTCAGGCCCAGCCGCCAGAGGGCGCCGAGGATGACTGCGAGGACGGCGGGTTTGACGCCGGCGAGGAAGGGTTGCACGGCGGGCAATGCGCCGAATTCGACATAGATCCAGGCGATCAGCGTGGAGAGGAGGACGGCGGGCAGCACAAAGGAGATGCCGGCGGCAATCAGGCCGGGCCAGCCGGCGCGCTGATAGCCGATATGGATCATCATTTCGGTCGAGTTGGGGCCGGGGATCAGATTGGTGGCGCCGACGAGGTCGAGGAAGTGTTCGCGGGTCAGCCATTTGCGGCGGGCGACGGCCTCATCTTCGAGCATGGCGATGTGGCTGGCCGGCCCGCCGAAGCCGATAATTCCCAGTTTTCCGCACAGTTTGACGACTTCAGCAACGGTTCCGGTAGCCAATTTCACACCTTCTTCACAGTATGGTATTGCGCGCTTCGCTTTGGGAGGGAGTTTGCGTGGAACTGCACGCGCATACGACTCGTTGAGAGTGCATCTTCGAAATGGTGGAATCAAACGAAAATGTACCGAATTGCATATCGTTTGTCAACGTCGGAACTACAGAGGGGTGGAGGAGGCGGGACGCGTCACCGGCAGTAGTCCAGTCAGCCGCCCCGGTCCGGCGGCCCGGCAGGGCAGAGGCTGCCAGACCGTGTCAGGCTGCAGAAGGGGGGCCTGTGCAGGGTGCGGCAAGGAAAGGGGATGTTGACCAATGCCGGTGATGGTCATATACTCTAAAATTGGACTCTGCGTCAGGAGAGTTCCGCAGTTCAGCTATCGTGAGATGTCAGGCAGTTAAGCGGCCATGTTGAACCGACTAGGCGCCATCCGAAATCAGATTGAGGAGCAGTTGGGACCTGGATTGCAGGCCATGCGAGCGGGCGTGCGCAGGGTGAGCGCTGCCAGCCGCGCCGCCGGTATCAGGGAGGCGATAGCGAACTGGCGGTCTTTCAGCAGGCTGCTTGTGACTGTGCTGCTGGGCTTTGCGGGGGTGGCGGCGGCCACGTCGATTGCGAGTTTTGCGAGCGGGACACAGGGGGAAGGTGTTGGGACCGTCTCCGAGACGCAGCTGCAACCGGCGGCGCAGCAGCCAGACAGCCGCAACGGCTGGCTGACTGTCGCTCTGGACACTTCCCTGCCGGAGCGCTATTTCAGTCAGCTGCTGACAGCGACCTTCGGTCTGGAAGAGATCGAATCGGAGGGTATGCGCAAGACGGTTCTTTTGCTGGACCAGCCGCGCAACGCCGACGTGCAGATCCGCCTGGTGGCCGGGAATGAGCCGGCGGGGAGCGTACTGTACACGCGCTACCTGGCACCGGTGGCGCCGTTTGCCACGGTTCAGGATGAGGTATCGATGGCCGAGCTGACGCTGCGCTGGCAAGGCAGGGGCAGCGGCCCGTTGATCATTGACTCCGATTACGTATCGGAGCTGGAGGCGGTTTTCGGTGAGGAGGCGGCCGACTCGGTGCAGACTGCGAGCGGCAGCGCGCTACCGGCGGTGTTGGAGGTAACGGCCGGCGCTCTGGGGATCGTGCCTTTTGAGGGCCTGACGCCGGTCCTGAAGGTGATGAATCTGAACGGCGCGAGCATTGTCAGCAATACTTTCGATGCGGCGGACTATCCGCTAACGGCGGTTGTGTCGGCATTTGGTTCGGACAGAGAGGCGCTGGCTGCGGCGCTGCGGCCGCAGATAACGGAGCCGACGAATCGCAGGGCGGAGGCGTTGACGACGCTGATCATGACGGGCGTCACGGCTATGGCGCGGGTGACGGCGGCACGGATGGAGACGATGGGATACGACTACCCGTCCCAGGTGATCTCGCCGACGCTGCGTGCGGCCGACATTACTCACATCAGCAATGAAGTGCCGTTCCTGGAGGGCTGTGACGTCAACCCGACTTTGAACAACATGATCCTGTGCAGCAGCCCGGCCTATTGGGCGGCGCTTGAAGCGCTGGGCACGGACATTGTGGGGCTGAGCGGCAACCATGTCAACGACTTTGGACAGGCCGGTGCGCGCGAGTCGATCGGCTGGTACCGGGAGAACGGGATCCCGATTTATGGGAGCGGTTTGAATGAGGAGGAGGCGTGTGCGCCGCTGTTGTTTGAGCACAACGGCAACCGCTTTGCCTTTTTCGCGGCGCTGGCCCACTATCCCAGTTTTGCGTGGGCGACGGAGGACGGGCCGGGGGCTTGCCACTATAACGGAAACAAGGAGCGCATTTTTGCGAAGATTGCGGCGCTGCGCGACGAGGTCGACGTGATCGCGGTTGAGTTGCAGCATGAGGAGATTTACAACCCGGCGCCGATTTTCCGGCAGGTGCAGGATTTCCGCGAGTTGCGTGCGGCCGGCGCAGATATTGTCACCGGTGTACAGAGTCACGTGCCGCAGGCGATGGAGCCGTATGGGTATGGGAATGAGAAGCCCGGAATAATCGTGTACGGATTGGGCAATCTATTCTTTGATCAGATGTGGAGCTGGCAGACGCGCACTACTTTGATTGCGCGCCATACGATCCATGACGGCAAGGTGATCAGCACTGAGATCCTGACGGCGGTGCTAGAGGACTATGCGCAGCCGCGTTGGACGACGGAGGTTGAACGGGCTGATCTACTGCGGCAGATCTTCAGTGCAGCGCCGTCGCGCTGAGGGTGGCCGCGGTTTGGCTGCGAGTGTTTTGAGAAGTGTCTTTGGGTTGGGTCCAGCCGTGGAAAGTGTGCGGCGGGCGGCCTACCCCGTTCTGGTAACCCCGCGAACCCCATAGTCTCCTGCTTTGCGCATGAACTCCTTGTAGGGCTCGCAGATCTTGCTTGCGTCGCTGTGAGCAATTTGGAATAGCGACGCAATTTCCGCGTAGGAAAGCGGATTGGTAAGACGCACGCCCAGTGTCAGGATGGCATCGTCGACGGGGTCGGCGAGGCGGTCGGCGCCATTCACAATCTGCTGTTTCTGAAACATTTCTCTTCCACTGTTGCCGAACGCGGCATTTTCCCACATGGCGCGCGGCCGGACTGCCTTGCGGGATGATCGCCGCGTAAACGTAAGGGCGGGACCGTCTTCGCCGGTGGAACGCAACATCTCTCTATACGGCTCGCAGATTTTACTCACATCGTCGCGAGCGATGCCGAACGCCGACGCGATTTCCGCGTAGGAAAGCGGTTCGCGCATGCGCACGCAAAGTGTCAGAATGGCATCGTCAACGGGGTCGGGCAGGCGGACCTCGCCGCTGACGGTTCGTTTGCGGGACAGATTTTCCTGGCCCATGGCGAATCTCCTGATAATGGGAGCGGCGTTTCAGTTTTTCCACTTGCAGGGCTCCGCCCAACATTGTGTTCGATATGCAGGCAGACGCCAAATCGCAGTTTTTTCAGCCGGAGGA
The DNA here is from genome assembly GCA_026914085.1 of Caldilineaceae bacterium. GTDB lineage: Bacteria > Chloroflexota > Anaerolineae > Caldilineales > Caldilineaceae > Bin5. The sequence goes on along the minus strand of JAPPKG010000024.1, from coordinate 994 downwards.
ATTGGCGCCGGTGTTGCGCTTGAGTGTCTGGAGCAGGACGCGGCCAGGGCCGCGCAGGCTGGTCATGAAAAGGCCTTCGCCGCCGAAGATCATTCTGCGGCAGCCGCCGACACCGCGGATGTCATAGTCGACGGCGGAGGAGAAGGCAGCGAGATTGCCGGTGCTGACGAGGAGTTCTTCACCGGCGGCCATCTGGCGGTCGATGAAGTCGCCACTAGCGTGCACGAGTGCGATGCCGTAGCCGGAGATAGTTTGAAGAAAGAGGCCGGCGCCGCCGAAGACGGCTGCGCCGGCGCGGCGGGCGACCGTCACAGTGATATCGACTTCATCGCCCCAGGCGGCGACGAAAGAGCCGCGCGTCGTCGTCACGGGGCCGTCGCGTTCAAGGTCCCATATTTCCAGGTGGCCGGGTGCGTTGGCGGCGAGGAGGGCGTACTGGTCCTCGGCTTTCGATTCCAGAAAGGTGAGGGCGACGCCTTCGCCGGAGAGGCTGCGCCTGAGTGCGCCGCCGGCGCCGCCGGGTAGGCGTAGGCTCCACTGCATCTGGGAGGAGTAGGCCATGAGGGCACCTTTGCTGACCCAGGCGTGTTCACCGGGGGCGAAAGCGAGGCGTGCGGACTGGGCAATTTCACCGCTGATGCTATACTGCATGGTGCAACTCCTTTCTATTTTGCGGCCGGAAGAGGAGGAACAAACCATGTCCAAGCGCAAGGCAAAGAAGTCGGAACGCGGCTCTTCCAGGAGGGCGGGAACGCGACTGGTCTACTCGACGGACCCGGTAACCGAACCTGAACAGCGTCCGCCTGAGATTGCGCGCAACCCGGCCGCGCCGTTCGCGGTCCAGGGGACGCAGCCGGTGCGCGTGCGCCTGGAGCGGAAGGGACGCAAGGGGAAGACGGTCTCGATCATTACGGGCGTAAAGAGCCCTGATGTGGGCAGGCGCGCCCTGTTGAAGCATTTGAAAGGCAAGTTGGGATGCGGGGGTGCGGTGAAG
>JAPPKG010000031.1:0-10046 GCA_026914085.1 Caldilineaceae bacterium | reverse complement strand
CGTCCATGGTGACATTATCGGAGGTCATGGCGGGGATGCGCTCGACGTAGCCCAGGCGCTCGATGACCTTGACGATGATGACGGTGTCGACCAAAGGGACCTGGACATGCCAGCCGGGATTCTGGACGCCAAGGAAGCGTCCGCCGCGCAGGTGGAGGCCGCGTTCGAACTCGTGGATTTTGTAGACGGCGGCGCGGCCGACGTAGAGGGAGACGAGGAGTATTGCCAGCGCCGCGAGGAGTACGATGGATAGTTTGTAGAGGCGTTCCAGGTCCGAACCGACCGGTTGCCGCGTTTCGGGCACGGCAGTCACTACTGTTTCTTCGCTCATGTTTTCTTCTCCTTTGGGGGAATCGCGTCCTGGCATTTCAGATTGTTGCAGGACGGGTGGGTCGGTGGTCCTTTCTGGCGCCTTGGTCGATAGGGGCAAGGCCCGCGCGATCTCATTCTTAAACGATGCTAAGTTTTTGTCGATTCCAAGAATACGGAGCAACCATTGGACGAGGGCCGGAAGCAGAAAGGGCCCGCTTAGAATCAGCCAGGCAAGTCCGACGAGCGGGATAAGAGTCATGAACATGCTCAGAACTCCTCTCAGGTTCTCTGCGTAGCCGTAACCGAGGAGAAAGAACATGTTGGTGAAAATCACGCCGCCGAAAAGCAGCGCCGCCCGCGGCCAGCTCTTTTGGCTGTAAAGGCGTGTTGCAGAGGGAAGCCAGAACAGTGAAGCGAAGGCTGCCGCCCCCACAGTTGACAGGAGCACAAATCGCAAATCACCGCCAATTGAATCTGTTTGAACGAGCAGCACGAGCGGGAGGATGAGTGCTGCGTGTGGAAATACCGTGTATGCGGCAAGCAGCCGTTTAGACTTTTGCCAACCAGCCCAGAGAACGGTCACGAAGTAGGGTGAGAATGCGAAGAGAATGAGGAGGAAGCCCAGGACTACCGGGAAGACACCGCTTTCCCATTCCATCACTGAAAGGGCGAACTGGAGCAGAGTTGCGACCGCCGCGTACACTGCGAATCCCAGCCAGGTGTGGAACCAGTGTGGGCGTTGGGTCCGCCATGCGATGAGCGCGCCGCTGACGTATATGATGCGCAAAGACCAGATTACGGTTTGTTGCCAGCCGGCAGTGGGGACTGGGACTGGTGCGTTGCCTGCCAGCCAGAATGCGGCGGGCAGGAGCATGAATGGAAGTGCGATGAGTGCTGCTGAGCGGATTCCGTCGGTGCGAGTCATGGTTCCTTCAGGGGAAGGCGTAGTTTCAAGTGCTCAGTCTATCACCGGCGTCGCGGTTCGACCGGATCGGTGTCGGTCCATTCCAGAACGGTTGTTGTACGGTTTGGCCGAGAGAAAGGCTTTGCAACTGAGTCGGGCATATGCGTTTCCAAGCAGCTGGATTCCCTTCCGGCAGTCCAAACTCACTGTGAATCAGTTTAATAGTATTACAATTCTTCCATTTGCGTGCGCATCGAATGTTGATAAAATAGCATAAATCTTCCTCCCGTTTGCTGAAGACCGTTTTCCGATTTGTTCCGACAGCCGAGATTTCACACCTAGCATGGAGGGTAAAATGGGAACACAGCAAAGTCTTAGTCGACGCAGATTTTTGCAGACGACCGGTATGGGCGCAGCGGGTCTTGCGCTTGCGGCCTGTGCAGCGCCGGCGGCAGCGCCTGCCGAAGGGGAGGCAGGGGCACCGGCCGCCGAGATGGTTGAGGTCATCTTTTGGCATCCTTCAGAAGACAGAGCCTTGAACATGCAGGACAAGTTCAACGAATCAGGCCAGGGCATCACGGCGGTATGGAACTTGGGTGAATATGACCAGAACACGAAGACCATGGCCGCTCTGGCAGCCGGCACGCCGCCGCCGGCCTCCTATCTGGGCCGGTGGCAGAGCGCGGACCTGGCTGTGCGCGATGCCTTAGTCGTATTGGACGACTACATAGAGGGAGCGCAGCACTTTACGTGGGACCACATTTGGGAGCGGCTGCAGAAAGATTCTATTCTCTGGGGCAAGAAGTGGATCGTTCCCTACACGACAGACACGCGCGCCCTACTCTACAATCGGACGGTCATGGCCGAAGCGGGGCTGGACCCGGACGCGCCGCCGCTGACTTGGGACGAGTTGCACCAGATGGCAATCGAGATAACTGAATTTGATGACGCGGGACGTCTGGACACAATTGGGTTTACTCCCACATTCGGCAATCCGCCTGTCCATCTCATGTTCCTGACTTTGATCTGGTGTTTGGACAGCGACATGGTCAATGAGGATTTGACCCAAGTTACGATTACGGACAGGGGTGAAGAGGCGATGACCTTCCTGAAGCAGTTGATGGACGATCAGGGAGGATACGAAGCGGCCGGGGCCTTTACACGAGGGCTCAGCCTGGCGGAAGGCATCGACGCATTTTCGGCGGGGAAGGTTGGACTGGCGATGCACGGTCAGTGGGTGTTGCGCAACTATGACCGCTATTCGCCCGATCTCGATTTCGGGATGATACCGGGACCGGTTTTTGACGGGTACGACATTCACGCAAACTATGATGGCGGCGGCGGCTGGTTCCTTTTCAAGGCGGGCGGACAGCACGATGAAGCGTGGACCTTCGTCGACTTCGTGATGAGCGAGGAGTTCTATGTCGACCATGCCAACAGGTTCCACTTGCTGCCGGCTCGCTCGGACGTAGGGGAGCAGTGGGCCGCATTTGACGAGCGGCGCGAAGTCTTCGCCGCGACGGCCAACACCGTGCGGTGGATTCCGATTTTTGTCGGCATTCTGGAAACGTTGGGCGATCTGGCCAACATGTTCGACAACATCCTGATTGGCGGCAGAGAAATTGCCTCCGAATTGCAGATCGCGGAGGAGAAGATTCAGGCGGTGCTGGACCGGCATAACGAATTCCCGGTGCCCTCCTGATCGAGACCAGGAGTAAGCGTTTGACAGCCTGGGTCGGGAAGCGGACTCCGCCGGTTCCCGACCCCTTGTTCAATGTCCTCCGTTCATAGGGCATATTCGGGACCGCCGTTTCCGCTATGGGAAACCGGATGCTGACTGCGTAAGCTATGCTGAACATTTCTTTGGGTCGGTTTGAGGGGAAGAGCCGGAAGGTTGCGCGGACGACTTTTGTCTACTGTTTGCTTCTGGGCTTGGGCTTCCTGTTTGCGATGCCGCTGGTGTGGCTGCTCTCAACATCTTTGAAGAGCAATGAACAGGTTGGGATGTGGCCTCCGGTATGGATTCCGTATCCTTTCGTTTGGCAAAACTATTTTGTTGCCTGGACGAGCGGCAATTTCGGCCTATATTTCTTCAATACGACTTTGATTACCGTGCTGGCAACAGTTGGTCAGCTCTTGACGGCCTCAATGGCTGCATTCGGCTTTGCGCGTCTCCGCTTTCCCGGTCGCGAGTTCCTGTTTGCCATCCTGCTGGCGACGCTGATGTTGCCTTTTGTCGTCACAATGATCCCCACATTCATTCTTTTCAAGTACCTGGGTTGGCTAAATTCCTTCAAGCCGTTGATCGTTCCTTCTTATTTCGGCGGCGGCGCCTTCTTCATATTTCTTCTGCGCCAGTTTTTCAAGACTTTGCCGACGGAGATGTTTGAGCAGGCAACGATTGACGGCGCCTCCAATTACCGGATCTACTATCAGATACTGCTGCCGCTATCCAAACCAGCTCTTTCAACAGTGGCGATATTCGGTTTCATGCAGCATTGGAACGACTTTCTCGGTCCGCTCATCTACCTGAGCAGCCCTGAAAAGTTCACGCTGGCGCTTGGTTTGCGTCAGTTTATCCAACGTACAGAGGTCCGCTACCAGGAGATGATGGCGATGGCGCTGTTGATGACGTTGCCGGTGCTGCTGGTCTTCTTTTTCTTTCAGCAGTACTTTATCCGGGGCGTCGTCATGACCGGAATCAAGGGGTAGAGTCGTGAGTCAGGAGTCTCTTTCCATATCGGACGGTGGGGCGACGAGGTCTCTCGGTTCCCTGCGGCGCAGTGTCTGGGCCAGCCCGCTTCGGCGTAGGGAAGCATTTGACGGCATCGTTTTCATCATGCCGTGGTTTCTTGGCCTCCTCATCTTCATCCTGGGGCCATTTGCTGCGGGCTTTTATTACAGTCTGACCGAATATGACAGCCTGTTGCCGCCACAGTGGCTGGGCGTACAGAACTACCATCGCATCCTATTTGGCGATGATCGCTTTTGGGTTGCCGTGTACAATACGGTCTGGTATGTCTCCGCGGCGGTGGTGCCGCAGGTGATTCTCGGCCTCTTGCTGGCCATCCTGCTCAACCAGAAGGCGCGCGGTATCACTGTATTTCGCACAGTCTTTTTCATGCCGTCCATCGTGCCGATCGTTGCCTCCGTTTCCCTCTTCATATTCATCCTGCACGACCGCTTCGGATTATTGAACGAGACCCTGTACCAGGTATTTGGCATTGTTGGCCCCAACTGGCTCACAAGCCCGGACTGGTCAAAGCCTTCGCTGGTGCTCTGGAGTCTGTGGGGCATTGGAGGGGGGATGATCATCTATCTGGCAGGACTGCAAGGGATTCCGGAGACGCTGTATGAGGCTGCGGCGATTGACGGAGCGGGGGCTCTCCGCAGTTTTTGGAAAATCACGATCCCCATGATTTCGCCAACCATCTTATTTGTTCTCATCATGGGTATCATCGGCAGTTTCCAGATTTTCACGCCGGTGTTCCTTTTGGGGGGTACGAACTATGGTCAGGCCGCGGCCGGCCCGATGGATTCTCTGCTTTTCTGGGTAGTTTTCATCTACAATCAGGGTTTCTTCTACTTTCGCATGGGATATGCCAGCGCGATCGCATGGCTATTGTTCATTCTGCTTGTGGTTCTGACACTGATACAGTTCCGGCTGGCCGGTCGGTGGGTCTACTACGAGGACGAGGCTGCAAACCGCTAGCTGCGCACCTTGAGATCGAGTGCGACCCAGATCGGCGCTTCGAGGAGGGATACTCTTGGACGGTTCCCAGCTACGGGTGGGTTTTGGTGAGACCGATATTACGCCACCTGTCGGGCTCTACATGTGCGGGGGCCTCGATCCGCGCACGAATGAGGGTACAACGGATCCATTGGGGTCGCATGCGCTCGTGGCTGAGAGCGGGGGCAGGCGGATTGCCATTGTGGGGGTTGACCTGATTGGGTTGCCCAAGGCGCTGTCCGACGAGATCATCGGCGAGGCCGCGAGGCGTACCGGCATTGCGCCGGATGACATTTTGATTGCTTCCAGTCACACGCACAGCGGCCCATACACGGCGGAGGGGCTCTATTCGTTTCAAGTGACTGACGCAGGGTATCTGGCCTCGCTGCCCGAGCGTATCGGTGCCAGCGTTGAGGAGGCGGCGGGTCGGGTAGAGCCGGCGACAATGCATATTGGGAGGTCACTTGTTCACCACGGCATCCATAACCGCCGGGTCATCTGCCCGGACGGCAAGGTGTTGAACACGTGGATGCCGCAGGCGCTCAACGACCTGGAGCTCATTCCCCAGGTGTTGGGGACGGCCGGACCGGTTGACCCGGAGCTGTGGGTTCTTCGCTTTGACAGGCTGGACGGTTCCACGCTTGGCGTTTTCTATAACTTCTCGCTGCATACCAACTCCAAGGGAGGACTTACCTGGTCGGCGGACTATCCGTGCGTTGTGGCTGAACATATGAAGGAGGCGTACGGCCCCGAGGTCGTTTCCGTCTATACGCCGGGGGCGTGTGCGGACATAAATGTAACGCAGGGGGGCGAGCGCTGGCGGGACAGCGCGGCTTACTTCGCCGGACAGGCGGTGGACGCGGCGCGGCGGGCCATTTTGGTGGAAGGTCCAATACCGGTTGGGGCAATCCGCCGTGAGATTACAGTCCCACGGCGGGACCCGGCTGATCAACCCCCCGAAGCGGTTGGCCGGCTCAACTGGGGGGGAGAGGGCGGCCGGGCAGACGTCTTCGACCGGCAGGCGGAGTTTGTAGCGTCGATGCCGGAGGAGCTAACGGTGGTTGTGGGCGCCGCCCGCATTGGTCCGTTTGCAATAGCATCCAATCCGGGAGAGCTATTTGTTGAGCACGGGCTCACGATCAAGCGGCGCTCCCCGTTTCCGCACACGGTCGTATCAGAGTTGACCAACGACCTGATCATGTACCAGCCGACGCGGCAGGCGTTCGTGCAACAGGGGTATGAGACGCTTGTGGGCCCGAACCGGGTGGCGATGGAAGGGATTGAGAAGATAGTTGACACTGCGGTGGAACTGGTGGAGGCGCTGTGGAACGAGCCACCGGTCCCTTAGCAGCGGCACATTCCGAGTGACAGGGCAGACAACGAGGGAAAGAAGGAGCAGCGGACAGGATGAGTAAGCTACAGACCGGATTTGTGGGACTGCACCGGGGCGGCGGGCTGATGCGGAGCTTGGCCGGGCATCCGCGGGTGGAGGTTGCGGCACTTTGCGATATTGACGAGGATACGCTGGCCGATACGGGGGCCGCTTTTTCGCTGCCCGACGAGAGGATGTTCACCCGGTTCGAGGATTTCGTGAACGCGCCGCTGGATATTGTGGTTGTGGCGACGCCGATCGAGTATCACGCGGAGCATTCGATTGCGGCGATGGAGAGCGGGAAGCATGTGCTGTGCGAGCAGACGGCGGCGTACACGGTGGCGGACTGCGCGCGGCTGGTGGAGACGGTGCGGAAGACGGGCCGCGTCTACATGATGGGTGAGAACTACTGCTACTTTCACTACATTCGGGAGTGGCAGGGGTGGATAAAGCAGGGGAAGCTGGGGAAGATCTTCCACGCCGAAGGGGAATACATTCACGAGATTGTGCCGCTGCTGCGGAATCCGGAAACGGGGGAGCGCAGATGGCGGTATACGCGGGCGCCGATCTGGTATTGCGCGCACTGCCTGGGGCCGATACTGACGTTGATGGAGGACCGGATCGTCAAGGCGACCGGTGTTCATTCGGGGAAGAACATCTATCCCGATGAAGGGCTGGGCTACCTGGACATGGAGGTGGGGCTGTTTCAGACGGAGAAGGGGGCCACGGTCAAGATTTTGCGCAGCCAGGTGGCGCCGCGGCACCCGGACATGATCTTTTACACGCTTTACGGCGAGAAGGGTTTTGTGGAGAACGGCCGGCAGGGAGGGTGGGGCGGTACGACGGGACTGTTCTACAGCGAGGAAGAGGCGACTGCCGAGGCGGGCGCGCGGCAGATCGAATGCCCGACTGTGGACCCGAATGCGCCGGAGGAGGCGCGGGGGGGTGGGCACGGCACTTCGGAATACTACATGGTGCGGGACTTCATCGGCGCAGTTGAGGAGAACACCAAGCCGCCGATTGACGTGGTGCGGGCGCTGGACTTTACGATACCGGGTATCATCGCGCACGAGTCGGCGATGCAGGGCGGGAAGTGGTTGGACGTGCCGCTGTTCTGAGATTGCCTGTCGCGCTGTGACGCTGCCGCTGGATGCCGACGCGGGGGTTTAGTCGAACTCGTCGGCGGCTTTTTGGGCGAAGGGCTGGTTGGTCTGCTTGTCAACTTTGGGCTGTGCGCCGGAGCGGCGACGGCGTTTACGGCCTTTGCGTCGGGGCCTGGGTCTCTCGGGTGAGATCTCGTCCTGGGAGATGACCGGGTAGGTGGCGAAGAGCGCTTGGTCCTCCTCACAGTCGGAGAAGTAGATACGTTCGCGGCGGAGGGTGCGGGCGTAGTCGTCGAAGCCGAGGGCGTCGACAAGCTCGTCGGGGCGGCCGGTTGCGCCGGGGCGCATTTGTACGCGCATGAAAATGCGGTGTTCGGCCGCGGGGGCGTCGAATCCGGTGTAGTGCAGCTCGAGAACCAGTGGGCGCAGGTTGTAGCGGTAGCGCTGGCCGTGGCGTTCCCGTTCGCGCCAGACTACCTCTTGCTCCAGAAACGCCTCACTCTTTGCCTTCAGCTCCTGTTCGGACACCTCGCCGGCGTCGGTGTAGATGAGAATTGTGTAGTCGGCGCCGATTGTGAGGGACTGGGGCGACACGGTTTTGAAGGGCACTTCGGATGCGTTGAGCAGACGCACTCCGGGGGGTAGCTTTTCTACAATCTTCATCGAAAGTTCATCAAGGGGAACGGGCGGGCTGAAGGCCACGTCGAGCAGTTCGCGTACGCCGGTCATGCCGAGGCCGAGGGGCGCGGCGAACTGGATATGGGGCTGCGGGTTGAAGCCGCGCTTGTAGAGGAGGGGCAAATTGGCGCGACGCAGGGTCCGCTCCCAGAGGCGGGACTCGTCCTGGTGGCTGATGAACTTGATTGCCTCGCCCTTTTCGTAGGTGAAGCGGACGCGCTGGCGGGGTTGCTCTTCGGGCAAGGCTGGCGGCTGAGGCTGAGGCTTCGCACTCATCAGACGGCCTCTGTCTCGGCGACGCGCTGGGTGACGGTGCCGTGACGGCGCTGGGGAACGCGTTCTGCGAACTGACCGGCGGCGGCGTCCAGTTGGATGAGCTGGGCGGGGTCGGCGCCTGTGCCGGCCGGGAGAGAGACGCCTGCTTCTTTCATTTCGTCGTTGAAGTAGAGGGGCACGGGCACGACGTCGACAGGCTGGCGGGTCTTGTCTTTGCCCAGGGGCGGGCAGCACCAGGCTTCATCGGGGGCCTCGCGGCGCTGCTCCTTGAAGAAGCCCAGAATGCCGCAGGAGAAACAGTGTTCGCGGCAGTCGTCGACGACGCCGCCGGCGTAGGTGTGCAGATACTCCTGGGCGAGGAACTCCTTGTTGAGGCCGGCGGAGATGTGCTCCCAAGGCAGGATTTCGTCGAGGGGGCGCTGACGGCGGGCGAACCAGTCCATCTCCAGGTCGCAGTCGGCAAAGGCCTGCTGCCAGAGATCGAAGCGGAAGTGCTCGCCCCAGGCGTCGAGTTTGGCGCCGAGCTCCCAGGCGCGCTGGATGACGTCGCAGAGCTTGCGGTCGCCGCGGGTGAGGAAGGCTTCGACCAGGGTTTCGGGCGGATCGTTCCAGGTGAAGTGGATGGCGGGATCTTTGAGCTCCTGCTGCAACAGGCGGATCTGGCGGCGGATGGTCGACTCTTCTTCCATGGGCACCCACTGGAAGGGCGTGTGGGGCTTGGGCACGAGGGTGCTGACGCCGATGCGCACGTTGGCCTTGTTGCCGAGGACGCGGCGGCCGACGGCCAGCACCTTTTTGGAGAGGTCGGCGATGGCCTGGACGTCGGCGAGGGTCTGGGTGGGATGGCCGATCATGAAGTACATCTTGATGGTCTTCCAGCCGCGGCTGTAGACTTCTTCGGCGGTGCGCAGCAGGTCATCGTCGGGGATGGGCTTGTTGATGATGTCGCGCAGGCGGTCGGTGGCGGCCTCGGGCGCGAAGGTGAAGCCGGAGCGGCGGCGGCCTTTTTCGAGCAGGTCCATCAGATCGACGCTGAAGCTTTCGATGCGGAGGCTGGGCAGGCCGACGGACAGCTTGCGGTCGCCGTGGCGCTCCATTGTGCGGCGTACCAGCTCCTCGACGTAGGTGTAGTCGCTGCTGCTGAGGCTTAGGAAGCTGACCTCTTCGAATCCGCAGTTGGCGATCATTTCGTCGACCGCCTGCAGGACTTCCTCCACGGGCCGTTCGCGCACGGGGCGGAAGATCATGCCGGCTTGGCAAAAGCGGCAGCCGCGGGTGCAGCCGCGCATGATTTCGATGGCGGCGCGATTGTGGACGACGTTGATGAAGGGCACGATGAAATTGGTCACCGGGGGCGGCATGACGGTGACGACGCGTTTCATCACGGTCTCGGGGGCGTCAGGGTGGGTGGGGCTGATGGCGGCGATGGTGCCGTCGGCGGCGTAGCTGGCCTGGTAGAGCGCGGGTACGTATACGCCGGGGACCTGGGCGAGCATGGTCCAGAGTTTACTGCGGGCATGTACCGGCAGGTTTGTGCTGCCGTCGAGTTCCTTTTTCCACCGTTCGTGCACATCGATGATCTCGAAGATCACTTCTTCGCCTTCGCCGATGACCAAGGCGTCGAAGAAGGCGCTCATGGGCTCGGGGTTGTAGCAGCCGGAGCCGCCGGCG
>JAPPKG010000696.1:9534-10187 GCA_026914085.1 Caldilineaceae bacterium | reverse complement strand
CGTCAGGGAAGCTGTATCCAGAAACGCTAGGATCACAGCGTCACCAGAGGTAGAAGAGGATAGTTGTTGACGAAAACGGATCTCTCCGCTTGTGTGTTCTACCCTGTTGCAAAACGAACCCTGCCTGTAGGGGCGCCCCTTGTGGGTGCCCTTGCGCCCTGGCAGCGCGGCCGCAACCCCGTCTGAATGTTCTATCCTGTTGCAAAACGCCGTCCTGACTAGAGAAATAATCGGACCGGAACAGGGAAAGTCGCCTCGTGACCGGCGAAAGACGCAGCCCCGGAGGCGCTCTACTTCGCGCTTTAGGCTCATCACGCCGCCAGAGGTAGAAGAGGATAGTTGTTGACGGAAACGGATCGGTCCGTTAGCGTGTTCTACCCCGTTGCAAAGTGGACTCTGCCTGTAGGCGCGCCCCTTGTGGGTGCCCTTGCGCCCCGGCAACGCGGCCGCAACCCCGTTTGAATGTTCTACCCTGTTGCAAAACGCCATCCTGACCAGAGAAAAAGTCAAACCAGAACAGAACGAGCTATTGACGACAGCGAATCCGTCTTCTGTCTGACCGTCTTAGGGACCCCGGGCACCTCGTAACTGGGCGGAAATCGCCGCCCTGGAGGCGCTCTATCTGGCGCCTTAGGCTCATCACGCCGCCAGAG
>JAPPKG010000696.1:0-9434 GCA_026914085.1 Caldilineaceae bacterium | reverse complement strand
GTAGAGAGGAATAGTTGTTGACGGAAACGGATCGGTCCGTTAGCGTGTTCTACCCTGTTGCAATACGCCGTCCCGTCCAGAGAAAAAAGCGGACCAGAATAAAAAGAACTGTTGACGACAACGAAATCTGTCTGTCCTCCCTTGAGAACCGGCCACCTCGTGACCGGGGAAAAGAGCAGCCCTGGAGGCGCTCTACTTGGCGCCTTAGGCTCATCACGCCGCCAGAGGTAGAGAGGAATAGTTGTTGACGGAAACGGATCGGTCCGTTAGCGTGTTCTACCCCGTTGCAAAGCGAGCTCTGCCTGTATGGGCGCCCCTTGTGGGTGCCCATGCGCCCTGGCAGCGCAACCCCGTCTGAATGTTCTACCCTGTTGCAATACGCCGTCCCGACCAGAGAAATAATCGAACCAGAACAGAAAGAACTGTTGACGACAACAATTCTGCCTGTCCGCGTCTGCGAACCCAGTCTCCTCGTGACCGGCGCAAGACACAGCCCCGGAGGCGCTCTACCTGGCGCCTTAGGCTCATCACGTCTCCAGAGGTAGAAGAGGATAGTTGTTGACGGAAACGGATCGGTCCGTCTCCGTGTTCTGGCCTGTTGCAAAAGAGGCTGTACCTGTAGGGAAACCTCCTGTCAGTGCCCTTCGTGGACTGCTATCGAGGTGCCCATGGAGATGTGGTCGGGCATGGAAGGCGATGGGCATGGGCGCTGCGCGCCGGTGCCGTTCTGGTGCCCGCCGACCCGGGTCTCTCTAGTCTGTTTGGGAAGACCTGCCAAATCCATAACAACGGTCAGCACGACCGGCCGCGGCCACCCCCTCGGCCGGGCCTGTCATTTCGCCGCCTCTCAAGACCGCACCACCACCACTGTCAGGACGGCACAGGCTCCTCGCGGCCACAAAAGGACCCCCTCTCCGCATTCCCTGTCGACGTAATGAGGTTGCCGAAGATCTCCCGCCTGCAACGCTGTAATGCGGCGCGGCCGTCAACGCTTCGCAGCTGTGATCGCATCCCCCAGCATCAGAACGCTCTCCGCGACACCTGTTTCACCGCTAAAACAGATATTGGCACGATATTGTCATAAAAAAATGCTGTTTTGACACATAAATAACATGCAAAAGGTATATAATTTACGGGGGATTATGAACTAAATTCCATTAACAAACTTTTTCGTGTAAGAGCCCCGATTGCAACGTAGAAAGTCTCATCGCTTTCGTAATCGATGGCAGATTCCGATCATGCCGTCATGCAGGAACGGCAAACCGTATAGCTTCATCTTCAACCGAACTCAATCTGTGATTTTGTAGCGGCGAAAAAGAACCGGTTTGATAACGAGAGGAGGGCACAAATGAAGAGATGGACCTGGGCAACGATTATTCTCTGCCTGGCACTCGTCACGGGGTACTTGACGGAGGGTGCAGAGGTTGTCATTGCAGGGCATTTCACAAACGTAACTCCTTGTGCGGGGAACGAAACGAGTGGATGGACCTTTGTCGTCCATTACACGAATGGCACGCAAGAGACAGGTGGCCCGTATTTTGCTGGGAATCACCCCGAATCGGGCCAACCCGACGATGGTGGAACTATATGCAACTACTATCGCAACCTTAAACTTATCGAATTGAATACCCACCAAACCCTCACGCCGACAAGGACACCGAGGCCGGTGACGCCAACAGCAACGCCAACGCCGACGACCACGACCGAGACGCCGACCGAGACTGCTACACCAACCGCGACCGCTACGCCGCCAACGACGACGCGAGCACCAGTGTCGCCGACAGCGACGCCAAGGAATGGATCGCCAGATCAGGAAACGGCCACACCGACCGCGACTGCCACACTTACGCCGGTCTCCACGCCGACGATTGCTTCAACGCAGGAGACGTTGACCCCTACCGCCACGCCAATATCTGGCATATCGGTCCGACTGGTTGACTCCAACTCTGCGCTTGTTTCCTGGCAGCCGATTGAGGGGGCTAACAGAGTCGAGCTTTACACGCATTGGGCTCAGGATGTCGGCTGGCAACAACTGTTCCCTGGCGGCCCGACAGAATATCTGCACCAAAACTTGATTCCAGGTACTACATACCTGTACACGGTGCGCGGCTGTGCAGGCGATTCCTGCGGGGAGTGGATTCAACCTTATGCTCGCATAGTTATTCCGAGCACGATGATAGCGGCTCCTGCCTTGAGTGTGGCCCAAACGGGACCCAACACCGTGACGGTTTCATGGAATCCGGTGTCCGGCGCGCAATGGTATGAAGCATTGGTCTGGTGGGCCGACGATCCCGGTTGGCAATCGCTGGGCAATAGAATCACGGAAACAAGCGTCGTTCACGAAAGGTTGACTTCAAACCTGACCCATCATTACGCGGTCCGGACTGCCGGTCCGAATCAGGTCTACAGCGCATGGTCTGACTTCGCGGCAATTGAGCCGCAAGTCACGACGGCCACACCCGAACCAACCGCTACCTATGACGCACTCGGCAGGTGGGACAGTAATGGCGACGGCAAGATCACCTGTGCCGAGTTGCGGGAGCATTATGTCTGCGTTCCCGTCGGCGCTGATCATCCGGCCTATCCATACATGGATGACCGGGACAATGACGGCATGGTCTGCGAATAGATAAGGCAACAAGTAGGTTCTGTTGACATTTTGGAAAGGCCGTTCAGTATTCAACAAGTGCTTGAATGCGCGGATCAGCCGCACTTTGCTTCCGCAAATCTCTGTACAGCCAAACGTCGACGAGCCCTGATTAAGGGAATTATATCCCTCGACCCGCCGTTCAATTTCACGTGAACGCCGCAACTGCACGCAATTGACCTTGAAAAAATTCATCCGGCCAGCCCGCTGTGCGCATCCCGAGCGTCTACCCGGGGACAATTTGATCAAGCGAATGCGCATACTAGCCCCGTGGAACGGTGGGCGGCCGGACACAGTGACAGATGGCCCGGCAGACCGGGCTGCCCGGCACGGGCGCGGGACGCGCCTTCCAGTGAAGCCTCCCCCAGTGCCCGCAAACATGTACTCGTCACCCCGCCCCGGCGGCCGCGAAACACAATCGATTCGAGACAATGTGGAACAGAGTGCGGCCAGGATTCAACAAAGAAGGGAACGTAGGGGCGCCTCTTATGAGACCCGCAAGGGTACTATCCCCAATCCAATAGCCCCCATCCCTCCCTGGCTAGTCCTCTGTGCGCATCCGCGTCTACCCGGGTAGCAATCGTCAGTATCGCACGGCCTCCCGACCCCGTGGAACAGTGGACAGCCAGGACTTCCCCTGAAAAGACAAACAATGAGTAACAAACCCAAAGTCGATTTGACATGACTGGAAGACCATCTGTGCAGCGCTATCTCTTTACCATCGCACTTCTGACCTTACTGACTCTGAGCGGCTGCCGCGCCGCCGCCTACTTCAACCAGGGCAATGAACATTACAACCATGGCCGCTATGAGAAGGCCATCGCCGACTTCGACGAAGCAATTCGCCTGCGGCCTGACTATGTCAAGGCCTACAACTATCGAGGCGCTGCTTACGCCGGCCTTAGCCGGTACGACGAGGCCATCGCCAGTTTTGACGAGGCGATCCGCCTACGGCCCGATCTTGCCGAAACCCATTTCATTCGGGGCGTTACCCACGCCCTCTTTGGCCGCTACCAGGATGCCGTCGCTGACTTCGACGAGGCGATCCGCCTGCAGCCCGACGACGTCACCGCCTACTTTATTCGGGGTTCTTCCCACGCTGACCTTGGCCGCTACGAGAAAGCCATCGCCGATTTGGAGACTGCTTTGGAGTTGGCGCAAGCGGCCGGCAATGGCGCCCTGGCCGCCAAAATTGAAGAGACGCTCGAAGCAGTCAGAAACCCATAACCGGGCCCAACTGAACCAACCGCACCATGTCGACAGACGGCAACCTGCACACTATGCACGGCGTGAACGCAGAGTCGGTCATACTTACCTACCTCGACCCGCCGTTTAACTCGAACCGCAACCAGGCCGCGCCGCTCCATTACACGTGAACGCCGCAACTGCACGCAATTGACTATGAGTGAATCCATCCGGCCAGCCTGCTGTGCGCATCCCGAGCGTGTACCCGGGGACAATTTGATCAAGCGAATGCGCATACTAGCCCCGTGGAACGGTGGGCGGCCGGACACAGTGGCAGATGGCCCGGCAGACCGGACTTAGACAGATTTGAGACGAAAGGGGAAATGGAACGCAACAACCTGGATGAGATTCTGGAAGACCCTCGGATGAACTTCGCGCCCAACATCCACTGTTCATTCGCCGATGCTGATATGCGGCTCCGATCAAGAGGGTCCTCCAGGACAGACTTGGCCGGTGTTTACGCCCGCTGGTGTGGCATAACCGGATGAGACGGTAGAGGAGCCTTGAGATACTCAACCCGCTGCTTTCACAACCTCTTTGCTCTGCTTAGGTTCAGGCCCGGTGTAGAAGAAGATTGGACACAGAATATATGCACTGGGAGAGGAGTAAGATAACGCCATGACAATAGGAAAGCCGGATCAGGCGCGCGACGGCCACACCTGGCAGAAAATACAGGTTACCGAGCGCATCAACGAAGAAAACAACGTCGAATGGCTGGAAGTCTGTCTCCACTGTCATGGCGACCGCCACATGCTCAAACGCCCCGACGGTCAACCCACCGTCCTTCACACCCGGCCTCACCCCCTGCCCGCGCATTGCACGAAAGAATGACCAAGGGCAGGGAATGAGCGTTTTCCTTTCGTCTGGCAGGATGACGAATAGACAGAGCCGCTGCTACTTTATTCAGGACCTTGTCCATGCAGGCCAGTTCCGGTACGAGCAGGCTACCGCCGCTCTGTGAATTGCACTGCAGTTGGCACAGGCGGCCGGGAATCACGATCTGGCCACCACAATTGAAGAGGCGCTTGAAGTAGTCAGACCCCCATGACCGCGCCCAGCTGGACCAACCGCACGATGCCCCAAGAATCGACAACTGCCGCAGCGCCGGCGCACGAACCTGGACCAGGCTATCGCCGCGAGCAGATCGGATGGTACTTCTATGACTGGGCCAACTCGGCCTTTTCAGCAACGGTCGCTACCGTCTTTCTCAGCCCGTATATCTCCAACCTCGCCCGGGCCGCGGCCGGCCCCGACGAACTGGCGCGTTTCTTCGGCATCCCTGTGGCGCCCGACAGTATACGACAACTCATCTTCACGTTGGGCTGCACCCAAGTACATGACCGATTTGATAGTCAGTTGCATATATGTTAATATGAGTATAGATGCTATAATATCAATATTCTCATTTGTCCAGAAAAATGAGAGCCTAAGAAAAAAATCGATTAGCGCCGACACAGGTTGGCATTTCCGAGATCCACCAAACTTAAACGTAAATCAGAGCATGTATACCTGGCCTGATGAATGCAGACTGAGCCCAGCATGAGACTGTCTGCTATCCATGTGGCTGCCGGCAGATCGAAGTCTATACGGAAACGGAGGACAGCGCACGCTATACGGATGTGTCGAACTGGACGGAGGTAAGGACACAATAGCTAGAGGTACCCGCGACAAAGGCGCAGACACTACCTTCTAGCCTGTCCAGCTGCAGAGGGTACAACCGAAAAGAAGAATGGCCGGTCGGGACTGCCATCCCACCGGCCCGGCCCACGAGGACAAGTCTCATGGACGCCCAGCAGTCTATCACGCGCTACCGCGCGTACAAATACAGAATCTACCCCACCGCTGCCCAGGCAAAAGCCTTGGACTTCCACTTCGGCGCTGTCCGCTACGTCTACAACCGCTACCGCGCCGCCCGCGAAGGCTACTACCAGGACACCGGCGAAACCCTGTCAGAGTTTGACTGCTGCCTGGACCTCACTGATCATAAGCGCGAAGCCGGCAATGAATGGCTCCAGCAAGCCTATAACCAAAGCCTGCAACAGGCGATTCGTGACCTCGATCGGGCCTACCGCAACTTCTTTGCCGGCCGTGCCCGCTACCCCCGCTTCAAAGGCAAACGTAGCCGCCAGTCGATCCGCTATCTCTTCGTCGGCAACAGCAAACTTCGCATCACAAACGGACGTATCAGGATTCCGAAGGTCGGCGACGTAAAGATCACGCAGCACCGGCACATCGAAGGAACACCCAAGTACATGACCGTATCGAAAACCAAGAGCGGGAAGTTCTTCGTGTCGATTAAGTGCCAAAAGGATGTGACGCCCCCACCTGCAGTCGGACCAGTAGTGGGAATCGACCTGGGTCTGAAAGCATTTGTAACACTTTCAGATGGGCGGGCCATCGATCCGCCAAAACACCTGCGCAAAGCCGAGCGCCGGCTGCAGCGCCTGCAGCGCCGGCTGTCCCGCAAGCGCAAAGGATCGGCGAACCGTCGCAGAGCGAAAGTCCTGCTGGCCCGGCAGCACGAGAAAGTAGCCAACCGTCGCGCCGACTTCCTGCACAAGCTCAGCCGCCATCTGGTCGACACGCATGGCCATATCGGGGTTGAAAACCTGCATGTAAAGGGCATGCTGCGAAACCACAGCGTGGCCAAATCGATTTTCGATGCCGGCTGGGGCGAGTTCGTGCGACAGCTGGAGTACAAAGGGGATTGGTACGGCTGTAAGCTCGTAAAGGTGGATCGCTGGTTTGCCTCATCCAAGACATGCAGCGCGTGCAACGCCCACAACGCAGCCCTCGATCTGTCGGATCGTCGATGGGTATGCCAACAGTGCGGGGCCCTGCACGACAGAGACCTGAACGCCGCCCGAAACATATTGAAACAGAGTACGGCGAGAACCGCCGGAATTGACGCCCGCGGAAATATGAGCAGGTGTAGTAAGACCACTCAGCCCGGGAATCTCACAGCGTCGGGGCCACCCGTGCAGTTACGCTTCCCATTCGCGTAGAAGCGGCCCTAGGCGCGCAGAGACGTTCGCCCCACCCCCCCATACCCCTCTGACGGGGGCAACGGCAGTCCTCAGCGCACAAAGACGCTTGCTGATCAGGACAATGAACGCCGGCATCAGGACACAGATCCAGTTTCGGTCTGAAAACAGCCCGAAGTCGGCCCATGTTCAGGTCGCTTCTACATTAGGTCCGCCGGCTTTGAACTACCCGTCAAGGCGCAGTTGTACCCCATCGCCTAACAAAAGCACGTCAACGCCGGCCAGGGAAGACCCATTGACCACCCAACACTGTACCCGGCCCCAATCCCGACACCTTGCACAAAGTTAGGCCCCGTTCCCTCTGAAGACGCAGGCCCGGGCCCAGGCCTAAACTCCGCCGCGGCACACCCAGCCGCCACCAATCACCATGCAACCTGCACAATCCTACTCTGAATACCGTCTTCGACGAACACACGCATACCGGCATCCATCCAACACAGCACCCCGTCCGGCCTCGAGACGCCGGCAACCATCAACCCGTGGGGGCGTTCCGCGGCCCCCACACCCCGCAGCCCCTCCCGCCGCGCTCCGCTCCCCCTCCAGGCCGGTTGCCTCACCCTCGCTTCGCTCGACCTCGGCAACCGCCTTTCCGCCCCTCCCGCCTACCACCACGCCGCGTAATATGCCGCCGGTCACGCGTTCTGTGCTGTCCGCTGCGCCTGGCGCCGGCTGTGTTCCTGTGCTTGCATCGTGCATACGCTTGTTGCCGTCGGTGCGGGTGTGTGTGCCGGCCATGTGCTCGGGACAGGTCCTGTGGTGTGCCAGTGATCGTGCCGGTAGGCGTTACTTCCGGTGATGCGCCGGCGCAAAATCGACTCCATCCCCCCTTTCGCAATCGGCGCCGGCCGGCAAACACGCCCAGAGCGCCTCTGTGCGAATTTCCGGCGCGATTCGTCGCGGCGTTTCAACGACGCCTAGCCGGCAACCGCATAACGAGGCTGGGCCCACCACCAGGCGCCGCAGGGACAACCAAGCCGGCCCACCGCGCAGCTGCGCGCCCCACGTGGACGAAAAGCATCGGCCTCCAGAACCCAGAGCCGGATCCTGCCCAAACAGGCCCAAAGCCGACAAAGTCAGCATTTTCGACGCCACAGCCGATCCTAAAACGCCACAGGAAGCGTTCTAAGCGGTTTTTTCAGAGGTTCAGGTACGATAAGACCTAGCCGATCCGTGATAGGAGCCATCAGAACGCTTTAGCCGGCCGCGGGCTTAGCCGGCGATCACTGCGCACCCCGCCCGGCCCTCCACGGCTCGTTCCTCGCACGCTCCGGGCCGCCCTGTCCAATCCGTAGGCCAACCCCAGGCGCGACGCCAGCGATCGCGGCGTGCGCCGGAAGAGCTCCTGTGCCGGCCATGCTCTCGTGACCGTGATTGTGAAGCGCATACGCTTGGCACTGTCTGCGTGGTTGTCTTCCGGCCTGTCTCAGCGCCGGCGCCACATCGCCTTGCGCTGTCCTCTTCTCCCGCCGGCGCCGACCAAGTGTAGCCACCACGCATCGCGCACCTCGGCCGGCCCTCCACGGCTCGTTCCTCGCACGCTCCGGGCCGCCCTGTCCAATCCGTAGGCCAACGCCAGGCGCGACATCAGCGGTCGCGGCGTGCGCCGGAAGAGCTCCTGTGCCGGCCATGCTCTTGGGGCTGTAGTTGTGAAGCGCATCGCATACGCTTAGCGCTGTCTGTATGGTTGTCTGCCGGCCTGTCTCTGTGCCGCCGACCGGCCTGGGCCAACCATCGCGTGCCGCGCACCCCGCCAACCGCACCGCCGGCTGCACCCTCGCTGCGCTCGACCTTGCCGGCGGACCTGCCCCCGCATCCGGTCCCGCGCTGACCATGTTCATGCACTCACGCATGCATATGCATTTTTGGCTGGTCATGTCGCCTTGCGCGCAGGTAGCATATGCCGCATCGGGTCCGGCCATGTTCACGCCAACGGCCGTCTTATGTGCCGGCGCCAATATACCCACAGAAAGCCAAACAGATGCCGGCGCCGGCGACAACACCCCAAGCGCACAAGCCCTGGTCGGCCCTCCACGGCTCGTTCCTCGCACGCTCCGGGCCGCCCTGTCCAATCCGTAGGCCAACGCCAGGCGCGACATCAGCGGTCGCGGCGTGCGCCGGAAGAGCTCCTGTGCCGGCCATGCTCTTGGGGCTGTAGTTGTGAAGCGCATCGCATACGCTTAGCGCTGTCTGTGTGGTTGTCTGCCGGCCTGTCTCTGCGCCGGCGCCACATCGCCCTGCGCTGTCAATCCTTCCCATACGCCCAAACCAGGCCCGCCGCCGCTTCGCGCACCCCGCCAACCAGTCCGCCGGCTGCACCCTCGCTGCGCTCGACCTTGCCGGCGGACTGGCCCCTGGGCCCGCACCTGCATCCAGTCCCGCGTCGGTCATGTTCACGCCAATGGCCGTCCCATGTGCCGGCGCCAACATACCCACGGAAAGCCGAACAGACGCCGGCGCCGGCGACCACGCTCCAAGCCCACAAGACCCGGGCGGCCCTC
>JAPPKG010000465.1:0-10301 GCA_026914085.1 Caldilineaceae bacterium | reverse complement strand
CAACAACATGCCTCGCCGACCTGGTGTCGATATTCGTAACAGGTGCCTAATCGAACGTGTCCAGCCAGACCACGTCCCGCCAGTCCAAGCAGGTCCCCGTAGGTGCCGGCCTAGTGCCTGCCCTCGCACCCGCCCAAACTGACGGACGCCACCGTACGGCCAGGCCCTGGCGCCTGCACTGCGTCTCGCCCAAAGACGGTTTACAACTCCAGCCACCGCTGGCGCCGATTCCCCGCCAGACCGTTCCCTCTCCAAATCTGGGATGCACACTACACCTCTGGAATGCCTCGACAATTCTCCTGGCGCCTTGCCGTGGACTCCCAGTCGTATTCGCATCCAGTCAACCTATTGAATCTGCGTCCGAAAAAGATCCTTGGATAACAGTTGAGCCATGTCTCTGCACCCGGAATCCACCCTGCATTCTTTTGCTCCTTCGGATTCTCAAGGTCCTGACGCGACCCCGTAACGAGGTTCTACGTATAGCGACATGACGGCGAAAGTTTGGGAGTCGTCTGCTCATGTGCTAAACTGATTCAGTACCGGCTGGATCATGCGCCAAGGTATTCCAGCGATGATTCGGCTCTCGCATCGCAACAGGCGGCCCTCCAGAGAATGGTTACAATTGGACAGCGCTTTCGGGATTCTCTGGTCCAAAAGGAAAGGAGTTCAGGAGTACCACATGAGTATTTCGACGGACGAAAAGACAAAGATCATTGAGGAGTACCGGACTTTCGACCAGGACACCGGATCCCCAGAGGTGCAGGTCGCCCTCCTTACCACGCGCATCAATGCCCTGACCGACCACTTGAAGGCTCACAAGCATGATGAAGGGTCACGTCGTGGCCTGTTGAAGTTGGTCGGTCAACGCCGCCGCCATTTGGCATACCTGGCCAGAAAGGATGTGAACCGCTATCGCCAGCTGATTCAGAGGCTTGGTCTGCGGCGATAATTGGCGCCGATAGAGCGGGCTGCATATACCTTTGCCTATCGGTCATGGATGCTCTCGCCGGGTGCCTTCTCAAGTCACGGCCCCTTAGCCTCTACGCAGTAGGCCGTGCCCTGCCCCCGGCGGATCAGTACATAGGTCGTGCTTGACGGCGCGACAAATCGAAAAAGAAATACTGCCACCAGCCGCTCGCAGATGCACACCGTGCTCAGCGCATTGTAACAGGCAGATTCTGCCTCCGAGGTCCGGCATTGGAGAATGGACCGAAGCCATCGTCGATTGAGCCCTTCGCGCCCGCGATCGATCGCTTCGATCCGTCCTCCAGTTCCGCACCTCGAAACAGTGCTCAGAGATTTCGTTGCGATGATGAACAGCGAGTAGCAGCGCCTGCTATTCAGAACAGCGAATTCGTATGCGGGTGGCGGCAACGTCGGATGCGTTGCCGGTTCTGGTACCAGCACGAACCGGTGGCCCCACCTGCCCGCTCTACCTTCGCGCAGAGCGGCGCAATATTCACTTCGAGGTGAACTATGTTGGATCAACTCAGATTGTTTGAAGGCGCCCATTCCTATACGACGACCTTGGGCGACAAAGAACTCAGTATCGAGACGGGTATCCTTGCCCAGCAGGCAGGCGGCGCCGTCACCGTCAGGTGCGGCGACACGGTAATCCTCGCCACTGCCACGATGGATAGAGGCGTGAGGCCGGGAATCGGCTTCTTTCCCTTAACCGTAGATTTTGAAGAAAAACTCTACGCCGCCGGACGTATTCCCGGCAACCTCTTCCGCCGTGAAGGGCGGCCCAGCGAACAGGCCATTCTCCTCTGCCGCCTGGTGGACCGGCCCCTGCGCCCGCTCTTCCCAAAGGGTATGCGCAACGAAGTTCAAATCATCCTCACCGCGCTCAGTTCTGACAACGAGCACCTGATCGACCCACTGGCGATCATCTCAGCTTCTGCTGCCCTGTCTATCAGCGACATTCCTTGGGATGGGCCCGTTGGCGCTGCCTCAGTCGCCTATGTTGACGGCGAGTTTGTTGTCAACCCGACAGCTTCCGATATGGAGTTGAGCACTCTCGGCCTCCAGGTTGCCGGTACGGCCGACAATATCCTGATGGTGGAAGCCGGCGCAAACGAGCTGCCGGAAGATATCATGCTGGATGGGCTGCGTTTGGCCTATGAATCGATGCAGCCGGCGATTCAGACGATTCAGCAGATGCAGGCAGACGTCGGCAAAGAAAAACATACCGACTATCCCGTCTTCAAGGCAGCCGATCACACCGTCGAACAGGTGAACCAGTTGGCGCGTGACAAGGTTGTGACAGCCGTGGCCGGGACAACGGACCGTGGCGAACGCAAGTCCCGCCTCGCCGCGATCCGCGACGAAACCATGGAGGCCCTGTCCGAACCGATCGGAACAGGAGAGGTCGAAGCCGGAGACGTGGACGACACGTTGGACAACCTCTACAAGGACGCAGTTCGCAGACGCATCCTGGACGAGAGCGTCCGACCCGATGGCCGCGACCCCCAGACCGTACGACCGATCCGGGCTCAGGTGGGGAACATTCCCCGTGTCCACGGCAGCGGCTTCTTTATGCGCGGCGAAACGCACGTCCTGACAATTGCTACACTTGGCACGCCGGGCGATGCCCAGCGCCTCTACACATTGCAGCCGGAAGAAGAAAAACGCTATATCCATCACTACAACTTCCCACCCTATTCGACCGGCGAAGCCTATCCCATGAGGGGTCCAAAACGCCGCGAAATCGGTCACGGCGCCCTCGCCGAACGTGCCCTGCAGACCGTTATTCCTGACGATTTCCCCTACACCCTGCGCTTGGTGAGCGAGGCTGTCAGCAGTAACGGTTCGACCAGCATGGGCTCAGTCTGCGGAAGCACGCTGGCGCTCATGGACGCTGGCGTCCCAATCGATGCCCCTGTTTCCGGCATTGCAATGGGCTTGGTGCAGGACCAGGACTCCGGGGACTACGTGGTATTGTCCGATATCCAGGGCGTCGAAGATCATCTCGGCGACATGGACTTCAAAGTCGCCGGCAGCAGTCATGGCATCACTGCCCTGCAAATGGATCTCAAGATCAAAGGACTGGACTTCGAGATCCTGCGCATCGCGCTGGAGCAGGCCCGCCAGGGGCGCCTTCACATTATGCAAAAAATGCTGGAGGTTCTCCCCGAATCCCGTGAGGAGCTAAGCCCCTACGCGCCGCGTATCCTGACAGTGAGCGTCGACCCGGAGAAGATCGGCAAGATCATCGGCCCGGGCGGCAAGACAGTTCGAGCCCTGCAGGAACGATACGAGGTCAAAATCGATATCGACGACGACGGTTCGGTGTTTATCTCCGGCCTCAACGGTCTCGCTGCCGAAGAGGCCCGCCGCGAAATCGAATCTCTGACCGAAGAGGTCGAAATAGGCAAAATCTACACCGGACAGGTGGTGAGAGTCGAAGCCTACGGTGCATTTGTCAACTTGCTGCCCGGCGTGGACGGGTTGGTGCATATCAGTCAGTTGGCCGACTACCGGGTCAATAACGTGGAGGAAATCGCCAACGTCGGCGATGAACTCACAACCATGGTGATCGACATCGATCCCGCAGGCAAAATCCGCTTGAGCCGGCAAGCTGTATTGGAAGGTTGGAGTGCAGAGGAAGCTCGTGACCGCGACCGCGGTGGGCGCCGCGGCGGCGGCCGCGACCGCGACAGAGGTGGACGCCGCGAGCGCGACCGCGACCGCAGTATGAGAAACGGGGGCCGTCCGCGCAGATGAGAGGTGGCGGCCCGCCAGTGAGTCCCTTAGTAGGTTCATTCGATCGATGAAGATGTCGAATCGAAATCAGGAGGAGCAAACCAGCCCTCGCAGCGCGCTGCTTGCGGATGAAAGGCAGGCAGCCGCTCCTCCTGCGGATCACCCACAGCATGTTGGCGCTGCCCAACTCTTTCCATCCACCGACTCCGACGATCCGGAGGCCGGGCAGTCATTCCCTGATTCGCAAAACGTCTCCACGGCCGCATCCATCTTTTCCGCGTTCAAGGAATTCGCACAGATCGTCTTCCCTGCCATCTTTCTGGCAGCGTTCATACATCTCTTCTTGGCCCAGGCAACCATCGTGCGCGGGCAAAGTATGCAGCCCTACCTTCTGCCGGAAGAGCGGCTGATCATGGAAAAGTTAAGCTACCATTTCCATGCCCCGCGCCACAACGAAATTATCGTCCTGGATATGCCCGGGTCACCGGCACTGATTATCAAGCGCGTCGTGGGTCTCCCGGGACAGACGGTCGAGATTCAGCAGGGACGCCTTTTGGTCGACGGACGTGAAGTGGCTTCACCGGACCGGGAAGCCATTCGGTTCGGAATCCAGGACCTCCCCGCTGCAGAAGACGGTCGGCTCGCTCCCGGCCTTGTGACTTTCCGTTCCAATTTCGGCCCCGTTACGCTGGCTGAAGACGCATTCTTCGTACTGGGCGACAACCGCGTCAATAGCAACGACAGCCGCTCCTTTGGCCCCGTTCACCGCGACTACATCAGGGGCCGCATTTGGGTGCGTTACTGGCCATTGACGAGATTTACCATTTTCCGATAATCTGAACTGCAAGACGAGAGTCTCGCTGCCAGAAGCGGTGCAGCAAGCGGCTCCTGAGGTCTACCCGTCTGCATCTATTAACGTTATGAATACGAATCGGTGGAGTACAACCACAAAAATAGTGGTATCGGCGCTTCTCGGCCTATTGGCCGTGCTACTCCTCTACGCCTTCCGCGTGATGATTCAGCCGACGATCATCGCATTCCTGCTGACCTTTGTACTGTACCAACCAGTGAGTTGGGTGCAGCAGCGCACTGGCTGGAGCCGGGCCACCTCAATCGTTGCAGTATACCTGCTGGTTATCCTCTTGCTGATCATCGGGCCTATCATCATGGTGCCCCGCGTGGTCTCATCAGTCGAATCTCTTCTCGTCCTGCTCGAGACCATGGTCACCGACATGCAGTCGGCCCCCCCAGGACCCTTCCTGCCCTTCTTCGGATTCAGTTTCAATATTGACGATCTTCTGCTGCAGCTGGGTACCGTCATTCAAAACGTACTGTCGCAGGCCGGTACCGGTGTCCTCGGCTTGGCCGCCACCTTTACAACGGGAGTCCTGACCACCATCTACGTGCTTGTTCTGGGCTTCTGGTTGCTCAAAGACATCATTAAGTTGCAGCGCATGGTGATGAACGCTTTGCCCTCAGAGTACCGCGATGATGTCCTGCGAATGACGCAGGAACTCGGCGAAATCTGGATGGCCTTTTTGCGCGGGCAACTGGTTCTGGGCCTTGTTGTCGGATTCATGACCTGGATCATCATGTCCATCGTCGGCCTTCCCAATGCTGCAGCGCTGGCTCTGCTCGCCGGAATCCTTGAGTTTCTACCCACCATCGGCCCTGGAATCAGCGGCGCCATCGGCACACTTGTCGCCCTCATGCAGGGTCCCACCTGGCTCCCGATTGGCAATATTCCTTTCGCCATCATCGTCTTAATCCTGTACGTCATCATCACCCAGGTCGAAAGCGTGTACCTTATCCCACGGCTGGTGGGGCGCCGTGTCCGCCTCCATCCCGCAGTCACCTTTACCGGTATCATCAGCGCAGCGCTGGTCTTCGGATTCTTGGGCGTTCTCCTGATCACCCCGACTATCGCCAGCGTCCGCGCCCTCCTGGGATATGTCTTCCGCAAGCTGCGCGACCTGGAGCCTTTCGAGTCCTTGCAGCGGCAAAACGAAATCCAGATCCCTGGTCTGATCGGCGGACATTGGATCGAAGGTATCGTCTTTGACCTCGACGGCACCCTGACCCATCTCGACTGGTCACTGGCAACCGAACTGGCCCAGCGCTTTGACAAGTTGGAGCGACTCTGGCCCAGCGAAAGGCGCGAACAGTTCTTCCGCCGCTTTATGGCTTGGATGGAAGGACCTTCTATAGTAATCATTAACCTTCTCACCTGGCTCAGGCTGCACGACGACGCCAGCCGGTTGACAAACCGAATGCAACGCGTGCGCGGTTTCCCCCCGTCCGAGACACAGACTCTTCGCGACGGCGTGCCCGAACTGCTGATGGAGCTCCGGCAACAGTACAAGGTGGCGCTGATCACCTCCCGTTCGCGACAAGAGTTGGACTCCTTCTTCCAACACGCCGAACTGCCCGACAACCTGTTTGACGCCGTCGTCACCAGAGACGATCTTCGCAAGCCCTCCCCCAACAGCGAGGGACTCTTGAAGGTTCTGGAAGTGTTGAATCTGCCAGCCGAGGCATGTCTTGTTGTCGGCGATACCGAACTGCAGTTGCGCGTCGGCGAAGCAGTCGGGGCTGTGCAGGTTGGTCTCCTTTGCGGCATGGGGGCAACGCAGAACTTCAGCAACGCCGACCTGATCCTGGATGCCCCGACAGACCTGGTCGGCTACCTGAATCGCCCGCAGGTGATGGCGAAAATGTGGTCGTAGGACATATTTTGGCCCCCTGTTCTCCGCGCCTTCACAGAGCCGGAATCCGGGTTCGTAGACACGGACTCCCTTTGAATCAGAGCCTCACTTGGCAGGATTGCCGGTTTCGGCAGTCGCTACGTAGTTGCTCCCCCCACGCAATACATCCTCTCGAAACTTGAACGAGATGCCGCTTTCGCAAGTTAGGCAATGAGTCTTCTGGTACTGCTTACTCGCCGGTAGGGCTAAACGCCCTCGGTATCGATTTGGCATTTGCCCAAACCTACGCCCGGACTGAGACTCTTGCAGTCCTATACCAATTTTCCCACTCCGGGATCAAGCGCGGGGTCGACTCTCACTGATTTGCATAGGTCTGGAGGAGAAATGCTCACAAGATACTCGAAAATAGCCCTTGTCTGGGCCATCGCGTTGAATACCTCGCTTGTAGTGTTCAACAACCTTACCGACTACGATTCGAACTACTGGTTTGTGGTTCACGTCCTCACAATGGATACAACCTTCCCCGACAACCAGGGAATGTGGCGGGCGATCAACTCGTCCGCCTTTCACCACCTGCTCTACTGGATCATTATCCTCGTTGAGACTGCAACTGCCTTGCTCTGCTGGTGGGGCGGTGCGAGGCTTCTCCGCGCCAGACATAAAGTCCAGGACTTCAATCAGGCTAAGGGCATTGCAACCGCAGGCTTGACTTTGGGAATCATTCTCTGGTTTACAGGTTTTATCACCATCGGCGGTGAGTGGTTCCTGATGTGGCAATCCGATGTCTGGAACGGGAGTCAGTCAGCATTTCGTTTGATCGTCGTCTTTGGAATCACGCTTCTCTACCTCGCCAGATCAGACGACGCTCTTGATGCCTGACCGCGTGCAGGGACAGCATACATAGCGAACAACGCAAGCAATGCGAACTTGATGTCCAGCTGTCCTTCACTGTCCGGACATTCAGAAGGTCGCTGTCTTGTTTCTACGTTAGAATCGTTCCGTATCAACTCTCTCCTCCGTCTCGATCCACATCAGCTTTCCGTCGCTCCAAATGTGGATACGCCCCTCCCGGTCGTTGCGAAGAATCAGCCGTCCGTCCAGTATCTCCAATACTTCAGGGTCAGGGTGACCGTATAGGTTCTCAGCACCCACCTGAATTACCGCTACACTAGGGCCTACCGCCTCGACAAAGCCCCTGCTGCTACTGTGCTCGCTCCCGTGATGTCCTACCTTGAGAACGTGCGCGGCAAGCGGCTGCCCCCCGTGCAGCAGCCGTTCCTCGCTGGGCTCACCGGCATCGCCAGTTAGCAGAACTGTGAACTCACCGTATACCAGCTTAAGGACCAGCGACCGCTCGTTCTTATCACCTGCGTCCAGGCCATCCAGTTTCTCTTCGGGCGGCGGCCAGAGCGCCCACAATGCAACGCCGTCACCGAGATCCAGCCAGCCTCCCTGCCGAAGCCCTGTCACCGGCACATCGGCTGCACCGAATGCCCTAAGCCAGATCTGGGCATCTTCACTTTCTCTTGTGTTCTCGCTGATAGCCGCCTGACCGATCCTGAAACGTGCAGGCAAGTCTGTCTGGCCGCCTATATGGTCCCAGTCGGGGTGGGTCACGACCGCGTAATCGATCTCCCGATCCCAAAACGGCATCACCGCGCCCAGTTCCGCGAAAAGCTGCTGGCTGTCGTCACCCCCATCGATCAACAATTGGCGTCCGCTCGGCGTCTGAATGAAAATGCCGTCCCCCTGCCCAACGTCAAGGAAATGCACGTGAAGCTGGCCGTCCGGCTGCGTCAAGGCGATCCACCACAGCATTCCCGCCACCACGGACAATGCACCGAAAGTCCAGGTCGGCATCGCGATGACAAGCTCAGCTAGCTTCTTGCCTGTCGAAGTATCACCGCGATGCCGGTGTGTCGTGCCGACGGCCCTGCTCCAAAATAGGCGAAGATAGGCCCACATCTGCTTACGCCAGAACAGTCCAAGAATGGCGGCGTAGGTGAGAGCCAGCGCACCGCCTCCAAACCAGTTGACCTTCACACTGGCAAATTGAAAACTCGCGCTCCAGTTCACGATCATCGTCGTCCACCATAAACTCGCGTAGGGTACAAACAGCAAATACTGTGCCGCCTGCTCCAGGCCTGAAAGTCCAACGACCAGGGCCATGGTGCCGAAAATCAAGATCCCGGGCTGTACAGGTGCAATCAGCAGATTCGAGAGCAAACTGATCAAGCTGAGACGACCGAAGTAATACACGATTAACGGATAGGTTGTAATGCTGGCTGCAACTGTCATCAGCAGTCCATCTCGTAACAGGTCTCCCACTGTATTCGGCTTGAGAAAGTCCGACTCGGGTCTGTCAGACAATGGCCGCCGCCGTATACCGCTTGCCGCCTTTTTCCAAATTGATGTGAAGCTTTCCGTAAGGGCGGGGCCCATCAAAATCAGGCCGAGTGTGGCCGCACTGCTTAGCTGAAAGCCCACGTCCCAGAGCATGAGCGGATTCCACAGTGTCATCAGCAAGCACGCCGCTGCCAGGCCTGCCAGTGCCGTACTCTGACGACCAAGCACGGTCGCCACGACAAACATGCCCCCCATCAGAGCCGCCCGCATGACCGCCGCGTCACCGCCCACCAGAAGTGTGTACAGGGCAAGCCCGGCTAGAGTCGGCCACACTGCGCCGCGTCGCCCAAACAACCAAATACCCAGCGCCATCAGCGCACCGCTGATGAGCGCCACATTGCTGCCGCTGATTACAATAACGTGGCTGGTCCCCGTGAGGTTGAACTTCTCGTACAGGTCTCTGGGTATGCCGGCTTCAATGCCCAACAGCATTCCGCTGGCGAGCGCCGCGTACGGCTCCGGCAGCAAACGGTTCAGAAGCCTCTCCCCACGCTCGCGCATCCCATAGACCAACTGAAGCAGGGCGCCCCCGCGCAGCATCCCTGGCTGTGGTTCGACGTGCGGCCGTAGCATCAGGCTGTGAATCTGTTTGCGCGCCAGGTATGCCCTGTAATCGAAGTCCTCCAGGATCGGCGGCTCCGTCAGCTGGCCTCTAACTCGCAAACTCTCGCCGAAACGGAAGCGGTAATCAGTGTCTGTCTGAAGTCGAAGCCTCCCAATGGCCTTTTTCCGTTCGCCTTCGACCTCAAGAGATTCCACTTCGATGTCCAGCCGCTGCCGTCCGTCAATTAGTATCGGATAACTCGCCACATAGCCGTCTACGGCAGTCAGTCGGCTGACTTTCACTCTGCCGTCCAGGTTGAAGTAGGCCAGATCGGATGGCCCGGGGCAAGGCTGGGGCGGGAGCGAACCGAGGCGCAAGAATCCGCAAATGCCGGCAAGAACGATCCCGCCGACGAACCAGGCTGAGGGGGTTCTGCGTGGCGGAGAAAAGCCTGCTTCGGCCGGCCATCGCATCGGCTCTCGGGCGCGGCCGAAGCCAATGGCGTCCATCAAAACACAAAAGGAACCAAGGGCCAGGGCGCCGACCCAATAGTGGTCGCCGGTGCCGCATCCAAACCAACCCTGGTTCCAAAGAATCTGTCCCGCGGCTAGGCCCAGAAAATAGGCCATGGCAAGGTATAGCAGTCTCATCCGCTCGGGGGTTCCAGAAGCGCAAACTGGCGCGGTTGTCGGATAGCTGACTGTCGTCATCATACTCCATTTGGAACGCTTTAGCCGACCCGGCCTTGCGTGAAAATCAGTAAGCCTGTTTTTCGTCTCGTCTGATCTTATGGTATAACTGAACCGATGTAGGCTCCTTGTGATTTTCGAATTCCTCGTAATCCACAGCGGACTTCGACAAATATTCCGCGCATAGAGATTCCAATACCCGAACCCATCGAGGAGGTAGTTCTTTGCAAGCATTTGATTTTGTAGCACCAA
>JAPPKG010000632.1:0-10317 GCA_026914085.1 Caldilineaceae bacterium | reverse complement strand
GTAATGATTATACTACGGCGGCGGGGTCGTTGTTTCACGTGAAACAGAGGGCCGTTGGCGTGCTTTGCGGTGCTTGTTTACCGGCTGCGGAACAGTCTTGGTCACACACAGGCCATTGGGTTTGGTTACGGGAGGAGATAAGCGATGCCTTCATATGAGCTTGCGGAGCAGGTTGCCATAGTCAGCGGGGCCGGGCAGGGGATGGGGCGCGCCATTGCGCTACGGCTGGCGCGTGAGGGCGCGGCGGTGGCGGTGGCTGACATCGACAACGAGTCGGCCATGCGGGTGGCGGCAGAGATCGAGGCGCAGGGCGGCGGGGCACTGGCCGTGCAGGTCGACGTCACCAGCCGGGCCGATACCGAGCGGATGGTGGCCGAGTGCGCGGCCGGGTTCGGACGCGTCGACGTCATGGTCAACAACGCCGGGGTGCTGGCGGTCACACCTGTGCTGGAGCTGGACGACAGGGCCTGGGACTGGCAGATGAACGTCAATGCGAAGGGCGTGTTGTACTGCTCGCAGGCGGCGGCGCGCCAGATGATCGCCCAGGGCGAGGGCGGCCGGATCATCACGATCGCCTCGACTGCCGGCAAGATCCCGTCCGGGAAAGACGTTCCGATTGCCGGGTACGTCGCCAGCAAGCATGCAGCGGTCGGACTGACCAAGCAGATGGCGCTGGAGCTGGCCCGCTACGATATTCTGGTGAACTGTGTATTTCCCGGCATCGTTGAATCAGAGATGCTGCAGGTTGTGCATGGAGAGATTGCCAAGCTGGAAGGGGTGCCAGTGGAGGAGATACGGGCGCGGGCGATGGCCACAGTGCCGCTGGGCTATTTCCAGTCGCCGGAGAAGGTGGCCAATATGGTGGCCTTCCTGTGTTCGACCGATTCGGACTATTCGGTTGGCTCGGTCTTTGACGTGACGGGCGGAGCGTTTCCCTTCTATTGAGCCTGTTTGCGGTACGGCTGTGCCCCCTGGGGCGCGAAAATGGCAGTTGCAGATTCCCCTGGCGGCGCGGTATGATGTGCGCGGTCGTGCACTTATATAGTATTACGGCAGTGCACGATACAGTCCTTCAGCTTGTTACAAGCAGGCGGTCCTTCTCCTCCAGTTCTTCAACTTTCCCTGAGGAGTACCTCTCCTCAACGCAGATGGAGCGCTGAAATCCCCATGGCAACACCAGATCTGTTTGACCTCACTGGGCGGAATGCGCTCGTCACGGGCGGCGGGCGCGGGCTGGGCAAGGCGATGGCACTCGGACTGGCGCAGTATGGCGCCAACATCGCCATCGTCGACATCGACCTGGAAACGGCACAGAGTACAGCCGAAGAGATTGGGGCGCTGGGCGTGCAGACGCTGGCTTTGTATGGTGACGTGCGGAGCGAGGCGGATGCGCGGCGGACGGTGGACGAGGTCTGCGAGAGTTTGGGCAGCCTCGATATTTTGCTCAACAACGCCGGCGTGGCGACGGTCGAGGCGGCTGAGACGCTCAGTTTGGCCGACTTCAAGCGCGTCTACGATATCGACGTGACGGGCGTGTTTATCTTCTCCAAAGCCGCGTACGGCCCGATGGCGCGGCAAGGGCGGGGCAACATCATCAACATCGCCAGCATGGCCGGCATCAGCGTGCTGGATCCGCAGAAGCACATGCATTACAACTCGGCCAAGGCCGCGGTGATCATGATCACCAAGTCGCTGGCGGCGGAGTGGGCGAGCGCCGGAATCCGCGTCAATGCGCTGGCGCCGGGCTATATGATCACGCCGCCGGTCGTCGAGATGCGGGAGGAGGACCCGGAAAGGTGGGAGCAGTGGATGGCCAGGATGCCGATGGGCCGGGCCGGCGAGCCGCCTGAGCTGCAGGGCGCGGTCGTTTACCTGGCATCCGATGCCTCAAGCTATATGACCGGGAACATCATGGTCATCGACGGCGGTTATACATGCTTGTGAGTTGTTCGATGCGCCACGGCTGCGCTGGTTGGGCGCGTTGAAGAAAGGAGGTTTACAACATCAGACTGTTCGCTTGTTCGTAGTGTGGTGGGCACCCTGTGGGTGGCTCATCAGCGTAACAGATTTGGTTCTGTAGAGGTTGCGCTCTGTCGAGATCCATTGCACGAGATTCTATGCGTTTGTTCGTTCGATTGACGATTTCCACTGGCTTTTCATTGGTAAAGTAATCGTGCAACACTCACAAGATCCAGGAGGATCAGAGCAATGACTCAGACCAAAGGACGGTATCTTGTATGCATGATCGTGGCATTCGCGGTTCTGCTAGGCGCCTGCCAGCCTGTGGCTGCGCCGGTCTCGGACGGCGAAATGGCTGCCGAGAAGAAGACGTTCGTCTACGCCGCCATCAGAGAGTGGCGCAGCCTGGAAGCGTTTCAGGCCTATGACGAAGTGCAGGCGCCCGGCCTGCGCAATGTGATCGAGGTGCTGTTGGATCGCGATCCTGTTACGAACGAGCTGATCCCCGAGCTTGCCACCTCCTTCGAGCCGATCGATGAATTGACGTGGCGGTTCACAGTTCGCGAAGGGGTGACCTTCCACGACGGCTCGCCTCTGAACGCTGAGGCGGTTGCCTACGCCATCAATCATCAGTGGAGCGAAGAGAACGCCTTTCCGGTGCGCGGCTTCATGGGGCCACAGATAACGGCCGAGGCGGTGGACGAGTATACCGTCCACGTGATGACGGCCACGCCGGACCCGATACTGCCCAACCGCATGCACATCCAGGGCGTCTCATCGATGCGACAGCTTCTTGAGGAGCCGGACCAATATCCTCTCGTGCCGATCGGCACGGGTCCGTACAAGTTCAAGGAGTTCAGAGCGGGTGACGCGCTGATCCTCGAAGCCAACCATGACTGGTGGGGCCTCGACCCGGCGCAGGGGGCGCGGGGCGCGATCAACTTTGATGAACTGGTCTTTCTGTATCGGGCCGAGGATGCGGTGCGGCTGGCGCAGGTGAAGACCGGGGAAGCTCACATCGCCCAGTGGATTTCGGCGGAGAGCTGCCGGGAGGCCGAAGCGACTGAGGGAATCGGCTGCCGCAGCCAGGTGAGTGTGGAGACGCTTTGGATGCGAATGGACCTGGAACCGCCGCGTGAAGGCACGGCCTTTGGCGATCAGCGGGTCAGGCTGGCATTCCAGCTGGCGGTCGACTACGACACCATCCTCGACACGATTCTGGGCGGCCAGGCCACGATCGCGCGCCAGATGGTCGGCCCTTCGGCGACCGGTTACAACGAGAATCTGGAGCCATACGGGTATGACCCGGAGAGAGCCAAGCAGCTTCTGGACGAAGCGGCAGCCGATGGCGTGCCCGTCTATGAGACGGAGTTCGTGAACGCCAGTCTCAGCGGCTGGTTCGCGCGCAGCGAGGAGCTGCACCAGGCCGTGAACGGCTATCTGCAGGAACTCGGGCTCAACGTGGTACTGGAGGTGTCGGAGCTTGATCCCTTCCTCGAGAAGGTCGGCGTTCGACCCCCGCCCGGACGCGGCCGATATTTCTACGTCGGACCGCACGGGAATGAGCTTTACGACTTTGCCCTTTCACTTGGCGGCCATCTCTCGTGTGGCAGTCCCTTCGCGGCCGGCTGTTTCCCTGAACTCGATGAACTGGCCGCAGCTGCCAGCCCGCTGACGGGCACAGAGCGCGATCAGGCCCTGCAGGATATTGCCCAGCTCGTCCATGATGAGGTCTATGCCGGCGCGGTGGCGCATCTGGACCTCTCCTATGCGGTCAGTGACTGCCTCAGCTGGGATGTACCGCTGGGGCACCGGGCGCTGGCCAAGGATATGGACAATACGTGTGATTGAGCGCGGCTCCGGCAATCTGCCCATTGCAGATGGTCGATAGCGCCGGTGGAAGTGGCTGAAGCGGCCACTTCCACCGTTCACTTCAGTTGCCGCCGACGCCATCCTCCGGCCTTTGGCGGCAATCGAACCGGGTCGGGACAGCGCTCAGGAGACGTACGGGGAGCTTGTGCGCGCGAGTAACTCTTCCCTACCCGCAAAAGGAGTGTAGTCCACATGGCCCGCTACGTGGCTCGACGACTTATCCAGTCGCTCCTCGTCCTCGCGGTTGTCCTGACCCTTGTCTTCTTCGCAGGCCGCGTCATCGGCAATCCGGCAGCCCTTATCCTGGGGCCTGAGGCGCGTGCGGAGGATGTGAAAACACTTGAGGAACGCTTCGGCTACGACAAGCCGGCGATTGAGCAGTTCGGGCACTATGCACGCGGCGTAGTTTCCGGAGATTTCGGCAACTCATGGTGGCAGAGAAGACCGGCGCTGCCGATGGCGCTGGAACGGATTCCGGCCACGCTGGTGCTGGCCGCGGTTACGATGTTGTTTGCGTTGCCGGTGGCGATGATCCTGGGGTCGCTGGCGGCCTGGAAACCCGGTTCTCCGATAGACAAAGGGGTCAACGTGATCTCGCTGACGGGCGCGTCGGCGGTCGACTTCTGGATCGGGTTGATGCTGATCCTCTTCTTCGCGGTTCAGTTGAGATTGCTGCCCACGTCGGGCTCCGGTTCGTTGAAGTTCATCATTCTGCCGGCGCTGACGTTGTCGCTGAGGCCGCTGGGCCGGGTGGCGCAGGTAACGCGCAGCGCCATGCTGGACCAGCTGAGCAGACCTTACATCAAGACCGCACGCGCAAAGGGATACAGAGAAAGCAGAATCGTATTAGGCCAGGCGCTCAAGAACGCCTTCATTCCGATTATCACGCTGTCTGGCGACGAGGCGATCTCGACACTCAACGGCGCGGTGGTGGTTGAGACGGTCTTCGCCTGGCCCGGTATAGGGCTGCTGATCGTGTCGGCGGTGACAAACCGGGACCTGCCGCTCATCGAGGCATTGGTCTTTGTCGTGGCGATTATGATTATCGTCACAAATCTCCTGGTTGACCTTACCTATTCGTATCTGGATCCGAGGGTGCGCTACGGCTAGAAAAGGAGACGTGTGTCCGGTCCACTTCAGATGACCGCCGGCGACGGGCCAGCGGTGGGAGATTCAGGCGAGGCTGCGCGCAACTTAACCGTGCGCAAGTTACTGCGCGCGCTTTGGCGGGACAAGCTGATGCTCTTCCCGCTGCTCTTTCTTGTTGCGCTGATGGTGGCAGCAGTGGGAGCCGATCTGCTGGCGCCGCACGACCCGTTCGACCAGAACCTGCGCTCGCGCAATCTTCCGCCCATGTCCTCGGCCGCGTCCGAGCCATCGAGCTTCCCCTATCTGCTCGGCGCCGACCCACTGGGACGCGATCTGTTCAGCCGGCTGATTTACGGCGCGCGCGTCTCGCTCGCGGTCGGTCTGTCGAGCGTACTGGCGTCTGGCACGCTTGGCGTCCTGTTGGGATTGATGTCGGGCTACCATCGGGGCTGGCTGGACGACCTCGTGATGCGCGGTGTGGACGTATTGATGGGCATACCGGGTCTGCTGCTGGCGCTTTTCATCCTCTTCCTGGTCGGCACCGGTTTCTGGAACCTGGTTATCGTATTCGCGCTGACGCGCTGGATGATTTATGCGCGCGTGACGCGTGGACTGACACTGTCGTTTCGCGAGCAGCCGTTCGTGGAAGGCGCGCAGACGATCGGCTGTAGTGACAGCCGCATCATCTTTCGACATATTCTGCCCAATCTGGCGTCGCCGATTCTGGTGCTGGCGACGCTGGAGATCGCTATCGTGATCCTGGCCGAGGCGGGTCTGAGTTTTCTGGGTATGGGGATCCAGCCGCCGGCGCCGACGTGGGGCCGCATGGTCGCCGAGGGCCGCGATTACATCACAAGTGCATGGTGGCTGATCACCTTTCCCGGCCTGGCGATCCTGCTTACGGCGCTGTCTCTCAACCTCACGGCGGCGTGGTTGCGGATGGTCAGCGACCCTGTTCAGCGCTGGCGTTGGTTCATGGGACGACCTGAGTCGCGCCGCGAAGGGGACAGCGGGACCGCCACAGCGTTTAGCGAGCCGGAGAGCAGCGGGACAGGCATTGCGAGCTCCGAACCGGCGCCTGGGGCGGCGGCCAACGGAGATCATCTGCTCGAAGTTATCGACCTGCGGGTCAACTTCCGCACGCCCGACGGCGTTCTCAATGCCGTGAACGGGATCAGTTACACGCTGAACCGGGGCCAGACACTGGCCATTCTGGGCGAGTCGGGCTCAGGCAAGACGGTGAGCGCGGAAGCCGTTATGGGTATTCTGGACAGCCCGCCGGCGTTCGTGACGGGTGGGTCGGTCCTCTTCGATGGCCTCGATCTGCTGCAAGTCAGCCCGTCGCGGCGGCGACGGCTGTGCGGCGAGCGGATCGCAATGATTTTCCAGGATCCTTTGACCGCTCTGAACCCGGCCTACACCGTCGGCTCCCAGATTGCCGGGATGTTCCAGGAGCATCGCGGGACATCGAAACGTGAAGCCACGGCCAAAGCAGTTGAACTGATGGACCGGGTGCGTATTCCGTCGGCCCGCGAACGAGTGCATGACTATCCGCACCAGTTTTCAGGCGGTATGCGGCAACGGGTGATGATTGCGGCGGCGATTGCATTGGATCCCGATCTGCTGATCGCGGATGAGCCTACGACCGCTCTTGACGTTACGGTGCAGGCGCAGATCATGGAGTTGCTGGCCGAGCTGCAGGCGGAGACGGGCATGGGCCTGATCCTCATCACGCATGATTTGGGTGTTGTGGCGGACGTTGCCGATCACGTGGCTGTAATGTATGCTGGCAAAATTGTGGAAACCGGTCCGATCGAGGAGATTTACAGCAATCCGGCGCATCCGTACACCAAAGGGCTTTTGGAGTCGGCGCCGCGGGTGGACCGGAAGATGGACTCGCTGCAACAGATCAGCGGAGCGCCGCCCAACCTGCGCTTCATTCCGCGGGGCTGCCCTTTCCATCCGCGCTGCGCGTACGTGGTTGACCGCTGCTCGGTCGAACCGCCGCCACTCTATGCGGTCCAGCATGGACGCAGCGCCTCGTGCCATCGTTTTGAGGAAGTCATGCATGTCAATTGACAGCAATGGCGGCGGCGCCGACAACCGCAGAACCGAGGGCGAAACAGGGACGGACTCCGGGCCTGGCGGGGAGGCGGCGGAGCCATTGCTCAGGGTCAAAGATCTCGTAAAGCATTTTCCGACGGAGCGGAAGGGATTTTTGGGCGCGCGGCGCGGCGCGATCAAGGCGGTTGACGGTGTAAGTTTCGACTTGCACCGAGGCGAGACGCTGGGACTGGTCGGTGAAACGGGATGTGGGAAATCCACAATTGCCAGGACGTTAATGCGTCTGGAGGAACCGACCAGCGGCGCGGCGTATTTCAAAGGGCGTGATCTGTTTACCCTGTCTAAAGCGTCGGTACAGGCACTGCGGCGCGAGATACAGATGGTTTTCCAGGACCCCTTCGCGT
Organism: Caldilineaceae bacterium; assembly: GCA_026914085.1. Classification (GTDB taxonomy): domain Bacteria; phylum Chloroflexota; class Anaerolineae; order Caldilineales; family Caldilineaceae; genus Bin5. The sequence goes on along the minus strand of JAPPKG010000632.1, from coordinate 2,929 downwards.
CGCTGAACCCGCGTATGGAGGTGGGCCAGATCATCGCCGAGCCGTGGGTCGTACACCCCGGCATCGTGCCGAAGGAGGAGCAGAGAGGGCGAGTCGGCGCCCTGCTTGAGCGTGTCGGGTTGCCGGCAACGGATGCCAACCGCTATCCGCATGAGTTTTCGGGCGGGCAGAGGCAGCGTATCGGGATCGCCCGCGCGCTGGCCTTACAACCGGACCTGATTATCTGCGATGAACCTGTCTCCGCGCTAGACGTTTCGGTGCAGGCGCAGGTTATCAATCTGTTGGTGGAACTCCAGGCAGAACTGGGGCTGTCCTACATCTTCATTGCCCACGATCTCGCGGTTGTGCGACAGATCTCCGATCGGGTGGCGGTCATGCATCTGGGCCGGATTGTAGAGGTGGGCGGAGAGGATGAGATCTACGCGCGGCCAACTCATCCCTACACGCAGGCCCTGCTCTCGGCGGCGCCGGCGCCGGATCCGGTGGGCCGAAGAGAAAGGAAGCGCATTGTGCTGGAGGGGGAGCTGCCAAGTCCTGTGAATCCGCCTTCGGGCTGCACGTTCCGAACCCGTTGCTGGAAGGCGGAGTCGATCTGCGCCGAGGACCGTCCACGGCTCATCGATCGATTTGATCACGGCCATCCGAGCGCGTGTCACTTCGCCGAGCTGCAGATTTTGCCGGCAGCGGGAACGGCCTGACACAAACGGCAGTGGTCCGTGGTGCGGCTATCCTTTGTTCACACTCAAGGGGTGGGGATGCAGATAAAGATCGGCGCCTTGCTGTGGGCGCAGCAGACCGACTGGCCGGCGCTGCGGGATGCCGCGATCGCGGCGGACGGGGCCGGGTTCGATTCTCTGTGGGTTTCCGACCATCTCCTGTGCCCGATTGGCTCGTGGCGCAATCCGGTCTACGAAGCGTGGGCGACCATTGCCGGGCTGGGAGCGCTCACCGAGCGGGCGACGATCGGCACGCTGGTGGGGGCAATTACTTTTCGCAACCCCGGCCTGGTGGCGAAGCTGGCGGCGACGGTTGATCACATCACCGGGGGACGGGCGATATTGGGTCTGGGCGGGGCCTGGCTGGCGCGCGAGCATCACATGCACGGGATCGACTTCGGGGCGAGCGCTGGAGAGCGCCTGGACAGACTGCATGAAGCGGTCCCGCTCATTCGCGGCCTGCTGAACGGCGAGACGGTGACCCACAGCGGCCGTTTCTACAACCTGGTGGAGGCGGAGCAGTTCCCGCGGCCGTTGCAGAGCCGCCTGCCGATTCTGATCGGGGGGCAGGGGCGGCGCAAGACGCTGCGCACGGTGGCCATGTACGCCGACATGTGGCACACACAGCACGGCTCGCTGGAGAAGATACGGGCCAGTGATGCAGTGTTGCGTGCGCACTGCGCGGACGTGGGCCGCGATCCGGCCACGATTGAGCGGCTGGCGAGCAAATGGGTCACAATTCGGGACGACCCTGACGAAGCCCGGCATGAACTGGAGGCGTCGCTGCGGCACCATGGACTTGAGGAGTACGAGCCATCGATCCTGGCGGCGGGGACGCCGGCCGCGGTTGCCGAGTCATTGAGGGGGCACATTGAGGCCGGGTTCACACACCTGCTGTTCAGCTTGCGGGCACCGTTTGACCACGAAACGATCGAGCGCATGCCAGAGGTGCGGCGTCTGCTGAAAGCGGATTGAAAGTGACGACTGCAAGCCGGGAATTCCCTGCGCCAGTTCCAATTTGGACTTGGACTGGACCAGGAAAATGTAGAGAACCCTGATCCCTGTGCCCGGCGGCGCGCCGAGGCACAACCGGATCTACATTGATCAAGCCGCGAACTACCCAACACAGGAACCATGAAAGGAGAAGGTGTACCATGGCAGACGGAATGAGGTACGTATTCAAGGTAACCGATGTTCCCCTGATCCAGTCGCCTGACGGGACGATGCAGGACAGCGTCATGATCACCGAGGACACGTGCGGCTCGGACCAGTACACGGCTGGCCTGTTCTGGGTGCGCCCGGGCACGCACGGCCACTCCGACGTGCATCCGGGGCAGGATGAGGTCTACTACATCATTTCAGGGCGCGGGATCCTGCACCTGGAAGGGGTGGAACATCGAATGGAGGCGGGGGACGTCGTCTTCGTGCCGAAGGGCCACGAACACTCTGTCTCCAACGACGGCGATGAGGTGCTCAGCCTGTTCTGGGCGATTGGCGAGGCATGGAGCAAGCTGCCGGAGATCCGGGACGAGTTGGGCACGTGGCCTGAGATCCCCGCGGACCAGGTTTGGTAGACGACGGCTGGTGATCGGCAGTCGGTAGCGGGCAGGTCTTACACCGGTAAACGACGACTGGGGTTGGAAGATGGTCCGATTCTGCATCTTCGGCGCCGGCCAGATGGGAAACCGCCATGCACGTACACTGGCGGAACATCCGAAGGCGGAGATACACAGCGTCTACGATCTGCTGCCGGAGGCTGCGGCCGACTTGGCCGGGCGCCACGGCGCGATCGCCGTATCCGACCGGGATACGGCGCTGGCGGATCCGGCAGTGGATGCGGTGGTCATCACCACACCGGCGAGCTCACATGCGGAGCTGGTGGTGGCGGCGGCACGGGCGGGCAAGGCGATCTTCTGCGAAAAGCCGCTGGCAGAAGACATTCCCACGGCGCGGGCTGCAGTCGAAGAGGTCAGAAAGGCAGGCGTGCCGAGTTTCATGGGCTTCATGAAACGGTTCGAGCCAAGCCACCTGGCCTTGATTCAGGCGGTGAAGGCCGGAGAGATTGGTGACGTCGAGCTGGTGCTGCTGACCAACCGCGATCCGAAGGTGACGCTGCTCGAGCTGAGCCGGGAGACACATCAGACGGCGCCGTACACCCTGCTGCGTGAATCGACGGTGCATGACTTCGACCTGGCGCGCGCCCTGCTGGACGA
>JAPPKG010000709.1:0-10319 GCA_026914085.1 Caldilineaceae bacterium | reverse complement strand
TCGAACTGAAGGAGAACAGCAAGTGGATCCTGGGAACCGGCGCCGAGCCAATCCTTGAACTGCGGCCCTCGGCAGAGGAGTAGCCCATGCGAAAACTACTGCTTCTGGCGGGTGCTGTCGCTGTCCTGGTGACGCTGGTCCAAGCCGCTCCGCGCGCCCTGACCGTCTCCCAGCGCCACGGCGACCTGATCGCCAAACAGATCTACGCCTATCGCGACTGGCAGAGCACCGGTGTGCGCATCGATCAGGGAGATCGGGTCGAGATCGAAGCACAGGGCCGATGGCTCTACACGCCCGGCGAGTATCACGGTCCCGCAGGACACCCAAGATTTCCCGCGCCAAGTTTCTACCCTCTCTCAACCGGGTCCGGCGGCGCGCTCATCGGCCGCATCGGCGAAACCGGCGGCCGCTTCGTCGTCGGCGAACGCCTGAACATGCAGGCAACCCAACACGGCATCCTCTACCTGCGCATCAATGACGACATCCTCAGCGACAACGACGGCTGGGTCGCCGTCCGCATCGACGTAACCGAAACCGAAGACTCCCTGCCCTGAGCTCGGACATCTCCCAATCAAAAAGAGAGGAGTGAGAGCAACGCTCACTCCTCTCTTCTATTCTCTCACTCCTTGCCCTTTACTCTTCGTCTTCCCCGTAACTGTGCCCCGCCAAAATCGCCCGCACCTCCGCCGCGCTCGAAGCCTTCTGCATCTGCCCGATCCGTTCCTCTTCATGCGCCAGCAGCTGCTTGACGTTGCGCAGAACATCCTCCATCTTGTCAGCCGGGAACTTGCACGCGCCGTTCTCATCCATATGTACGATCTCGCCCGGCGCCACGTCCATCCCCCGCACGTGCACCGGCACATTCACCGCCTGCACCGCCATCGCCCCATGACCCGGCGTAACGCCGCTCAGCAGATACTGGAAGCCCATCGGCCGGATCTCGTCAATATCTCTCGACGGCCCGTTCGAAATGCAGCCCACACAGCCCACCGCCTGCATCGCCGCCGTCATGTTGCCGCCGGCCAGCCCCACCTTCCCCGCAATCTCGCGCGGAAACTTCTGCTCCAGGACCAGAATCGTCGGCTTCGGCGACGCGTCCAGCGCCTCCAGCACGTCCGAGAAGCCCACCCGCGAAAAGTTCGGGTCCGGCAGTCCATAGACGCACGTCACCGCGTATCCCGCCAGCGCACCCAGCTCAGGATACATGCAGCGGATCGTCTCATCCGTATACCAGTTTTCCGTCCACGGGTTGTAAAGGCCCAGGCACAGCGGATCTTCAGGGTACGTGGCGACAACGTTGGTGATCGAGGGCGTATCCACCGTCCTCAGCTCTTCCAGGATCGCTTGCGGATTCATTCTGCCTTCCTTAATGTTGTTTGTCTGGGCTCTGTTTACAAAGGGCTACTGCTTCTCGCCACCGTAGGACGCTATGAACTCGCAGATCCGCTCCATCGCCGGCTTCAACACGTCCATGCCCGGCGCGTAACAGATCCGGATCGACCCTTCTCCGCCGTTGCCGAACGCGCTCCCCGGCGCCACGGCAACGTGCGTCTTGCGCAATAGATCAAGCGAAAATTGGTACGAATCGTCAATGCCTTCCAGCTGCGGAAAGAGATAAAATGCCCCCTCCGGCTCCGGTAGGTTGACCCCCGAAACCTCTCGCAGCATCCCCGCGCAGAAGTCCCGCCGCTCCTGAAACTCCTCCACCATCGCCGCGATATCGTCCTCACCGTGCGCGATCGCCGCTTCACCGCCCCGCTGAATCATCGTCGGTGCGTGCGAAACGATGAACTCGTTCAGCTGTGCCGCCTTCTGCACGAAATCCGCTCGGCTCACCATCCAACCCAGCCGCCAGCCCGTCATGCAATAGGTCTTGGAAAACGAGTTGACGACGATCACGGCGTCCTCGCGCGTACACAGCTTCAGGATCGAGGGCGCAATCTGCCCGGCGCCTGCCGCACCCTGACCGCCGTAGTAAATGCGCTCGTAGACCTCGTCCGTAAGCAGCCACAGCCCGTGCCGCCGCGCAAAATCCAGCAGCATCTGCTGTTCCGCAACCGTCGCCGTCCAGCCCAGCGGATTCGACGGCGAAGCGTACAGCAACAACCGCGTACGCGCCGTCACTGCACTCTCCATCGCCTCCACGTCCAGCGTAAAGCGCTGCCCCGCACGCGCCAGCGGCACCTCAACCGCCCGCCCGCCGCACATCTCTATCATCGCCGACCCGTTCGGCCAGTTCGGGCTCAGCACGATCGCCTCATCGCCTGGATCGATCACACACTTGATCGCCAGGTTAAGCGCTTGCACGCCCCCCGAATTGACCTGGATCTCCGACGCCCCAATCTCTACGCCATGCAATCTCGCGATTAAGCTCGCGATTGCATCGCGCAGCGACGGCAGCCCCTGATTCGGAGAGTAAAATGTCCAACCCTCCTGCGCTGCCCGGTTTACAGCGTCGATCACGTAGGGCGGCGTCGGCAGCGTCGACTCGCCGAACTGCAGGAATAGCACATCCTCCATGCCGAATGCTACGTCCGCAAGCGCCCGAATTCGGGATTCAGGGACGCGCTCGGCAGAGGGCGCGAATGTAGGGGAATGCATATGGAGCGGGAAAGTCCTTTCAGCAACTGATGAATAAATGTTTCCCGGTGGAACTGCGCCAGCTTCCTCTGAACTGATCAGTCCTCCAACAAGGCCCGCGCAATCTCCTCCCACTCCTCTGGCAGAGGCGCGCTGCTGGCCGGCTTCTGCGCCCGTCGATACCAGCCGTTGGCGTTTGGCAGATCTCCCTCAACCCGGTGCAGATAAGCATGCACCCAGGCCGAACCGTTCAAATCCGGCTGCCCTTGCAGAGCGTCGTGGGCGCCGTCCCAGTCGTTGGCAGCATCCAACCACAGTGCGCGCAGAGGTGCGCCTACCCCTTCCGGCGGGGCATCGTCGGAAAGGCTGGCCTTGAATTCGTCAAAAGTCATAGCTCACTCCTTGTTCTGTTGACCGTTTGAATAAGCAGGACGCACAGGCTCTATTCGGGCACGACCGCAATGCAATCGACTTCAAGCATAATGTTCGGCAGCTGGCAGCCGACAGTCGTACGCGCCGGATATGGCTTGGTGACATACTGCTTGTAGACCTCATTCATCTCGGCGAAGTCGTTCAGGTCCGCCAGAAACACGCCGACCTTCGTCACGTGCTCCCACGAAGTGCCCGCCGCCTCCAGCAGAATAGTCAGATTGTCGAACACACGCGTCGCCTGCTCCCGAAACCCGCCCTCGACCCGTTCTCCCGTGGCCGGGTCCAGCGGCCCCTGACCGGCAATATAGGCGACCGGCCCGTCAGCCACAATCCCCTGTGAATAAATGCCCGCCGGCGGCGCGCCCTTCTCAGTGTAAACTTCCTTGCGCATTTCTGCTGTCTCCCGTTGCCTCTTATGAAATGGTATGCAGAGTGAGTGCTACGTAGTTGTCAGCCTGACTGCCTTCAAAAACGTCTATCGAATTAGCTTGTCATACTCGGCATGAGTTCCAATCCAAAACCAGACCAAACCTTCCTCACTTTCGATCGCTACCGCGCGATACTTTCGGCCTACTCTTACCGACCAGTACCTGCCGACTTTCTTCAAGCTCAATGAGGGATGTCTGGAGTTTCGCTTTAGCAACTCGAAGTTTCTGTCAGCAACCTGCTGAATGTCTCTTGGCAATCTTTGATATCGTTGCCAGAAACTGGGGTTTGCGAAATGTCTTACAGCTCTCTGCAATTCCCTGCTCGCAAATCGGCGATGGCTTCTTCGGCGAGATGGTCAAGTTTCCCACTCTTGACATCCTCTTCAAATTGCTCATCCCATATCTTCGCCTCAAATTCCTCGAACCATTCCCTGAAGCGAGCCAGTTCGTGCGCCGAGAGTTGAGAGACGGCGACCTGAAGTTCCTGAACTGTTCTGGTAGTCATGTTCCCGCCCCTGAGTCTAGGCATTCCACTGCTGCTCTTTGGTAATTCATTGGTTACATTAGCCCACCAACGTTTCTGCGTTACAGAATCAGACCAACCTATTTGGGCTGCGCCCTCTGAATCCTCGCCGGCCACTCACTCTTGATGTAAGCCAGCACCGCCCAGATCTCAGTGTCGTCAAGCTGATCCCCGAAACCGATCATATTGCTCCGGTATCCCCTGCCTACATATGCCTCAGTCCCAATCTTCGTGATCTCAAACAGCTGCTCATCTGGGTGATGCCAGGTGTGACCGGTCTCGTCGTGCGGCGGCGCAGGTAGAAATCCGTTCTCGTCTCGTACCTTCCAGTTTGCCTCCCCTTCAAGCTCCACGCCGTGACAGGAGGCGCAGTACTGCTGGTACATAATTTCACCCAACGCCACCAACTGCGTGTTGGAAACGTCCGCCCCATCCACCGGCCCTTCGACCTGCGGCAGACTGACCTCTGTCGGAGTTGGTGTAGCTTCCGCGACCGGGTCTTCGTCCCCCGACGCCTGGCCGCTCCCTGCACCCCCGGACGTCCCGCACGCCACAAGGATTAACGCCGCCGCCACAATCAAGACCGGAAAAGCCCCGCGCTTCATCACCTAGTCCTTTAACGCCTCCCGCAAGAGCCGCAACCAGTTCCCATGACAAATCGCCGCGATATCATCCTCCGCGTAGCCGTTGCCGCGCAACAACTCCGGAATCCGCTGCAGATCGGCAATCGTATCCAGGTCGGCAGGCGACTGCTCGCGCCCGAAGCCGCCGTCAAGATCGGTCCCGATGGCGATGTTACTCGCATTGCCCGCCAGCTCGCAGATGTGGTCGACGTGGGGCACGAGATCTTCCAGCATGATATCGTAGTTCCACTCCTGGCCCGCCCGCCACTTCGTCGACATCATCCACACGTCCATCGCCATGCCCACGACCCCGCCCCGCTCGATGATCGCGCGCAACTGCTCGTCGCTGAACTGTCGCTGGTGCGGGACGATCGCCCGGCAGTTGTTGTGGCTGGCCAGCACTGGGCCGTTGTATATCTCCAGCGCCTCCCAGAACGACTCATCCGACAGGTGCGTCAGGTCCAGAATGATCCCCAGGCGCTCCATCTCCCTCAGCAGCGCCGGTCCGTCCTCGCCCAGGCCGAGTTCAGTCCCCGTGCCGCCCGCATAGCGGTTGGGGCCGTAGTGAGACGGCCCAATCGCCCGCAGCCCCGCATCGTACCAGAATTCAACGTGCTCCGGTGTCAGAATCGGGTCCGCCCCTTCCATCGACAGCACAAATCCAAGCGGAGGTTCGTCGCCTCCCCCGTCCTCCCAGTCCGTCCATTCACCCCAGTGCTCGTCCAGTTCGCCCCGGCTGCTGATGATCCGCACGATCCCCAACTCCTCCAGCCCCCGGTAGTACGCCAGATGCCCCTGCGCCATCGCACTGGCCTGCGTAGGATGATCGTAGTCGATATTCGGGGCCGGTCGTCCCGTCGAACGCGCGATCGCGGTCGCGAAACTGAGCGCGACACGGCCTTGGCGCATCTCCGGAAAGGCAACCGTGCCGTAACCCTTTCCCTTGCCGCTGACCTTCTGCTCAGTCGTGCGTATCGTATAGACCGAACGCGTCAGGTCCCGGTTGCCCTGCAACGCGTTCATGGCCAGGTCGAGGTGGGCGTCAATGATAAGCATGGCGTTCTCCGCAGAGTGCGATTGATTGAACTGATGCAGAGGATTCAGAAAAGGAGCGCTTTACGTGCGCACGGCTACGCGGCCTGAATGCAGACGCGTATCAACCTGGCGTGCCGCTGCCACTGCTCGGCAGCAACGTGTAAGAGAACACCCGGGTGCAAAAATCCCGCCGCCTTACACGCCTGTTCCCCCTCGGATGGGGCGGCACTTCAGGTCGGCGGGACGTACAAACTGCGCCAAAACTCCGTTACATCGGCGGAATCTGCAACTGCCGTTCAACCTGCAAACTGGCGCTGTCAAGCACAGTGACACCATTCTCGCCGCCGACGTAGACGCTGCCGCCCACCTCCAGCATGCAAAGCGCAGGTGTGCTGCCCTCAACCAGCGACCAGGCCGAACCGTCCTGCGAGCTCCACAGCTGCGTGTCGTCGCTCAACAGCCAGTTGGCCGAACCGCCGCCCCCCGACCCGTTTGACAGGGCGAGTAGCGCGTTCACCTGCTCCGGCGCGTCCTCCACACCGGCAAAAGTACGCCCCCCGTCCGTCGAGCGCCAGAGTCCCCCTTCCTCTGTTCCCGCCAGCACCACCCCGCTGCAATGTACGTCAGGCGCCACCGCAACCGTCTGGTAGGCCGCGTCAGCCGATTCGCTGCGCTTCCATCCCAGCCCCGCATTCGGCGAACGGTAGATGCCCTCCTCCGTCCCCGCAAATACCACCTGCCAGCGCGGCCACGCGTCCTCCTCCATCGGCGGCGCCCACGCCAGCGTCAATACGGTCAGATTTCGCAATCCGAAATTGCTGGGCATCCAGCGCAGGCCCCGATCGCGGCTGCGCAGCACACCGTCACCCTCGCTGCCGGCCAGGATCACGCCCGAATCGTCGTAGTCCGGCGCCGAAGCAAAAGTCAGCACAGCCGATTCCGCACCTTCCTGCCAGGCCGCCTGCCACTGCTCTGCTGTATCCAGAAGATAGGCTACGCCAAATGGCGCGCCGCCCGTGAAGATCCGGTCCCCCAGGCTACAGGCCGCGGTCAGCCTTTCCTGAGGCTGCGGTGTGGGGGTCAACTCCGCCTCGCCAACGTCAAACAGGCCGTACGGGCCCGCAGCCCATATACTGCCTTCATATTCTGAAAGGGAGAGAATAATCGACATCGTTTACGGTTCCATGCTTTCTGTTGGTTCCTTGTGGAATACGATCGTGTTGGTCCCCAATGCCATCAGAGCGCCGCTGACCGCCGTCTCCAGCACCGCGGTCTGCACACCCGTGACATCCACCAACCCCGTTTCTTGGGCATTGACAAGCTTCTGTTTGACAACATCATACGTATAAGCCGGCCCGGCCTCTTCCAGGCGTAGCGCCGCCACCGATGGGGATTCAATGCCCGCGTTCGAGACAATCTGCAGGAATGGCGCGTCCAGGGCATCGCGCAGCACCTTGACGCCAACGTTTTCGTCGCCGTCCATCTCGAGTCTGTCCAGCGCATTGCGCGCATGCACGAACGCCGCGCCGCCTCCCGGCACGACACCGGTCCTGTGAGCCAGCGACGCGGCGGTCAGCGCCCGCTCCGACAGCGCCGATACGACATCGCGCTCATGTTTGAGGTTGGTGCCCACCTTCAGCACACCCATGCCCCCTGTCAGAGCAGCCAGGCGGTTGATGATGTCGTCGCGCTCATCGTCATCCACCCGCATGCCCTCCAGCCGCGCCCGCAGCTGATCAACCGTCTCCTGCATCTCTGCAATGCGGCTCTGAAAGGGCTGCAGCTGCATCATCTTGCGGTCTACCTGCACCCGCATCGCCTCGCCCAGGTCTTCCTCTTTTGCGTTGGCCGCGTACGCGTAATAATTGCGGCCCAAAATATTGGCTCCCGTCAGCGTCGTCAGGTCATGGAATGCCATCCGCCTCGGATCGCCGATCTCCTTCATCTGGATGCCGAGAATCGAAATCTTCTTCTTCTCCTCGGTCTGGTTGCGCACCATAACGTGCAGCGCCTCCTCCTTGATATGGGAGGCAATAATGACAAGATTTTTCTTCCCCATCTTCATCGCCAGCTCGATCAACGCAACCGCCTCCGCAGCCTCCGAAAGCGTGTCATCAACCAGGGCGATGGTTGAATCCCCGTAAATGGCCCACTTGCGAATCGGGTCGGTGTAGAGGTGCATACTGGCTATTTCGGCCTTGTAGTTGGCGCCGGCATGATACTCACGCGCCAGATAAGGTGCCACAAACTTCTCGACCGAGACCCGCGCGTCCGGGCCCAGCAGATAGCTCAGTTCGCCGATCGTCGCCGCCAGATCTCGGTCTTTCACAACCGTCAGCGCCACCACCGCAAGATCGTCCTCGGTTTCAACCGGCGTCGCCAGCTCGGACAGCGCCTCGCATATGGCCCTGGTTGCAGCCTGCAGGCCGATCTCCAGCTCCCGGTATCCGATTCCGGCCGTCATCATCTTCAAGGCCTGGCGGTAGATCTCCCGCGTCAGCAGGGCCGTGGCCGTGCCGCCGTCCCCCACCTTCCCCGCGATCCGCCAGACAATGTGACGCATCAGCATCGCGCCGACGTCCACTTTCGGGTCGCCCAGGCTGAGTATGCGGCGCACCGCAGTGGCAGCGTCGTCCAATAGCTCCGGCCCGCGCGTGCCGTCCCGTTCATGCACGACGTGCCCGCCGACCGGGCCCAGCGTCGGCGCCAGCAAATCGGCGATACTGTTGATGCCGTCGCTCAGGCTCTCGTGGGTCTCTTCCGGGCCGGCCACCGCAGCCCTGTAGTGTTTTATGCGTTCCAACTTGACACCTCGATTATCTTCCTTGTGCTTTGGCTTCTCTTCCCGATCGTCTCTTCTTCAAGTCCCTCGCAAACCTGGTCTATGACCACAAATGGGCGTATTTCAGCCCGCTGCCCGTATTGAACAGGACCACCTTTTCGTCCCCCTCAAGCCAGCCCGATTCCAACAGCCGCTTCTGACCGGCCAGCGTCGCAGCCCCCTCCGGAGCCGGAAAAACGCCCGTATGCCGGCCCATCTGCTTGGCGCTGCTCAGCATCTCTTCGTCGCTGACCGCAAGGGCAATCCCCCCGCTCTCCCGCACCGCCCCCAGAATCAGGAAATCTCCCACCGCTGCGGGAACGCGCAGACCGTCAGCAACCGTCTCCGCGCCCTCCCATGCCTCGGCAAACTCATCGCCCTGCTCAAATGCGCGCACCATCGGCGCACAGCCACTGCTCTGGACGCTGACCATGCGCGGCCTTTCGCTCCCAATCAGGCCCAACGCCTCCATCTCGTCAAACGCCTTCCACATGCCCACCAACCCCGTACCGCCTCCGGTCGGGTAAATAATCACATCCGGCATGCGCCAGCCAAGCTGCTCGACGACCTCGTAGCCCATCGTCTTCTTTCCCTCGATCCGGTAGGGCTCCTTCAGCGTGCTCACGTCAAACCAGCCGAACTCGTCGACCTTTTCCCGCACCTTCGCCCCGCAGTCCGTGATCAGGCCGTCAACCAGCGTTACCTCCGCCCCCAAAGTGCTGCACTCGACCCGAAACGCCGCCGGCACGTCCTCCGGCATATATACGTGCGCCGGCAGCCCCGCCTTGGCAGCATACGCGCTCATCGCACCCGCAGCGTTGCCCGCGCTCGGAATCGCCAGCTCTGCCGCGCCCAACTCGTAGGCCCGGCCCACCGCCATCACCAGCCCTCTCGCCTTAAAACTGCCCGTCGGATTCAGCGACTCATCCTTGATCAGCGTATCGGGGCATCCAATATCACTGCCCAGCCCACGCGCGCACACCAGCGGCGTCCACCCCTCACCCAGCTTGAGCTGAGCCGCCCGCGTCCGCACCGGAAGCACCTCCTCATACCGCCACAACGACGGTTCGCGTCCCCGCAAAGAATCCCGCGTCAGCGTCTTCGCCGCCTGCCCCAGATCGTAACGTGCCAGCAGCGGCTTCCCGCACGCCGGGCACAGATTGATCAACTGTTCCGAGTCGTACGCCTCACCACACCGGCCGCAGGCAAGATGTGTGAGCGTGGAGCAAGTGGCTGTCATTCTTCAATGTCCGCTAGGTGGATGCCGTCCGACATAAGCAAGGAGAACATCGTGCATTGTCATCTTTCGACATTTGAAAGGGGCAGCGGCACAGCTGCGCCGGCTGCCTGCACAATTGTACTTCCCTTCCCACCAGTAAGCAAAAAATAGCCGCGCATATTTCGCCTTGCTCCAACCCCCTCCACAACCGCCCCGCACAGCCCATTTCCCGTCAGTCCTTGAGGCCTGCGCCGTCCTCTCTCTTCTCACTCCTCTTCACTCTCTCCTCGCATTCTGGGGCGGTCGGGCCTTCGGCCATCCCTTACTCCCTGTGCAGCACATTGGACATGGTCCAAATGTCGCCTCCCCACCGGCCACTACAACAGAGACGCTCAGATTTGACATCAAGTTCACGGTCAATGGTATTCTCCTCTGGCGCCGCCTGGCTCTGAACGCGTTCATCGCCGAAACTTTCGCAGCCCGCAGCCGTATGTACAGTTGAGATAACGCAATGCAAACAATGGTAGAAGCTCGAAACCTGCGCAAGACCTATAAACGCGCCGACGGCTCCACGATAGAGGCCGTCAAAGGCGTCGACCTGGATATCCTCCAGGGCGAAATCTTCAGCCTGCTCGGCCCCAACGGCGCCGGCAAGACC
>JAPPKG010000076.1:0-10325 GCA_026914085.1 Caldilineaceae bacterium | reverse complement strand
CCAGCGCCCAGGGCTTCCCCTGGTTCGTAGCCGACTGGGGGACGCTCACGGTGAACCCGATGGGACGCAAGGGATATCCGTTGAAGCAGGGTGACGTGCTCGATTTCGCCGTGCGGTTTGTGGTGCATGACGGGAATGCGGAGGAGGCCAATGTAGCCGGTATGTGGGAGGCGTTTGATGGGGGATAGCCGTTGTCTGAATCAGGATTCTCAAGTTTTTTGGGGGGACTTGCAGGATGGCAGGCGAAGGGTCGATTTCAGTGCTGTGGGGCTATTCTCGTCAGGTGAATGGGCAGATTACAGAGGCCGGATTGCTTTGAGTGCATTCATGCCGGTCTGTCTCCTTCTTGACACAGATGGCAACTTAACCTAGCATATTAACTAGTCACATAACTAGTCAGATGGGGTGATTCATGAGCAGAAGATGGCCGGTTCAGGATGCCAAGGCAAGGTTTAGTGAGTTGTTAGATACCACTCTCGCCGAAGGGCCGCAGATCGTGACCAAGCGTGGCGTCGAAACTGTTGTGCTCCTTCCCATCGAGCAGTGGCGGAGGCTGGAGGGGATGACCAGGCCAGACTTGAAAGAGTTGCTGCTCGCCACTGAGGCACGGACCGATGAACTTACGCCGCCGCGCCGACAGCATCGCCGCCGAACACCTTGGACTGTGAAGTAGCGCTATGTATCTCCTCGACACGAACGTGATCTCGGAGTTGCGTCGTCCCCGTCCACATAGCTCCGTCCTCGATTGGATCGCGAAGGTGCCGGCTGAGCAGTTGTTCCTGTCTGCCGTTACGGTTGGAGAGATACAGGCGGGTATCGAGATAACCCGAGAGCAGGATGGTGCGAAAGCGAAGGAGTTGGAGGCCTGGCTGGACAAAGTCCTGGCGTCCTACGGTGTATTGCCTATGGACGCGCCCGCTTTTCGGGAGTGGGGACGGCTCATGCATAGAAGGTCGGACACGATCACCGAAGACGCGATGATCGCCGCGACGGCCACCGTTCACCGGCTGATTGTGGTCACTCGAAATGTGCGTGACTTTGGTCAGCTTGGCGTGGAGTTCCTTAATCCCTTTGAAGGTTAGGTCTAGTGACGACTGCTGAGCCGCAGACGGTCCAGGCTCAAACGGACGCCGCTTCGCACTTGTGGGCTATGAGGCTGAGGTGCCGCGCGCTGGAAAAAGCGACCTACAATTGCTGCGTGAACGACATCTTCCAGGGCCGCGCGCCGGGGCGCATCCTCGGCGTCGACGTCGAGGCCGAGGAGTTGGCGGCGGACCATCTGCGCCTGGTGCAGACCCTGCACTGGCAGGGCCCCATCGAGTGGGGCGCGCCCGAGCGGCGCACCCTGGCGGTGGAGACGCGGACGATCGACATCCGGCCCGGCGAAGTAGCCAACCTCTTCGACGTCCGCTCCCAGCTGCGCCCGGCCGAGTGGGACCTGCACATCGGCCCGACCCGCCACGCCTACTATGGACTGCGCATGACCGAGCCCCTGCGCGTGACCAGCGGTGCCGCCATGGTCGATTCCCAAGGCCGCACCGGTGCCGCCGCCATCAGCGGCCAGATATCGGACTGGGTGGACTGTTCAGGCGCCATCGCGGCCGGCAGGCAAGCCGGCGCGGCCCTGTTCCCCTACGCCAGCGCCCAGGGCTTCCCCTGGTTCGTAGCCGACTGGGGAACGCTCACGGTCAACCCGATGGGGCGCAAGGGATATCCGTTGAAACAGGGCGATGTCCTGGATTTTGCCGTGCGGTTTGTCGTGCACGACGGGGATGCGGAGGAGGCGAACGTAGCCGGGATGTGGGAGGCGTTTGATGAGGCTGGTCTTGCCAGCGACATCCCGATGGTGTAGGGTAGTCCGCGGGCAAAATGTCTTACCTGGAGGCAAATGTGAGTCCCAATATCAACGACCCTGAGGCCTGCCGGCAAGCCGGTGAACTGCCCCGGTTGACCGGTGAAACCACAACTGGCGCAGTGACGGTTGCGGTACTTGAACGCCTGGGGCGCGAGCGACGCAAACGGGACGCCACGCTGCTTGCGCAAGAACTGCATGCCATTGGCCGACGCTGCGCCGCTCTGCTCGCGCCGGGGCCGGCTGCTGTCGAGCACGGCGATCTGCTCTACGGCGACCGAGGCTTGCCCAAATAGCTTTCGACGTCTCGACGGTCCTGGCCGAATTGTTCGGCGAGCCGGGCACAGAACGTTCACTATAAAGAGGCGTTCGTGATGGCGTGGCCCCGACGCTTGTCTGTGGCCGCAAGGAACGGGAACTTTGAATCCACACCTGCCGGTATCAGAAACAACGCTTGCCGCGTTCTGTGAGAAACACGGCATCAGACGGCTCGCCCTTTACGGTTCCGCGCTGCGAGATGATTTCGGACCCGACAGCGACATTGACCTGTTGGTCGAGTTCGAACCGGACCGTATTCCCGGACTACTGGGCGTCGCCGGCATGGAGCTGGCACTGTCTGAGCTCTTCGCAGGAAGGAAAGTCGACCTGAGGACCGCTGAGGACCTGAGTCCCTACTTCCGGCAGAATGTGTTGGACGCAGCTGAAGTTCAATATGCGCGAACATGACGCCATCCGTCTGCGCCATATGCTCGATGCGGCGCGTGAGGCCATGTCGTTCGCGCGGGGACGGGTGAGGGACGACCTGGAGACCGACCGCCAGCTGCTCCTGTCGTTGGTCAAGGAAATTGAAATAATCGGCGAAGCCGCATCCCAGGTAACCGACCCAACCCGTCAGGAACTGGCCGGCATTCCCTGGAACAGCATAATCGCAATGCGAAACCGGCTCGTCCACGCCTATTTCAGCATCAACCTCGATATCTTGTGGAACACCGTGCAGGAAGATCTGCCGGGCCTAATCGACCGGCTGGAACGGTCTGTTCCCCCTGAATCTTGCCAAGACTGTATTCCAATCCCTGCGCGCCCCTCTTAAGCGTTGCGAACACCCTTGGCTACACGGGTAAGGCCCACCTTCTGTCCCGAAAACGCCTGCCCAACACGCACGTTCTTGAACGTGCTGCGTCCACCGCCGTAGGCGGAGCCAATGCCAGAATCAGGATCCTCAGGACTTGTGGATAGACAGGATGGCAGGCGATAGATCGATAACTGTTCAGCAGATTTTTTTGTAAAGATTGAAAGGATTGATTGCAGTGGCTCGAGATTCCAGGGATGTAGCAAGACGCATGATAACGGTCGCTCGGCTCTTGGAAGATGGTATCGAACTGAGATTCGCCGACGGAGCCAGGGGGCTCATTCCCTACTCCGACCTCCCTGAAATCGGAGAGCGCACAGCGCTATCGACCCTGAACTTGCCCAACCCGTACGAGATGGTTCTGGAGACGACCCAGGGCGAATCGGTCGAGATACCCTGGGACTTCGCCCGCCACTACTGTGACGCGTCCTATCGCCCGACCGTTGAGGCCATGGCTATGCGGGGAAGGCATACGCTCGGCCAACGCATTCGGCGGCTGCGCAACGCTGCCGGTCTGTCGCAGGATGCGCTTGCCCGCGCGGCAGGTATCGGCCGGGTGACACTGGTGCGGCTGGAAAAGGGTGAACAGACGCCGAGGTTTAAGACGCTTGGTGCAATTGCGAATGCTTTGGGGGTGGACGTCTCGGATCTGCTGGTGAAGCCGGAATTTCTTAGCTGATGGCTGTGGCCGGAAGTCCAGCGCTGTGCTGTTATGGCACGGCGAATTGAGCAAGCTGGAACATTGACCGTTCAAAAGCATTGCGGTACTCTCCCTGCATTGCCATAGCAACCTCTTTCGAACTATACGCCTCCAGAGGCTGGCTATGGCCAATCTCCATCCTGTAAGGTACACAACTCAAGGAATGACAAGATGGAAGTTCAGGAGCCTACCCGGCGTCAATTCCTGAAAGCAACAACGCGTGTCGGGGCTACATTGACCCTCGCGGCTTCGCTATGCCCGCCTGCCCGTCCCGCCAAGGCTTACAGTGTTTCTCTTCGACCGGTCTTGCAGGGAAGTGATGTTCTCAGAGACCCTCGCGTAGTTCAGTGGATAGCATCAGGTGTAGGGTCGCTTTGGGTTGCCGGACACGTTGTCAATTCCTTCGCCCACAATCTGAATTACGCTAATCTGCCCGACAACCTAAAGAAATATTTTCGATGCGCAGGAAGTGAATGTAGAGGTATGACAAAAGGAAAGGGAATCTGGGAAACGATTCCTGAACAGATTCGCATGGGCGGCGAGAAAGAGATTGACAGGTTTCTGAAGGGGAAGGACTGGTCGCATATCGTTCCAAAGAGCGAGGGGGGGTCTTCCGATCCAGACAACGGGATATTTGAACATACAGAAGAAAACAGGAGGCGGGGCGGTCGCGAAATGACGCCGGATGAAATCGATGCAGCCAAAAAGGTGATCAGGTCCGACATGATCCGCTCAGTTCTTCGCCAGACAACATCCGCAATGGTCAAAGGAGCCTTAGCGGCCGTCATTATGGGTGGACTGCTCTTGTGTTTGGAATGCGGCCTCCAATACGCAGAAGGCAAGATCACCTGGAAACAGATGGTTGATAAGATTGTCAGGGCAAGCGCATTGGCTGGTCTATCTGCATTCATTATCACTGGACTGATTGTTGGGTTAGGCATCCTGTTTCCTCCCCTGATTCCGATAATGGCGTTCGTTCTGTTCGTGCTTCAAATCGTGTCATTGGTGTTTCTTGCCTACCATGCTGTAAAGATTGCGGAGGGCTGGTGGGAGGTCTTGCAAGAATATGATCTGAAAAACGAGTTTGTCGGTGTGTTGGAGACTTTAGAAGACTTCGTCCGCGAGATGGTCGACGACACGGACGACAGTATACTCAACGTTGTCTGGGAGTGGATAGAAGGGTTGGCTCAAAGAGTAGGAATAGACAGGGCTTGGGAAATGGCGATCGGGTTCGTCCAACGCATAGGCATAGATAGGGCATGGAATTGGTTCGCGTCTCGAACTCGAACAGTCAGAGAACAAGCCTCTGTTCTCTTTTCTTCCTTCAGTGCGTGGGGTTTTCCTGACTTTGACGTCGATGAGGGTGAAATGCGGGAAAAAATCGCTGATGTGATCAATCTTCAATTCAGGGAGGCCCTGGAAACTACCAACCTAATACGACGCAGCCTGATAGACAATCTTGGAAGCGCTGGTCGTGAAGCTTTGGAAACCCGTCAAACATTTTAGTCTGTTCAATAGTGCTTGGCCTCAGATGCTTTAGCAAGAGCTAAGGCGTATGATGGAACAGTTCCCCGAATAAGAGAAGTGAAAAGTTCAGTGGCCGAGATATGGTGGAAACGCGCTGGGTTACTTGCAACAACTCTCTGAATGTTCATTGTTGTGTCCATATTGTGGTCCAGAGATGGGGATCATCCCAATACTCTCAGACATAACGCAAGGAGAGGGCGACATGAATCCATCGACTAAGAGCCAGACTGTCAGGTTCCGCAGAGCTTTCTGGAAAAACTACGCCGAGGTGCATCCCGAAACACCCAAAGCAGTAGATTTCCTAGAGGGCTTCGGCAACGCAAATCCTCAGTACCGGATCAAGGAAGCTGACCTATTTATAAAGCAGTGGTTAGGGACGGTCTCTGTAGGCGTCTACGTGCAAGAAAAGCATGACGATTCTCACGCAGCCGTACAGGATCGTATCAACCTGTATTGGCCGCGTTTCAAAGAGAAATTTGAAGATATAACCTACAGTGAAGGCCGTTCGTGGTTCGTCTCGAGCTTCAGGTGTGAAGGGGGGACGCGCAATTTCTGGCATTGGGATGAGGCGGCAGCCTGGCTGGAGGAGCGCCGGAAGCAGTATGAGGAGATACTGAGCCGGTGACCAAACCATGAACAGGAAGGCAAGGTAAGTGAGCTTTGTCAGGCTTCTGAGATCCAACCATTTGGACCCACAACGATCTACCAGTTATTCCCCGGACAAAAAAGGAGAACGCAAATGTCAGAGACAATCGAAGCCAAAGAATTGGACCTCAGCCAAATCTTTTCTAATGCTTTTCGTTTTGAAATACCCGACTATCAACGACCTTATGCTTGGACAACGGAACAGGTTGACGATCTGCTGGACGACCTAGACTACACGATAGGAGATGGGATAAACATTCGAGACAAGGCTCCCTATTTTCTTGGCAGTATCGTGATTATCAAGAAACCCCAAAGCAGCTTGGCTCACATTGTTGATGGACAGCAACGAATCACGACGCTGACTATTCTTCTGTGCGTTCTGCGGGAACTCTCCAGTAGCCAAGAATTTCAAGAAGCTCTTACACAGTGCATTCGTGAACAGAGTAACATAGTCCTGGGAATTATTGGCAGATATAGGCTCGGTGTGCGGAAGAGAGATACGGCATTCTTTCAGAATAATATACAGGAATATGGTAGGCTGTCCGACTTTCTTGATAAGCCCCCAGGAAGTATGTCGGACAGCCAGAAGAGAATGTTCGAGAATGCCAAATATCTGTGGACCAAACTCTCACAACGTAGCGATGAACGGCGCAACACGCTTGCGCAGTTTATAGTTCAACGCTGCTATCTCGTTGTCGTTTCGACATCCGACCAGAGTTCTGCATATCGCATCTTTTCAGTGTTGAATGATAGAGGGCTGGATTTGTCTCCAACTGACATATTGAAGGCAGACATAATCGGTGGCCTGGATGAAAATATCCGAACCGAATACACAGAAAAATGGGAAGACATGGAGGAGGAACTCAGCCGAGACAGCTTCAGAGAGCTTTTTGCCCATATTCGTATGATTTTCATGAAGAACAAAATGCGTGGAACTCTACAACAGGAGTTTCAGGACAATGTTCTGAGTCGAGTCCAAGGCAGAGAATTCATCGACGATGTACTTGAACCTTACGCGGACGCGTATGAAATCTTAACTGACGCCTCATACAGGAGTGAGGCAGACGCCGAGGATGTGAACAGGCTGTTGCGTTATCTGAATGAACTAATGTGAGTTCAATTTGAGAACCTGCTTTTTTGCGTGTTACGTAATGCGTATCTCGTATTGCGTAAATGCAGACTTGACTGAGGCGATACCATCGACTGATCCGCTCGAAAAGTCTTGGTGTCAAATGGGATTTACATTAGATAACTTCGACTGGATCCCACCTGCGTTGACTTTTCTTAAGCGAAACCCTTCTGACACCGTCGCGCTTAGCCAATTCTTTAAGTATTTGGAGAGATTGGCTTACGGTCTGTTCATTTTGCGGGCTAACATCAATCAGCGCATACGAAGGTATGCAGAGATACTTCGCGCTATTGAGCAAGAGGAGGACCTTTTTGGCGCGTCCTCGCCACTTCAACTCTCGGCGAATGAAAAAACGGAGATTCTTGGAGTTCTGGGCGGCCAAATATACTCACATTTGCGGGTGCGGAGACCCCTACTGCTGCGGCTTAACAGTCTGTTGAGTGATGTAGGAGTTCGTTACGACTATCCAACGATAACGATTGAGCACGTACTGCCCCAGAATCCGGACAAGAAATCGGTATGGCTTAGGAAGTTCCCAGACGAAGACGAAAGGGCGGAATGGACCGGCAAGCTGGCAAACCTGGTTCTTTTGTCTCGCAGAAAGAATTCTAGCGCTCAGAATTACGATTTCAACAAGAAAAAGGAAGCATATTTCCAAAGAGGGGGAGTTGCAACTTTCGCTCTTACTACGCAAGTACTGAACGAGACTGAGTGGACGCCCGAGGTTCTACAAAGGCGTCAAAAATACCTGATAAGCGCTTTGAAAAAAGAATGGTGGCTTGGCTGACGCAGCGATCTGAGATTGGCCTTAAGACCCAAAACCCGATCTTAACTGAACTTGGTGAAAGTTTGGAGAAAATGGGAAAAGGCAAATCAGCGTCAGAGAAACGAAAACGCCCTACGACTCCGTAGACTCGCCTAGGATATAGAATGCCTACCCTTAACCTCAAATCAACGCACAAGTCCGTCAAATCCTACTACGCCGCGCTCGACCAATTCGCCAATCTTGGCGTCACACACGAGACGGCGGTGCGGGCGGCTTTTCAAACGCTGCTGGAGCATTGCGCGCGGCAGTGCAAATGGACGCTGGTGCCGGAGTATGGGGTGAGTACGGGGCGAGGCAGGCGAATCGTCGTGGACGGGGCGCTGGTCGACGACTTCCGGCTGACGCACGGCTACTGGGAGGCCAAAGACATCCACGACGACTTGCCCGCCGAGGTGGACCGCAAGTTTAAGGCGGGCTACCCAACCGACAATATCCTGTTTCAGACGCCGCGGCGGGCGATGCTGTGGCAGAACGGGCAACTGGTGCTGGACGCGGATTTGACGGACGCGGGGCAATTGATCGAGACGCTACAGCTGTTCTTCAGCTACCGGCCGCAGGAGTATGTGGCGTGGGAGGAGGCTGTCGCACAGTTCAAGGACAGAGTGGCTGACATTGGCCAGGGCTTGGCCAAGTTGATCCAACAGGAGCGCAAAAGCAACCACACGTTCACCGCCGCGTTCGCCGGATTCTTGGACAGATGCCGCCAGTCGATCAACCCGAATCTGTCGGAGGAAGCGGTCGAAGAGATGCTGATCCAGCATCTGATGACAGAGCGGCTATTCCGCACTGTTTTCAACCGACCGGCCTTCACCCGCCGCAACGTCATCGCCTTCGAGATCGAAAACGTGATCGACGCGCTCACCTCCCACGCTTTCAGCCGCGACGAGTTTCTGAGTAGCCTGGACCGGTTCTACGTTGCAATCGAGCGCACGGCAGCGACGATAAGCGACTTTTCGCAGAAACAACACTTTCTCAACACCGTCTACGAACAGTTTTTCCAAGGCTTTTCGGTCAAGGTGGCGGATACGCACGGCATCGTTTACACGCCGCAGCCGATTGTAGATTTCATGGTAAAGAGTGTAGCCGCGATCCTGGAGCGGGAGTTTGGGCGTTCACTGGCGGACGAAGGCGTGCACATCATCGACCCGTTCGTGGGGACGGGCAACTTCATCGTGCACATTATGCGTGAGATTCCACGGACTGCTCTTGAGCGCAAGTACAAGTCCGAACTGCATTGCAACGAAGTCATGCTTCTGCCTTATTACGTCGCCAGCATGAACATCGAGCACGAGTATTACGACGCCACCAACGTATACGAGCCGTTTGAGGGCATCTGCCTGGTCGACACCTTCGACCTGGCCGAGGATCGGCAGATGCCGCTGTTTGCGCCCGAGAACACGCAGCGGGCGGAGAACCAGAAGCGCACGCCGATGTTCGTAGTGATCGGAAACCCACCCTACAACATGGGCCAGGTCAACGAGAACGACAACAATCAGAATCGAAAATACTTCACAATGGACAAACGGGTCCAGAATACCTATGTAAAGGACTCCAAGGCGACGCTTAGGAATAAGCTTTCCGATCCATATGTGAAGGCGATCCGTTGGGCGTCGGACCGCATTGGGGACGAAGGTATCGTCGCGTTCGTGACCAACAACAGCTTTTTGGACGCAATTGCCTTTGATGGAATGCGAAAACACCTTGCCCAGGACTTTACTAAGATATGTCACATCGACCTTAAAGGGAATGCGCGGACCGCGGGTGAACGTCGTCAAAAGGAGGGTGGAAACATCTTTGACGACCAGATCCGCGTTGGAGTTGGGATCAGTTTCTTCATCAAGAAAACGGGAGGGAATTCTGACGAAGCTGAAGTCTGGATTTACTCGGTAGACGACTTTCTCACTGCCCGCCAAAAACGGGAGATTCTGACTGAGTTCGAAGCCTATCCAAACTTTCCATTGAAACAGGCCGCTATTGACGCAAAAAGCACATGGCTTACTGAAGGACACCATGCGGAATATGAGACCTTTATCCCAATGGGAACTAGGGAAGCGAAAATGGCGAAAGGTGGTGATGGTGAGGTTGTGTTCAAAATCTACTCATTAGGTGTCGTTACGAGTAGAGATGTTCTGGCTTATTCGTTTGACTTGGATTTGCTGCAAGAACGAGTTCGCACTTTTGTAGAGATATACAACAGTACTGTTGAGCGCAAGAGAAGACTTGATCCTAACGCACCTCCGGAAGACTTCGTTGATACGAACGACCCGCGGATCAAATGGACCCGTCAGGTAAAATCATCACTCAAGAAGCTCACGATGAGCAAGTATGAAGAATCGCACTTTCGTACCTCACTGTATCGTCCGTTCTGCCAGAAACATCTTTACTTTGATAACTTTTGGAATGAAGAGCGCTATCAACTGCCCTTGATTTTTCCTACCCTGGAGACACATTCTAAAAATCGTGGTAACTACTAAGCCTATGTAACGAGAAAGAGCTAATGTGCGATTGCACTTGGAT
>JAPPKG010000341.1:0-10390 GCA_026914085.1 Caldilineaceae bacterium | reverse complement strand
ATGCCGACCAATTGGTCATCGACCTGCCTGCGCTTGTGCTTGACTTTGGTGCGGATGGGATGGCCGCGATTAAGAACGCTGCCCTAGCCGACCTGGTGGGAACTCTTGGCGTACCTCTGGATGTGGCCGTTCCAGCTGAGATGGTTTTTCTGATGGAGGCCAGCAACATTCAGCACATCCAGGTGAGCAACACACCTGAGGGCTTGCTGCTTCTGGTCAACGGCCGTAGCATTCCGAATATCAGCTATGATGGCGATTCGTTGAGTGCGCTGCCGGGAACGCTCAGCACATTCGGCATGGTCATCCCAATGGCAGATCTGCTCTTTGCGCTGGTGGACCGGATTGGGATTGGCGTAATCGCCCGCTTCCCGGTTGCGCCGGGAGCTGAGGAGATTCCGCTGTTCGTGGAGGGTGACAGCGAAGCAGCCATGGCGGCCCAGGCCGCGCAGGACGAGTTCCTGGCAGCCGTAGGCACGCCGCCACGCATCAATCTGCCGATTTTCTACGAGGCGGACGGCAGCTTCAGCATCGGCGACATGTCCATCGATGAGATGAATGCGATGACCGGCGGAGCGCTTGGGGGTCTTGCCTTGACCATTGGTCAGATCGGTATGGCCGGGGCCTTGGGGATTTCGCAACTGGGCATCAGCACGAATGTCGACGGTATCACGATTTCCATCGACGGTGACGCGCTGCCGACGTTGGACTGGTCTGACGGCAAAGCCAGCAACCTCATCGAGTTGATAACAGACATCCCCGTGCTGGACATGGCAATGCCGGGCATGGGTACGATGCTGCCCACGATTCTCCAGATTCTGCCGCTGGTCCAGGCGACAGAGTTCGACCTGACGCTGCATTTCTAGGTCGGCTATCGCCCGATCAGGCTTGGCGGAGAGGAAGGCCTGACAAAGTCGGGCTGTTGTCAAGATTGAAAGGAAGAGGAGCGGCGATGAATTGCTGCTCCTCTTTTTGCATTGGCTGAAGTAGGGCTAACCGGGAGATTCAGCACGGTTTCAACATACAGACGGCGGCCTGATAGTTGCAGAGTCGGCCGTTAGTGGGCGTTGCACAGGGCCCACGGCCTTGCGGCAGACGAGGTGCAAGATTCTCGCGGCTTTTGTCTGACATCATCCTGCTTGCAACCAGTAATGGATGTCGATGGATCTAGGTAACTGATGAGGTGGGGCCGCTCATGTAGAGTTCGCCGGGTTCAAATCCGCGCGCTGCGTAGTAAGCCTGGGTGCCGGTGGCGGAAATGACGCTGATGCGCTCGAACCCTGCGTCGCAACTGATGCGCCTTGCTTCGTTCAATAGGCGCGTACCGACGCCAACGTGTTGGGCAGCACCCTTTTCTGCGCCGCCGATGGCCAGCGCCGGTCCGTACACATGCACTTCGCGAATCATGGCGTTGCCGCCAATCTCATCGAGGAAAGCCCGACTTCCGGCCGATGGCGACTTAGGCAGGCTCAACCGCAGAAATCCTGCGAGGGGAGCCCGCTCCAGGTTGGCGCGCGAGCCGTTGCCCTTGTTCTCGTCGACGACGACTTGCAGGAAATGCTCAACGGTTAAGTCAGTTGCGTAGGTGGTGACGGTCAGTCGCAATGCGTCTTCATGCACGTGCTGTCGCCGCACCTCACGGCAGCGTATGCAGCCGCAGCGATCACCGCGGCGCGCCAACTCCTGATGGACTACCTCGCGCAGATTGCTCGTCTTCACGCCGGCCTCGATGTGATGTGCCGGTATGTCGCGAAACAGGCGGTTGATGCGCGTGTAGGGCGGTATGGTCGGCTTGATGTCTGCCAGCAGCGATACCAGCTCGAATTCGGTATAGGGGGTATAGTCTCCGGCCTGCCACTTCTCGTGGAGTTCCGTACCGGCAATCAGGGAGCAAGGGTATATCTTGAGTTCATCGGGCCGGACGGCAGGATCATCGAAGAACCGGCGAAACGATTCGCGGTCCGATTCGAGTGTGGCACCGTATAAGTTAGGCATCCAGTGCAGATGCAGTTTGAATCCCGCCGTTCTCAGGAGACCCAGCGCGTCCTTTACCTCGGCCACGGTGTGGCCGCGTTTGTTTTTTTCCAGAACGTCGTCCTCAAGGCTCTGGACCCCGATTTGAACTTTCGTCACGCCTAGACGGCGCAGGTGTTGAATTTCATCCGGAGTAATCCAGTCCGGTCGAGTCTCTACGACGAGGCCAACGTTGCGGTGGGCGGCCAAGACATTGCGCTGTTGTGCCTCCTCCAACGTGGCAGGCGGCAGGTATTCTGGATCACCGTACGAGTTCATGGCGTCATAGCAGCGGCGGACGAACCATTCGCGGTAGTCCTGGCTGTAAGCGCTCCATGTACCTCCCAAGATCAGAAGTTCCACTTTACTGGCGTCATGGCCGATGCTCTCGAAGGCGTCGATGCGGCCCAAAGTCTGCTTGAACGGGTCAAAGCCGTCGCGTTCGGCCCGCTGTGCCCCGGGTTCATCGAAGATGTAGCTTTTCGGCATACGCCAGTCATCGGGGCAGAAAATGCACTGGCCAGGACAGCCGGCCGGTGCGGTCAGAACCGTTACAGGCGCGACGCCGCTGGCAGTACGCACCGGCTTCATACGGATTCTGTCCAGCAGGAGGGCGTCCGGTTCCAGCTCGCCTTCATCGATCAGGCGCCGGAAACCGGCCACCAGATCAGATTTGGCATAGAATCCTTTGCCGTCTTTAGGGTATCGGGCTAGAATGGAACGCAAGGATCGACTTGTGTCCCAATCAGATTCCTGCACGGCCAGGACTTCCCGGAAGATTGCTGACAGAGCGGTAAAATGGTCAGCCGGATCGAAGCTCCGTTTTCGCTGCCACTCCTGGGATGTCTGAACTACCTCGGCCGGAATCTCTTCCGGAGCCAGAATTCGTTTCATGATGGTGCAAGGACATTCTGAATCGTCGCGGCAGCAGGATGGCAAGCCGACGACCGCAGCAAGTATGGACCCACTGACCCAGGACAGTTTGCTTTCGTTGAATCGCCGATTCTACGAGCAGGCGGCCCAGCATTTCGACGCAACGCGCCAAAGCTGGCCCCCGGGACTCCGGGCTATTTTACCTTATTTCAGGACCGCCGGAAAGGAAAGGCTGTCGGTGTTGGATGTGGGCTGCGGCAACGGCCGCTTTGCTCGGCTGCTTGAAGATGCAGGTATCTCCGCATCCTACACAGGCGTGGATGGAAGCAGGGCCCTGCTTCGACTCGCCGGAGAGGCGACCGCGGGCCTCAAAGGCGTGGAATGTGATTTCACGGAGGCGGACCTGGTGGATGCTGGCTGGGCGCGTGTTCTCAGGAAGGGCGAGGGCGCCGGGAACCACGGCAGCCGCGGCACCGGCGAATTTTCGGAAACGCCACGCTATAGTGTAGTGCTCTGCACGGCAACCGTGCACCACCTGCCAGGGTATGCGCTGCGCCTGCGCCTGATGAGGGACCTCCTGCATTTGAGCGCAAGCTATGTCATTCTTTCTTTCTGGCAGTTTCTCAGCAGTGAAAGGCTTCGGAGCAAATTGATCGACCCTGGCACTGTTGGCATCAGCGCCACCGACCTTGAGCCCGGTGACGGCATCCTGCCATGGCGCCAAGGCATCAGATCCGTTCGCTATGTTCACCAGGTCGATGAGGCCGAGCTGCGACAACTGGCCGCAGCCTCGGGACAGACTGTTCTGCAAACATTTCGCGCCGACGGTAAGGAGACAGACCTGAATCTCTATGCGGTTTTGGGCCGCGCCGAGTCGGTTTCGGGGAAATACTGAGCCAGATCGACAGTCGAAGACTAACGCTTTTGCTGAACTTTCATAGATCCAGGCGACTTGCGCGATGCAACCAGACAAGAGAACGCAGACGATACTGGACGGTTTTGGCACTTACTTCGAGGGCGAAGCGACCCATCTTGCTATTGCTCCGGGCCGGGTCAATCTGATCGGAGAGCATACCGACTACAACGATGGATTCGTGCTGCCTGTGGCCCTGGACCGGGACGTGAGGGTCCTTTTTCGGTCGCGCGATGACGGTCGCATAAGACTATACGCACTTGAGTTTGATTCGTGGGCAGACTTCGAGATCGGGTCCAGGAAGCGGAACAGCCAGTTGTGGCCCAACTATGTTCAGGGCGTAGGCCTGGAGCTGGGCGACCTTGGTATTCAGCTGCGGGGATTTGAAGGGATTGTCAGCGGAAATGTACCGAGGGGAAGTGGTTTGAGCAGTTCGGCTGCGCTGGAGATCGCGGCGGCAAAGGCGTTTCTGACAGCGGCCAACCAGATCCACGCGCTGAGCGGACCTCAACTGGCCAGGGCTGCTCAGAAGGCCGAGAACGAGTTTGTCGGCGTCAACTGCGGTATCATGGATCAGTTCATCAGTACACTTGGAGAAGAGGGGCACGCACTGTTGATAGACTGCCGCAGTCTGGACTACCGGCGAGTGCCCTTCCCGGAAGGCGTGTCTCTGGTGATCGGCAATACCAAAGCAAGCCGTTCTCTTGCAGGAAGCGCCTACAACGAGCGCCGAGCACAGTGTGAAGACGGAGTCCGCCGACTTCAAGCGGTATTGCCGCAGATAACGGCTCTGCGTGATGTGAGCGGCGACGAGCTGGAAGCCCACCGATCGCTACTTTCCGCCACCGTCTACCGCCGCTGCCGCCATGTGGTAAGCGAGAACGAACGCGTGCAGAAAACTGTTGACGCCCTTGAGGGGGGCGACTTTCGCAAGGTCGGACGGTTGATGGACGCCAGCCACGAGAGCTTGCGTGACGACTACGAAGTAAGCAGCGAGGCGCTGGACCGGATGGTAGAATCGATGCGCAGCCATCATGGATGCCTTGGCGCCTGCCTTACAGGGGCTGGGTTTGGCGGATGTGCCGTGGCTCTGGTGGAGGCCGGGACAGAGAAGGATGTGCGGGAGGCGGTCCAGGAAGCGTATGCCAAGGCGATGAACCTGTGGCCGGAGGTATACATAAGCCCGCCGAGCGCCGGTGCGCGAGTGCTGCCTCTGATTGCTGGAGAAAACGATGAACGACCGCCACAGCGGTGAACGCAGCCGCCCAAACCTCGGCGCGTCCGGCCCGCTGGCATATGACAGTGCAATGTTGTCGTGGGACTACGTCGATAGCCGGATGCGCGATGCTCTGAACTATTGGATTGCCAGCGCAGGAGATGATGGAAGGCCCCATGCCGTCCCCGTATGGGGGGCCTGGCTGGCGGACGTCTTCTACTTTGTGGGAACGGGGAGGAAGGTACGAAATTTGCGCGCCAATCCGCGGGCAGTCGTTCACCTGGAGAGCGGGGACGAGGTGGTTCTCATTGAGGGCAGCTTCAAGGAGATAGGACAGCCGAGCCGAGATTTGCTCCGACAGGTGGATGAGGAGTTCATCCGCAAGTACAAGACATATCGCCCCAGTGAACATCTGAATGACCGGAGCAAGTCCAGTTTTCCACCAGAGGGCCTATTTGCCGTATTTCCGCAGTTGGTTATTGCGTGGAGCGGCATGGCAAGCGACGCCACTCGCTGGAAGTTTCCCGCACGTCAGTGAAAGCCAGTTCTCCACAGGTCACCTAACTCCTCTCATTCGGTCGCAATTGTGGGCCACACGCCTCACACAGCAAAGGAAGGCAGAAATGCCAACGCTTACCGACTATACGCAGTTCGATGGTCGCCATTGGGAGACGGGCACTGTCCGAAACTATCTTGACTATTGCGGGGCGACGGCGCCGCATACAGGTGAACCCTATTCTGAGGCGCTGTTGATGGGGATCAGCGGCGGGGCGGTGATGGGGTATTTCGTGTTTGCCTACCAGGGCATCGACCCGCACGCCCGCATTCTCACCCGAAACACGTTCGACCCGATGGAGACGATGCTGCAGCGCCTGGGGGCAGAACCGAAAGTGCGCCAGACGGCAAGCGCGGAGAGGGCGGTGGGCAACCTGGTTGATGTATTGGAAAGCGGCACGCCCGCCATTACATGGGCCGATGCCCTGAGTCTTCCCTATGAGCCCCATACGTATGAGTTTGAGTTTCCTCACATGCAGCCGGTGGTCGTTTACGGTTACGAAAAAGAGGCCGACCGTGTGTCAATTGCAGACCGCGCGCGCGTGCCGCTATACGTGACGACCGGTCAACTGGCAGCGGCGCGATCGAAAGTCAAGAAGGTCCGACAGCGCGTAATGACGTTGGCCCTGCCGGATGCAGACAGCATTCCGGAGGCGGTTCGGTCGGGAATCCGCGACAGCATTCAGCTGTACACTGAGAAACCGCCCAAGGGTGCGCGGCACAATTTCGGATTTGCCGCCTACCAGCGCTGGGCCGATGCACTGCGAAAACCGAAGATGAGGGGCAGCTGGGACAAGGAGTTTCCGCGCGGTCGTAAGATGTACGCCGGCCTGGAGTCGGTCTTCAGCGATACGCACACCTATGGCAAGGAAGGCTTCGCTGAGAGGGACGTTTTCGCCGATTTTCTTGATGAAGCCGCGCAGATTCTGGAACGACCAGTCTTACAAGAAGCCGGGATGCAGTTTCGAGAAAGCGCTCAGGCGTGGCGCGACCTGGGGAAAATGTTGCTTCCGGACAGTGTGGCTTCGTGGGGTGAGGCGCGTGAACTCATGCTGGAGAACCAGAGGCTCTTCCTGGAGCAGGGAGGAGAGGCCAATGAGGCGGGGCAGGCCAATGCCGAACGACTGATTGAGATTCGACGGGAGATGGAAACTGATTTTCCCCTTTCCGACGAAGAGGTGATCGATTTCAGGGAACAGATTGCCGAGCAGGTTCTGAGAATCAGCGCCACTGAGGAACGGGCCGTGGCAGCGATGAAGGAGGCGATGGAGTGAGAGCGGGGGAGCCAGAAACGGATCGTTCAGGCTCCGGCAGCAATTTCAGGACTGTCGTCTACCCGACGTAGTTCTGGAATCGTCGCGGCAACAGTTGAAACGAGCAGCGCGGCCAGTGCAACCTCCGCCCCCACGGCCAGGGGCGCCCCGAATGCGTCGGCAAGAACCCCTGTCTGGAGCCTCCCAAACGGACCTGCCCCTATAGCCACTGCGATGGCTCCCATCGCCTGTCCCCGTCTTTCGTCAGCGGCGGCAAGTAGAACGATGGAGCTCTGCATGATGCCGAAGCAGGCGTGGCCTATCCCCACCAGAAGAAGCAAAGCCCACGAGGCGGCGAATACGGAGCTGGTCGTGAAGGAAAGCAGCGCTAAGCAGTGCAACAGCGTGCCGGCTACGAAGATCCATCCTGCGCTTGTAAAGCGTCTAGCCCAGTTGACCAGGAAAAGACCGACGACGTTTCCGATTCCTACAGATGCGCCGAGATAGCCAAGCCCCACCGGACCCTGACCCAAGACATCGCGTGCAAAAACAGGAAGGAAGTTCATATAGGGAAAGGCCAGCATGTTCATGATCATCGTGATCAGCGTCACGGCCAGGATAGGCTGGTTTTGCCGGACATAGAGGACGCTGTCCCGAATCTGTGCCAGCGGCGAAGCGCTGGAGGGAGACGACGTACGTGGAATCGGCTGCCTGGAAAGGGCGCGCAGGAGCAGTAGCGAGATCGCGGACAGACCGCTCAGCGTCAGAAAACAGCCCAAGACATTGAATGCATCCAGTACAAGACCGGCGAGAAGGGGGCCGAAGGCGCGTGCGACGCTCATGCCCAGATTCTCCAGCATCAGAGCGTCAACGACACGGGGGCGCCCTACGAGGTCGGGAATGAGAGCGCGGCGGGTCGGCCAGTCCATGGCCCAGGCACAACCGAGGGTCAGAGAGATAACCACCAGGTGCCAAATGGCGAGCAGACCGACCGCTAACAGCAAGGCAACGGTCGCATACATGCAGAAGGTGAGCGTCTGTGAAGCGATGACCAGAGGGCGGCGGCCGATACGGTCGGCAAGCAGGCCGCCGAATCCGCCGACAAGCAGTGAGGGAATGGAACGGCAGAAGCCAACCAGGCCGACCAAGCCGGCCGAGTCTGTCAATTCCAGGACCAACCAGCCCAAGACTATCATTTCCATATAGTGGGCCAGCCACCAGAGCGTGCTTGAACCCAGGAGGAGGCGATAGTCGGTACTGGCCAGCGTCGTCCGGATCCCGGACTCGGGCTGAAGGATGCGCTGGAATCGCCCGGAAAGATCAGTCCACATCTAGCGCTTGAAGCCCCAGAACCCGATATGCGAATTTCAGATGGGTTTCCTGCAGGTGTTCGGCCGTGGCGGCGCTTGTGAAGCCGTGGCCGCCGTCGAGCCAGACCAGCGTGAAGTCCTTCTGCAACGTCTCCATTTTGCGGGCGAAGTGTTCCATTTGGCGGGGCGTGGCGCGGCTGTCGCGGCGTCCCTGAAAGATCAGCAGGGGCGCCTGGATGGCAGCGGCATGTGTGAGAGGAGAACGGTCGCGGTACAGGTCAGGCTTGTCTGAAGGCGTGCCGCCGAACATCATACGCGCCCAGCCCTGCATGGCCGCAGAAGAATCCGCGTAGTTCATCGTCCAGTCTACGATAGCCACCGGAGCAATGCCGCCGGCCCAGAGTTTTGGCTCCTGCGAAAGGGCCCATACGGTCAGAAAACCCCCGTAGGAACCGCCCTCCAACAGAATGGCGTCCGGATCGGCGATGCCTTCCTCGATGAGCCAGAGGCGGGCCGCCAGCATGTCCTCCAGCTCCCAGCGGCCTACATCCCCGTTTATCTTTTCCTGGAAATCGCGTCCGAATCCTGTCGAGCCGCGATAGTTTACTGTGAGAAAGGCAAAGCCGTGGTCGAGCCAGGCCTGGCTGATAGGGTCGAAGGCGTTGGAGACGGCGCCGCTTGGTCCGCCGTGGACGTGCAGGATTGTGGGGTAGGGACCTTCGGAAGCGCCGCCTGAGGACGGAAGGCCCAGCCAGGCCTGGACGGTTGTGCCATCGGAACTGGGAAAACTGACCGAACGCCAAGGGCGGCCTGGTGGGCAGTCGCTAACTGGAAGTACCGGCTTGGGCGGACCAGACGCTGTCAGCGAAAGCAGTTGAGATGGATGGGCGGCGTCGCTCCACTGCGCCCACACTGTACCGTCGGGTCCGAAAAAGCTGGCCGCAGTTCCTGTATGATAGGGGCCAGTGCGGCCGCGAAAGGTCCCCGGCATGTGTTGAAGCGGCAGTAGCTTTTCTTTTTGCAGTTCGTAGATGAAGAGCCCTTGGTGTTCCTCTGTTTTTGTCTGGACAAGCAGTTTACTGCCATCGGGCGACCAGTCCAGAGGCAGAGTCGATCCTTCGGCCGAAGGAATCTGTAGGTCGCGCCGGTCGTTGGTGCGCGGGTCCCAAAGCAGAGGTTGCAGCGCGCCGCTGGCGGTTGTTGTGGCGAGAAGCCGGTCATCACCATGAATGGGCGAGAATTGGACGGGCTCAACGCTGTAATCGAAGCCGTCCCACAGTTCAGCGACTTGCCTCCCCGATTGTGTGTCGAAGACCAGAACAGTGTAGCGCCGGCTGTGGGGGGCCCGGTTCGTCGACTTGACTGCGAGGAGGCTTCCGTCATATGTAAGGTGACAGGCCCAGGTCTCCTCCAGAGCCCTGTAAACGAGGTTAGGGGTAGAAGGTACTCCGTCCGATTCCAGAGCGATGCAGTAGAACCAGTAGTAGCCGTCGTAGACGGCGTCGAAGGCGAGGCAGGCGCCGTCGCGGCTGATGTCGAAGCCGCGCAAGGTATACGGTGGCAGTTCGGGCGTCAGGTCTTCGACCGGACCTCCAGCGAATGGTACGCGGACAATGTGACCTAGCTCGCTGCCCTTGTTGTCCTTCAGGTAGTAGAGATAGTCGCCGCCGGGTCCGAGCCAACCGTACGAAGGTGGGACATCCTCGGGCAGAAGGGGCCGAAAGTCGCGAGAGGCAGTGTTCCAGGCGAAAATTCGTTTTGTTGGACCGTCCAAGCCGGCATGGACGATACCACGCGAAGGGTTGTTTGGGGCAACATAGACGTATCCCAAGCTGTTGCAGCGGAATCGTTGCCGCCATGGCGCGTTGTCCTCAAGCTGTAGTGGGAATTTCATAGGATATCCGTAAGCATTTAACCAAGTCTTGTGTGCAGTGTGTGCGGTCAGTCTGGGCGGTCAGTGTGTGCGGTCAGTCTGGGCGGTCAGTCTGGGCGGTCAGTCTGGGCGGAATGGACCGTCTGTACTTCTATAGCGGGCTTGCGATGGTCATAGCAGTGAACTTTGGGCACGTATGGGAGCTGCCTGGCCTGTCTTGCCTGTGCTGGCACCTATTTGGAATCTGCCAAGTCGCGGGGTGGGGGGTGGAAGCCCGGCCGCCGCGGGACGACAACTTCAGATTAGCCACACACTCTATGCGGCGCGGACAAGGGGGGGGCGTTGGGGGGGGGGGGGCCCCCCCCCAAAGGGGGGCCCCAAAGGCCC
>JAPPKG010000569.1:0-10416 GCA_026914085.1 Caldilineaceae bacterium | reverse complement strand
CCCCCCCCCCCCCCAAATGGGGCGGCCCAAACCCCCCCCACCGCACAACTGCAGTAGTCAGTAGTTAGTAGTCAGTAGTCAGTGGGCAGAGGGGGGCGCTTTTCTTGCCTCGGAGTTGATGGCGGACTGGGGACGGCACTGGTGCTTCCCGAGGTATAGGGAGGTTCACCTCTGTTTTGGGATGCAGTTGGCCCTTTGTGCGACTTGTCTTTGGGGCGGGGATGCCGCACAATGACTCCTGTCGGACACACATTTCTTCGGGTAGTTCAGACAGCCAACACGACCGCGTCCGCGGGCAAGCGCAGGAGGAGAAGAACAGCATGACCAGCTCACACGATCAGCCTTTCGGCTGGGCCCTGATTGGCTGCGGCAGCGTCGGCAGAAGTCATTCCCGGTGGGCGGTGGATACGCCGGATATCGACGTGCACGCCTTCTGCGACATCAATGAAGAGGCGGCCAGCAGCTACTACGAACAGTTCGAAGGCCGCTACTACACGACCGACGCGGACCGCATCTTTGCCGATGACAGTATCGAGATCGTGACCATCGCCACCACGCACGGCACGCACGCCGAGCTGGCCTTGGCCGCGTTCGAGGCCGGCAAGCACGTCTACCTCGAGAAGCCGATGGCCATGACTTCCGCCGACTGTATGCGCATCTACCACGCCATGCAGGCGGCAGGCAAGAAGCTGATGATTAACTTTTCCATCCGATTCTCCGGGGCCTCGCGCGCCATCAAGAGCCGCCTGCAACCGGCCCAGGTGAGCCATGCCCAGGTCATGCTCGGCCGTGAAGACCTCACGCGCTGGCAGTGGCTGCCCGGCATCGGCGGCGGCCCTCTCTTCGACGTCGGGGTTCACCTGGCCGACCTGCTGTGCTGGATGCACGACTCGCCGCCGGTCGAGATCTCCGCCACCGGCGGCCAGGTCACGCACCCCGGCCAGCTCGCCTCGCCCGAGATTATCGATACGGTAGCAGCCAACATTCGCTTCGCCAACGGCTCCGTGGCGACCTACCTGATGAGCGACGCCGGCTTCAGCGAGAAGCTGACCAAATGGTTCTTCACTTTTAACGACGGCCAGCAGAGCGCGGTCCTCGACAAGCATTTCAGCCGCGCCACGATCACCACGCCCGACCCCGTCAGCGGAGAGCTGTCCACCGAGTCGTACTCGCCGCCCTTCATCGACCGCATGCCCCTGCTGGTCGAGGCGATTCGCAACGATACCGATCCCTACGTGCCGGCCTATCCCGGCATACTGGCCACACTGGTCCTCGAAAACATCATCGAGGCGGTGCACAGCGGGCAGCCGCAGAAAGTCGAGCTGCCGCCCGAACTGAACGCGTAGAGCCGGTACATCCCGCATCCAAACCGCCAGGAGCCAACGATGTCCAATATCCGTTTCGCCCAATACGGGACCAAACACGCCCACGCCGCGGGCAAGCTGCGCGCCATCATCGACAATCCGGACGTTGAGCTGGCCGGCGTCCTCGAGCCGGACGAGGAGCGGCGCCGGGTCATGGCCGCGGCCGACGGCCCCTACCAGGACGTCAACTGGTTCGGCAGCGAGAGCGAAATGCTCGACGACGACAGCATCGTTGCGGTCTCGTCCGAGGGCCCCACGCACCACGGACTCGACCAGACCGAGCGCTGCGTGCAGGCCGGCAAGCACGTCTGGTACGACAAGCCGGCGGGCGACAACTGGCCGCAGTGGCAGCGCACCATCGCCCTGGCCGAGGAGTCCGGGCTGACCGTCCAGATGGGCTACATGTTCCGCTATCACGCCGGCTTTCAGCAGATCGACGAGTGGGTGAAGTCAGGTTTTCTCGGGGATATTTTCGCCCTGCGTACGCGCATCGGCACGGCCATGAACGAGAACGCGCGCCGCGAGGTCAGCCGCCATCGCGGGGGCGTGTTTTACGAGCTCGGCTGCCACATGCTGGATCAGGTTGTCTGGCTGCTCGGCAGGCCGCAGAAGGTGACCGCGTTCCTGCGCAACGAGACCGGCGTAGTCGCCGAATGTCCCGACAACACGCTGGGCGTCTTCGAGTACGAGAATGCCATGGCGCTGGTCGACACCTCGGCGATGGAGACGCGGCCGGCGGCGCGGCGCTTCGAGGTCTACGGCAGCCGCGGCAGCGCCATCATGGAACCGCTGGAGCCGGCCACCGAGATCCGGCTGTGTCTGACTGCAGCCCAGGGCGGCTATGCGGAAGGCGACCAGAAGGTCCCCATCGAGACGCAGACGCGCCAGAAGCTCTACGACCTGGAGCTGGTTGATTTTCTCAAGACCATCCAGGGCCAGCAGCCGCCTGCCCGTCCCCTGGCACACGAGCTCCTCGTCCAGGAGACGCTCCTGCGCGCGACTGGGGAGATTGCGGAGTAGCCAACTGGCGGCGCTTCTAGTTCGGCGCGGCCTTCCGGATCCAGTTCAGTTCGCGGAGACACTTCTCCGGGATGGCTTCTAATCCTCTGCGGGGTTGTCGGTGGGATAGGCGAGGCCCGGACCGTCGGCATTCAACACATAGACTGCTTCGCCGCTCCAAACCGTGTCGTCCCTCCAAGAATAGTACGCGATGCGACCGCCGTCCGGGGACCAGGAAGGACGCCAGTCCGAGTCGTCGTTGTCGGTGAGACGAGTGGCGCCCGAACCATCGACATTCATCACGATAATCTCAGACATCCCGTAACGTATAGAGGGAAAAGCGATGCGGCTGCCGTCCGGGGACCAGGAGGGTACCACTGTCAATAAGTAGTCGTCGGTGAGACGGGTGACGCCTGAGCCATCGGCGTTCATTACGTATATATCTTGACGTGACAGATAAGCGATGTGTCTGCCGTCTGGGGACCAGGCGGGAAGCCAGTCCGGTCCGGGGCTGTCAGTGAGACGGGTAACGCCTGAGCCGTCGGCGTTTATCACGTAGATGTCAATGTTCTCGTCACGAGCAGACACAAACGCAATGCGCCTGCCGTCTGGGGACCAGGTGGGAAACACACCCCCTTTGGCCTTGTCGGTGAGACGAGTGGCGCCCGAACCGTCGGCGTCAATCACGTAGATGTTGCGATTCCCGTCACGGTCAGAGTCAAACGCGATGCGACCGCTGTCCGGAGACCAGGAAAAATAATAATCTACTGCGGTGTTGTCGGTGAGACGGGCGACACCTGACCCGTCAGCGTTCATCGTGTAGATACTTTGATTCCCGTCACGATCAGAGAGAAATGCGATGCGCGTGCCGTCCGGGGACCAGGAGGGATGCCAATCCACGGCGGCGCCGGCAGTGAGACGGACGACGTCCGAACCGTCGGCGTTAATCACGTAGATATCGCGATTCCTGTCACGACTAGAGTAAAAGGCAATGCGACTGCCGTCCGGGGACCAGGAAGGGAGCGTAGCCATTTGGTCGTTTGCGTAGGCACGGCTGAGGAACGAGGCGTCAGTTTCCAACGCGTCTGTCTCTCCGTCCCCGCCACGGTCATTTTTGGATGCGATGGGGCTAGATGCGGCGGGGACGGGCGTTCCGGGCTGTACGCATGCACTAACCGACGTGAAGACGGCAACGACCGTCAAGAGAGCCAGACTGCGCGTCAGATACCTGTCTATCTTACGCATCCAATTCCAAAGCAATTGGCGGGACGGCGCAAACCCACAAAACGAGTCGGCGCTTTGAAGCTTCCGCCGGCCTGCCTGCGCGGCGCCGTCCAGATCGATGGGATCCAACGAGCAGGCCGAACCGCCAAGGCCGGTAGGGATACGCCGGAGGCCGGTCAGCGGCATGAGGCGGACAGACTGGTGGGCTCCGCAAAGCGAGCTGAACTCGGAGCGCCCGATGACTCGCGTGCCGTGGACCAGGGCCAGAACATACTTTCGTTCTTCAAAACACTTTAATGTGACAATCTTTCGGCAATTCATGTAGCCAGTCGTCTTTGGATTCCTGCCCGAGAGGCGACAGTTCCCAGGCGATTTTCCGTTGTCGAATTACACCTATATCATAGCAACCAGACAACAGTTTTTCTACCCCGATATGTCCCGAAATCAGAATATACGGCACATTTTTTTTCTTCAGATTGGGGCTTGAAATTCGATAAGATGCACGCTAAAGTGGCTGCATGAAGACTTGCACCAAATGTTATTTGTTGCTTCCGCTTCATGAATTCGACCCTCACCGGGGCAAAGACCTGGCCCACTGTAAGCGGTCGGTGCTGCAGAGCTGGTGCCGTGAATGCACACACCGGCGCCGGGCCCAATAGAATTTGAGGATGACAGCTCGTGCGAGCCGTCGCTGCGGGGCAAGATGAAAAACTGGTCGCTAAGGGAGTATATGGAGATGTGGCCTGAGAACTGGCAGGGCTGTGAGTCTCTGGACGAGGCGCGGTACGAAGACTGTACCCGTCGTCAGCTATGCGGACAAGAGCGGTGCCAAACGCGGGGCGCTGAGCAGACTGGAGCGGTAGGCGGAGGGGGCGACCATGCCTTCATTTGGTCGGTAGGGAATTCGGCCAGTTCGATGACGTGGGAAGCGTTCCAGTAGGCGGGAACGAGATAGACGTAGCCGGCCCCGACTCTGGCAACAAAGGGCACGGAGCGTGAGAGCCTGCCTGTTAGTACCGTGCTTACTTCGACTATGGAGCCGCCGGGTACGTTTGTGCCGGAGTGTTCACAGCGTCGGTCTCATCGAGCAGAACGATGATGACACCGACGCTGTCGCATTCGGCGACCGATTCTGTTTGGCGTATGCAGGACACCATCTCGCCGAAAATCAGAGCGGTCAACAGATTCGCGGGGTCTTACTGCGGCTTTTCACTCACTCCTCGCCTTCAGGCCACATCTGCGGCCAGTACGGCCCCGCGAAGGGCTCGCCTTCTTGCGCGTGCGGGCCCAGGAAGACCAGGTTGGGATGATATTGCCGCCCGGGCAGATAGGTGGTGTCGCCGGGCATCATGTGGGAGATGAGGCACATGCGCGGCTCCCAGGTCAGGTTGGGGCCGGAGCCGTGCAGCGTCAGCGCGTGGTGGAAGCTCACCTGGCCCGCCTGCATGATGCAGGGCTCGTCGAGCCATTCGCCGCTGATCTGCTGGTTGGCGAAGCGGGCCTGCAGGCCGTCCAGGTCCTTGTGCCCGAAGGTGTTGCTGTCCTCCAGCAGCCCCCACTTGTGCGAACCGACGATGGTGCGCATGCCGCCGTTCTGCAGGTCGGTGTCCTGCAGCGCGATCCAGGCCGTACACATATTCGACGTGCTTGACGATTTCCAGTGCCCGTAGTCCTGGTGCCAGCCGATGTTGCCGGCGGTCTCGTCCTTGCCGTCCGGGCCGATCCCCGGCTTGTAGACGGCCTGGTCGTGCCAGAGCCGCACGGTGTCGACGCCCATGAAGCGCGCGCCGATGGCGCCCAGCAGCGGGCTGGTCGTGACCTTGCGGATCACGTCGCTGAGCCAGAAGGCGTTGCACTGCTGGCGTACGTCCGGCGAGCCAGGCTCCACCTCCTGCGCGCCGTACTGCGGCAGGATCTCCGAATCGTGCTCGCCGGCCCACATGCGCTCCTGCGCCTCACGCATCTCGGCGATCTGCTCAGCGTTGAACAGCCTGGGGCTGACCCAGTAGCCGCGCTCGCGGTACTCGGCGAGTACGTCGGGGGTGATCAGTTCGTCGATGTTGACGCCGTCGACGACCGTTGGCGTCTGTGTGGCTGTGATGTCGGTCATTGTTCGCATTTCTCCATGTTGTCAGGCCGCACCGGGCCGGTTCAATGTCTAACCCTTCACCGCGCCCAGGGTAAGCCCCTTGATCAGATTCTGCTGCACCAGCATCACGAGGAGGGTAGGGGGCAGGACGGCGACGGTTGCCGTGGCCATAATGTCGCCCCATTCAACGTCCCGTTCTCCCAGGAAGCCGGAAAGAAAGACCGGCAGCGTGGTCGTGTCGGGCCCGCCCAGCAGCAGCGCGAACAGGAACTCGTTCCAGGCGAGCAGCGCGGCGAAGACCGCGGTCGCGGCCAGCCCCGGCGCGATGAGGGGGAGGATCACGCGTCCCAATGCCTGCAGGCGCGAGGCACCGTCAATCCACGCCGCCTCTTCCAATTCGATGGGCACCTCTTCAAAGAAGCTCTTGAGCATCCAGACCGTAAAGGGCAGGTTGAAGACGGTAAAGATCAGTATCAGGCCGATGTGCGTATTGCGCAATTTGAGCGAGTTGAAGAGGAGGTAAAGCGGTACGATGAAGACGATAGGCGGCATCATGCGGGCGACGATGAGCGAGAAACTCAGTGTCAGCGAACCTTTGAAGCGGAAGCGGGCAAAGGCGTAGGCCGCCCACGCGCCCAGCACGAGGGAGAAAACAACCGTCGTTCCCGTAATAATCAGACTGTTCTGTATTACCTTCAAAAACTTCGGATTGGTAAAGCTGCTGATATAGAACTGGATCGTAGGCCAGAAAATCCATTTGGGCGGAATCGCGAACGTGTCCACCCGGGTCTTGAAGGAGGAGGAAACCATCCAATAGATTGGGAAAAAATAGAAGATCCAGACGGCCGCCACGACAAAAAACATGGCAATGTTCCGGACCCGCTTGAGGTTGGTTGTACGCATCGAGTACTGTCCCGTTGGAAACTGAGCCTGACTTACAGGTAGGCAGCGGTCCTGCCGGTTACTCCTGCGTGAGCTGGACTTCGGCCTGGCGCACCACCAGCATGCGCAGATAGAAGATGCAGATAATCAGCGTCGCGATCATCAGCAGGATCGACGCCGCCGAGGTGAAGCCCAGCTTGAAGTGGCGGAAGCCCCAGCGATAGATGAACATGCTGATCACCTCGGTGGTCGTGCCCGGGCCGCCGGCGGTCAGCAGGAAGATCAGGTCGAAGGTGCGCAGCGCGTCGACCGTGCGGAAGAGCAGCGCCACGATGATGACCGGCGTGATGAAGGGCAGCGTGATCAGACGGAAGACCTGCCAGCCGCTGGCGCCGTCGACCTCCGCGGCCTCGATCGTCTCCATCGGCTGCGCCTGCAGGGCAGCCAGCAGCACCAGCACCATGAAGGGACTCGAACGCCATACCTCGGTGGCGACGACGGCATACAGCGCCCAATCCGGGTCGCCCAGAAAGATGGGCGGATTGGCGCCCACGGTGCGGATCAGATGCGGGAAGACGCCGAACTCGTCATCATATATGATGCGCCAGATCAGCCCCGAAGCCAGCGGCGGCACCATCAGCGGGACCAGCAGCCCCACCCGCAGCCAGGTGCGCCCCCGGAACTCCCGGTTGAGCAACAGCGCCAGGCTGAGGCCGATGATGAACTCCAAAAAGACGCCCACCAGCGCGAAGCGTAAGGTCACACCGACCGACGTCCACATCTCGCTCTCCAGCGCCAGCAGATCGAGATAGTTTTCCAGTCCAACCCATTTGAAGGGCACGGAACCGGTCAGGATCTTGTTGGAGGCGCTGAGTACGATCGCGTATCCGAGCGGATAGACCAGCAGCCCGAAAACGATCAGAAATGTGGGCGCGATCAGGAGAAAGTGAAGGGGCAGACCCAACACCCGGTTTCTCTGTTCTCCACCGGCTGTACGGATCTGCCCCTGCGTCCCTTCTGAGATGCTTCCCTGCTCAAAAGCGGCGTGCTGTTCGCCCGATGTCATTGCAACGCGGTTCCCCGTGGTCTCGCCACCGGATATCGACTAGCTGACATAGCCGCGCTCGCGGCGCAGCTCCAGAATCTCGTCATTCATCAGCACGGTCGCTTCCTCCGGCGTTTCTTCGCCGGTGATGGCTGCGTTGATGTGCTTGACCATGATATCGAAGACCTCGTTGGTCTCCTCCGTGCGCGGCCAGCTCAGACCGATCGCCATGGCGTCGCCCATCGTCTTCAGGTAGGGGTTGATCGCCTGGACTTCGGGATCTTCAAACAGGTCGGTCAGGGTGATGGCGTAGCCCTCGCTCACATACTGGCGCTGGATTTCGGGTGAGACCAGGTAGTGACAGAGCAGATAGGCGGCGTCCTTGTTGCGCGAATAGTTGGATACCGCTATGCCGTGTCCGCCCAGAGGCGTGCCCCCGGGAGGCGCGGAAAAGCCCATCTGGCCGTACACCGGCGAGTCTTCGACGATCAGCCCCTGCAGAATGCCAGGCCACTGGATCTCCATGGAACAGGTGCCCTGCGCAACGGCTTCGGCAGCCTGCACAATGTCCCACGAGATGGCCGCCGGCGGCGAGATCTCCGGCAGCTTCACCGCCATGATCTCCATCGCCTCCAGGCCTTCATCACTGTCAAACTGCGGCTCGCCGGCATCGTTGTAGAAGCCTTTCTTGGCCAGGCCGAA
Organism: Caldilineaceae bacterium; assembly: GCA_026914085.1. Lineage (GTDB taxonomy): Bacteria > Chloroflexota > Anaerolineae > Caldilineales > Caldilineaceae > Bin5. The sequence goes on along the minus strand of JAPPKG010000569.1, from coordinate 2,111 downwards.
GAAGATGGCCGCATAGGTGCACATTGCCTGGATCTGGCGTCCGCCCATCAGCGCGAAGCCGTACTGGTCATCCTGCGTCAGTTCCATGCCGAATGAATGCACCTCGTCCCACGTGACGGGCGGCGCATCCGGGTCAAGACCGGCGGCTTCGAAGTGGGTCTGGTTGTAGGGGAAGATCATGGCGTCACCAAGCCACGGCAGCCCGTAGAGGCCGCCTTCCCACATGCCGTAGACCTCCAACACGGCCGGGACAAAGGCGTCAAGGTCGATCGGCGGGAAGGCAGGGTTGTCCACATAGTCCTCCAGCCGCATCAGACCGTCGGTGGCGATAAACTGGCCGAACCAGGCGAAGTTCAGGTCGATGATGTCGTAGGTGCCACTCTGCGAACCCAGGTCCAGGAAGGTCTTGTCGTATACCTGGTCGTAGGGGTTGTTTTCCCATTCGGTCTCGATACCGGTCAGTTCCGTAAATCGAGCCGACGCCGCCTCATTCACGGCCCAGTGGCCGACGCCGCCGACCGGGACCCGCAGCAGCGTGCCCTCCCACTGGCGGCCGACCTCCTCGTAGGCGGCTTCGAAATCATTGGCCGCGACCGATGCTTTTACAACGGCAGGCGCCTCGGACCCGGCCGCCTCTTCAGCCGGCGCCGCAGCCGGCGCACAGGCAACCACCGCCGCTCCGGCCACCGTCAAAGCACCGGCGCGCAGGAATTCACGTCGACTGGAGCCTCTTTCTTCCACTACGTTACCCATTGTGTCTCTCCTTCTGTGAATGAACTCGTTCGGTTTCCTCGCTTAAATATAGTGACAGTCAAGACCAGTTGATCGGCGAAATCACGCGAAGGGCCCGGAGGAGGGGCAATCACCAGGGCACCCACAAGGGGTGCCCCTACGGTGGGCAGCCGGTCGAAATGTCAACGGGCCCTAACAACTGACTACTGAAAACTGACCTCAGACCCGCATCCGCAGCACCGGCTGCTCGAACGACACCTCCAGGTACTTCATTTCGCGCAGCGACCTGGTGCCGGGCGTCATGAAGTGGATGGCAAAGGCCCGCCGCTGCCGGTCGGTTTTGTTGGGCGCGGTGTGGTGCAGCGTCTGGCAGTGATGCAGCGTCGCGCCGCCGGCCGGGAGGGGCACAACGACCGCCTTCGACTCATCGATCTCTTCCCCCAATTCGAGCAGGGCGTTGTTTTCGGCGAGCCGGCCGTGCTCCACAGAGCGAAAGTGCGTGCCCGGCAGAAACTGCATGGCGCCGTTGTGGACGTCGACGTCGTCGAGCGTGAGCCAGCAGCTCACCAGGTTGGGCGGGGAGCAGCGCCAGTAGGCGTTGTCCTGGTGCCAGTGCGCGGGGCCGCCGTGGCGGGCCGGTTTGAAAAGCGCCTGGTCGTGGAAAAGCTGGATGTTGGGCCCGATCAGATCTTCGATCAGGTCCAGAATGCGATCGTTATACAGCAGGCGGCGAAAATGGATATTGTATTCGCACATCTGCATGATCTGGAGAACCCTGGTTTCCCCGATTTCATGACTTCGGAACCTGGGATGGTGACCGTTACGCGCACGTTCGAATTCCCCGTCATACTCGCGGCGCAGCAGTTCGATTTCGTCATCTTCCAGGATTTTGCCCACCTTCAGATAACCGTTCGTCCAGAAGCTGTTGATCTGCTCTTCGCTGAGCGCCTTGCGCTCTACTGCGGTCTTGTTCCCATTTGCGGTCTGCATTGCCATTCCTCCAGAACTCGATCGTGCCCGGCTGCCTGTTTTGGCAGCCCCGTACCGCTGGTCATGTGCTCTTGGCCAATGCCCAAGACGCGGCCGCGTGCCGTTACTGAAAACTGCCTACCAAAAGCTAACCTCAGACCCGCATCCTCAATACCGGCCGTTCGAACGAGACCTCCAGATACTGCATCTCGCGCAGCGACTTGGTGCCCGGCGTCATGAAGTGGATGGCGAAGGCGCGGCGCTGGTTGTCGGTGACGTTGGGCGCGGTGTAGTGCAGGGTCTGGCAGTGATGCAATGTTACGCCGCCGGCGGGCAGGGCGATGACCGCGGCCTGGGACTTGTCAACGTTGTCGCCGTAGTCGAGAAGAACGCTGTCGTCGGTTGAGTCT
>JAPPKG010000100.1:0-10447 GCA_026914085.1 Caldilineaceae bacterium | reverse complement strand
AGACGACCTTCTTCACCTGCGGCGGCTCTGAAAGCAACGACACCGCCTTCAAGACGGCCCGCTATTTCTGGAAGCGGGAGGGGCAGCCGGACAAGGTCAAGATCATCTCCCGCCGCGAGTCCTATCACGGCATCACCCTGGCCACCACCAGCGCCACCAGCGTTCCCCGCTATCACAAGATGTTTGGCCCGCTGGTGCCCAACTTCGTCTACTGCCACGCGCCCCACCCATACCGCTACGAGGGCGACCTGCAGGACGGCGAGACCGTGGGCGAGGCAGCGGCGCGCGATCTGGAGGAGACGATCCTGCGCGAAGGGCCGGAGACGGTGGCCGCGGTGATCGCCGAGCCGGTGCAGGGCGTCGGCGGCGTCTTCGTGCCGCCGGACGACTACTTCCCGCGCGTGCGCGCCATCTGCGACCAGTACGACGTCCTCCTGATCGCCGACGAGGTGATCTGCGGCTTCGGGCGCACCGGCGAGATGTTCGCGCTGAACCGTTACGGCATCGAACCGGACATCCTGGCCTTCGCCAAAGGCATCACCAGCGGTTACTTGCCGTTGGGCGGCATCCAGATCAACGACCGCATTCTCGACGCCATGAACAGCGCGCCGCAGGACGAGGCCTGGCTGCACGGCTTCACCTATTCCGGCCACGCCGCTTCCTGTGCGGTCGGCCTGCGCAACCTCGCCATTCTCGAGGACGAGAAGCTGGCCGAGCGTTCGGCAGAGATGGGCGAGCGGCTGCGCAGCGGACTGGCCAGGTTGAGCGAATTCGGTAACGTGGGCGACGTGCGCGGCCTGGGCCTCCTGTGCGCCGTCGAATTCATCAAGGACGAGGAGACCAAAGAGCCGGACAATGAACTGGCCATGAGCCTGCAGAATGCGACCGCGGCGCGCGGCGTGCGCACACGCGCCCTGAACGGGAGCCTGGCCTTCTCGCCGCCGCTGGTCATCAGCGAAGACGAGGTCGATCAGATCGTCGACGCCATCGGTGCCGCGCTCGACTCGATTGGATAGGGTGGAATGCCGGTTGTCCTGCGCGAAAGAGGGTATGCTGTATTCTTCTACATGTACGATTTGAGTGAACCGATTCATGTACATGTGCGAAACGACCGTAAAGAAGCAAAATACTGGCTTGATCCCCTAGTAATGGCCTCGAACAAAGGCTTTCGCACGCAAGAGTTGAATCGGATCGAACAGATATTACATAGAAACCATGACAGAATCGTGACGTTTTGGAATAGAGAACAGGACAAACGCAGATGAAAACGCTCCGAGTTCGCATTCCAATAGGGGACAATGGATATATTGTTCCGGTACAGGTCCCCGAGCTAGCAGAGGTGCGGGAATATGCCAACATACTGCATCTTCGAAACAGACCATATCAAGGGCAGATGTGGGACTGGCCCGTCTATTACGAGCCGGAATTGGTCGAAGAAAACGCGTTGTTTGAACTGCCGGATAATGACGATGGCATGAAGGAGGAACAGCGCAGCCATTACAGCCCCGCCAGCTTCACAGCCGGCGAGAGCGGGATCTGGTTTTTCTCGCTTCTCTGGGAAAACGGCCGGGACGCCGAACCGGTAGAGTTTCTGGATGTCGTTCCCTTCGAAGAGACGAATTTCGACGCAACTGCACCAACTGCCGTTGCTGCGTCGTAGGCGATATTGTTATCCTTCTCGCAGCCGCTGGTCATCAACGAAGAGGAGGTCGATCAGATCGTCGACGCCACCGGCGCCGCGCTTGATTCGATGTCTGAACAGTGATCTGTCTGGTTGGATAGTAGAACGCCAGAGCAAGACGGTAGTCTTTGGTGATAGATGAAACGATGAAAGACCTGGAGGAGATTCGCCATATTCTGCGTTCCCACCGGTCCGAACTGAAGAACCGGTTCCACGTGGAGGAGATCGCCCTCTTTGGTTCCTATGCTCGCGGCGAGCAGACTGACGCCAGCGACCTGGACATTCTGGTCACATTGAGCGCCCCTCTGGGCTGGGAATTCGTCGACCTGCACGACTACCTGGAGAAACTGCTGGAGACAGAGGTAGATGTAGTTACACGTGGCGCTGTCGACAGAAAGCCCTTGCTTCGTCAATACATCGAAAAAGACCTGATTCGTGTCTGAACGGTACAGCCACCCTTCCCTCCACCTTGGAGTATCGTAATGTCATCCGAGAACACCCCGACCCTGGTCGGTACCGCCCCCTATTTCAATGTGCGCGATCTGGCTGCGTCGCTCGATTACTACTGCGATGTGCTCGGCTTCACCCGGCCCCACCTTTGGGGAGAGCCGCCGACATTCGCCATGCCCTTTCGCGACGGCTTCATCTTCATGCTCAAGCAGGTGGGCCCCAAGCATGAGATTGTCCCCAACCGGGAGCGGGGCGGCTACTGGGATGCTTACGTCTGGGTTCGGAATGTGCGGGCGCTCTATGCCGAATTCGAGGCCAAGGGCGCCGAGTTTGCCTACGGCCTGACGCACCAGCACGAATACGACAACATTGAGTTCGCCGTGTATGACCCGGACGGCCACTTCATCGCCTTCGGACAGGGAATCGAGGACGAGGAATGAACGCAACGCCGACAGCGGCCCGCATCGTTGACGCCACCGGCGCCGCGCTCTGACCGACGCCAAAGTCCTACTACGTGCCTGGATTCGCCAATGCCACCCGAAAATGCCCCGACCCTGATCGGCTCCGCCCCCTATTTCTTTATACGCGACCTGGATGCATCCCTCGACTACTACTGCGATGTGCTTGGTTTCACGCGGCCCCGCCTGTGGGGCGTACCGCCGACATTCGCCATGCCCGACCGCGACGGCTTCATCTTTATGCTCAAACAGGTCAAGGACGTCAGCACGATCACGCCCAACGAGTCACGGGGCGGCCTCTGGGACGCCTATGTCTGGGTCCGAAATGTGCGGGCGCTCCATGCCGAGTTCGAGGCGAAGGGGGCCGAGTTCGCCTACGGCCTCACGCACCAGCACGAATACGACAACATCGAATTCGCCGTACGGGATCCCGACGGTTACGTGATCGCTTTCGGGCAAGGAGTCGAGGACGAGGAATGACCACAACAGCCACGGTGGACCGCAGCGTCAACGGGGATACGGGCTCGCGGCGCTTTTCCATTCTCGCCGGGCGCGACATCAACCGCGAGACCTACGTCGAAGAGTGGGCCGAAGCCGGTCTGACCGTCGCCGACAGCCCCTATGACCCGCAGCCGTCTCTGCGCATCGTTGACGGCGAGGTCGTGGAGATGGACGGCAAAGAGCGGGCCGACTTCGACGCGCTCGACCGCTTCATCGCCGATCACGCCCTCGATCTGGCGGTCGCCGAAGAGGCGATGGCTACGCCTTCGCACCAGATCGCGCGCATGCTGGTCGACATCAACGTGCCGCAGCCCACCATACGCCGCCTGGCCGACGGCTGCACGCCGGCCAAGCTGTGCGAGATCGTGCGCCACATGAACGTGCTGGAGATGATGATGGGCCTGGGCAAGATGCGGGTGCGCAAGACGCCGGCCAACCAGGCCCACGTCACCAACTGGCGCGAAAACCCGGCCCTGCTGGCCGCGGACGCGGCCGAAGCGGCGCTGCGCGGCTTTGCCGAGATCGAGACGACGGTGCGCGTCGCGCGCGCCGCGCCTCTCAACGCGCTCGCCATTCTGGTCGGCTCGCAGACCAGCCGCGGCGGCGTGCTCACCCAGTGCGCGGTCGAGGAGGCGTTCGGGCTGCGCCTGGGGATCAAGGGGCTGACCTCCTACGCGGAAACGCTTTCCGTCTACGGCAGCGAGCGCTCCTTTGTCGACGGCGACGACACGCCGTGGTCGAAGGCTTTTCTGGCCTCGGCCTACGCCAGTCGGGGCATCAAGGTACGCTTCACCTCGGGCACCGGTTCGGAGGCACTGATGGGCTACGCCGAGCAGTGCTCGATGCTCTATCTGGAGGCCCGCTGTCTGCTGATAACAAAGGGGGCAGGCAGCCAGGGCGTGCAGAACGGCTCCATCTCCTGCATCGCGCTGCCGGAAGCGCTGCCCGGCGGCGTGCGCGGGGTGCTGGCCGAAAACTTGCTGGCGTCGATGCTGGGCCTGGAATGCGCGTCGGGCAACGACGCGCTGGCCTCCCATTCGGCGCTGCGCAAGACGGCCAAACTGATGCTGCAGATGATCCCCGGCACCGATTTCATCTGCTCCGGCTACAGCGCGATCCCCAAACAGGACAACATGTTCGGCGGCGGCAACTTCGACGCCGAGGACTTCGATGACTGGACCGTGATCCAACGCGATATGCAGGTCAATGGCGGCATCCGCCCGGTCAAGGAGGCCGATGCCATCGCAGCCCGCCGCCAGGCCGCGCAGGCGCTGCAGGCGATCTACGCCGAGCTGGATTTCCCACCGATCGACGACGAGGAGGTGGAGGCGGCCGCGCTCGCGCACAGCAGCGAGGATATGCCGGAGCGCGACATGGTGGCCGACCTGGCCGCAGCCGACCGCTTCCTGGAGGGCACGGCCAACCTGTCAGACGTCGTACGCGCGCTGCACCGCAGCGGTTTTGAAGAGGCGGCCGCCAACCTGCTTGAGATGGGCCGTCAACGCGTGGCGGGGGACTACCTGCAACCGTCAGCGATCTTTGCCGACGGTTTCAACGTGATCAGCGCCATCAACGACAACAACGACTACACCGGGCCCGGCACAGGCTACCGCCTCGAAGGCGAGACCTGGGACGCGCTGCAGCGCATTCCCCAGCAGAAGTCGCCGCGCGACTTTATCGACGCGCAGGTGGGGGAGCCGCTGCCCAACCTGGCCGAAATCAGTACGGCCAAAGTGGGCGCCACGGCCAACGAAATCGTGGTCGCGGTGGGGCCGGCCTATGGGACCTCGCTGGTGAAGACGATCGGCGAGTTGGACCATGAGGAGGTGCTGGAAGCGCTGCTCACCGGTGTGGCGGAGGAAGAGTTCTACGGCCGCGTCGTACGGGTCTATCACAGCGCCGACTGTGCCGCCATCGGACACGCGGGCGCGCGTTTGAGCGGTTCCGGCATCGCCGTCGGGCTGCAGAGCCGCGGCACGACCGTCATCCAGAAACGCGGGCTGGCGCCGCTCAACAATTTGGAGCTGTTCCCGCAGTCGCCCAGCCTGACGCTGGAGATCTACCAGGCGATCGGGCGCAACGCGGCCCGCTATGCCAAGGGGCTCAGCCCCCTGCCGGTCGGCGTCAAGGTCGACAACGGCGCGCGGCTGCGGCTGATCGTCAAGACGGCCCTGCTGCACCGCCGCGAGATCGATGATATTCAGGAAAAGGCGCCCCAGGAGCTTTACTTCCGCTGGGAGCCGGATGTGTGAGGGCTGTTTTCGCGGTCTATTATTGGCGGTTGAAACTCTCTGTCCGATGAAGTGACCCGGAACTATGCATAAATGCTCTACAGAAACATTCTCTAGGAATTGCCGAAATGAGTATAGCTTGTGACATTCTCTCGATGGCTATCCAAGACCAAAAGCCTCTTGTCTTGTTGCTTGGTCAACACGCGTGGGCTGATGCCAACGGTACAGATATCGTTCTAGACATTGCTTTGACTCGTCTGAACAAGGGCAGCGATGCTCGCTCGGACTGGCTTTCGCTCCTCGATGGAACGGCACTGACCACGAATGCTTTTGAATGGCTGGGGGAAAGGTTCCAAAGAAGAGTCCATCCTACGTCTTTGGAGATTTTGACTGACATTCCTTGGAGTGCCGTTTTTACTTCAAGTCTTGATCCCACGCTAAGCCGCCTCTTTTCGAGAGGCGGACGAGATCCCGATCCTGTTCTCATAAACGATTATTTTCCAAGAGTGGTCAGGAGCCGAGCGCGTCCACCCCTATACTACTTATTTAGCCAAGCCGGTGTTCATGACCCAAAGACTCTTCCGCCAGTCAACAGAACTGAACTGAATGCGCACCGATTCAGGCATACTGTACAGCTGTTAAATCGGTTGCACGAAACCGTTACAGCAATTGGTTACATTGCTGTGGAAGGATTCAAGCCCGGAAGTGACTGGCTCAGGGTTGATGACCTGCTTGGGGCTATCTCCGGGATGGGTGAGGGTCAAGTACTCTGGTTTGGAGGCATGCCTGAACTACAGGGGGATGGCCTGGTCGATTTTAAGTCTGCCATTGAACGCGGTCAAATAATAGTCGAAGACGCCAGCCTCGCATCCGTTATCTCTGAACTACGCGCATTAGAGCGTCTGCCAGACATATTACCACTAGAATCTGAGGATATTGGCGTCATAACTTTCGGACAACAGAATCAGTTAGCGGCTTCTCCGGAATTAAGACTCAAAATCGAAGCGGTGGCCTCAATTGTTGATGACTCTTGGACTGCCTTTCTGCCCCCACTTGGCACAGAATCTGAATATTCCATTTTTCGGCGGTTCCATGGTCAATTGGAAGGGCCGCCTCTCCTTGTCGAAGGTGTCCGACGAGGTTTTGCAATCGAGAGAGATTTCGAGACCAGTCTGCTCAAGTCAGTAAGAGGCGCTGTCGCCAACCATTCAAGTATAGACGGACCTATCATTGTTAAGGGCCAATCGGGTACCGGGAAGTCGGTTGCTTTAGCCAGGGTAGTGTGGAAGGTTCGACAAGACAAAAGTGCAGCTGTTTTATATTCGATTGGACGTATTCCACAGGCGGAGGAAGTATCTTCCTTTTGTGAGGCTGCAGAAGAAGCTGGAGCTAAGTCTACTCTTATTGTATGCGACGCCAATCGAGACGTTGACCATTACTATGACCTCCTAATGGGGCTCAGGAGTCGCGGAAGGCGGGCCGTGGTTCTGGGCTCACACTACCTTGTTCACGACAATGCGGAATCAAGATGGAACATGAGCATTGAGGCACCAGTGAACCTGTCAAAGGGGGAAAGAGAAAAACTGACGACCTTGCTGACTCGTCATTCCGAAATACTGGATCCTCGTCTGTTGGAAGGAGAGCACTTTCTCGGCTTCTTGTATCGGTTTCTGCCTCCTAGCCGTTCCAAAATCAGTTTGGGCCTTGGAAATGAAGCATTTGCAAATGAACAAACATTAAGAGAGTTAGGTCGTCAAGCTATACCTGTTGAACCTATCACAGCAGTTCACCAAGCACTCATAGATGCAGGAGTTCTGGAATCCCACCAACCGGTGTTTGAGCAAGGTCAGAATGACACATTGACCAACTTTGGAGATACAGCCACAAGGATTATCGACCTTGTCATGGTTGCCGGAACCCTGGATTGTCCCGTTCCTTTCAATTTGCTACTGCGGGCAGCTACTGAACACTCTAGCAGCCTTGACGGAGCTTCATTAGGAAAGCTATTCGGCAAGTTGGGACTCTTTAAGTGGCAGCACGTGGACAACGAAGGTAATGAGCTATTGGTTGCTCCTCGCCTGACTCTCGAAGCTAAGTTGATTTGCAGACGTCGACTCGGAACTGAGGCTGCCGAGGCAAACCACTTATTGGAACTTATCGGGGCAGTGCGTTCGGGAATTGAGAGGCGGGAAGAACTCGATTTCCTCTTGAAACTGCTCCAGCAGATTAACCCTGATGGACAGCGAAATGGACGATATAGAGAATACCTCGCTGTCGTCGCAAAAAAGCTAACCGAAATTCGGCAAAAACATAATGTCGTAGATGCCAGGCTGATGCTTCAGGAGTCTTCCTTCAGGAGAGCAGCTGTTCGTACGGAAGTAGTGGAGGACGAAGGTATTTTGCCTTTGCTGGAAGAGGCAAGAAACATAGTTCAAGATGCTCTTAACCAGCTTGAAAGTGGAAAGCTTAAGGCGCCAAAAAAGACAAAGCAAAATCTCTTGGTTGAACACGCTGCTCTTTATGGGTTCCTTTCAATTGACAAGGCAAGAAGGAAGATGGCGGCAGGTGAAATCTGGTCGTCTTACGAGGCGGCCCAGCGCGCTGTTAGACGAGCGGTTGCAGCCACCGAAAGTTACTACCCTCTAGATGTAGGCTTATGGACACCGGACGACCTTCTCAAGGAAGCGGCATTATCCCCAATTCACCGAAAAGAATTAATAGCTGACATTTACGCAACTCTAGACCAAGTAGAGAAAGACTCGCTTCGACCGTCGCAAAGGGACAAGTTTGACGTGCGAAAATACTTGATCGGTAAGACGCTTGAGAACGAAGAATTGACGGACGCGGCCTATTCGGAGTTAGAGGCTCGTGGGTCCACCGCTGGTTATTACCTGAGAGCCCGCGAATATGCCCCTGACCTTGGAAAAGATTCTGGTGACTTCCGTGGGAGAGAAGATAGGTCGAAGGCAAGGCAGGCTTCAGAATTCCTAAGCGAGCGTTTTCGGCAAATCGAGAGTGATTCACGTTGCTTATTTCTTCTACTGGAATGCCGATGGATTTCTGAAATGGGACGTAGGCCTTTGCGCGGTGAGCGTCAACCACTTCCTTCCAAAAGGGACGTCATCAGGGATCTGTTAGAGTTGGTTAGGGCACTCAACAGCGCTTCAGGCGAGTCTTCTAGACATGGCACTCGTTACTTGGAAGCCGTTCTAACTTGGCTAATTGGGGAATATACACAAGCACGAATGTTGTTTCGCCAACTTGCTGATGACACTGACTTCGAAAACCCGAGCCGAGTAATCAGACGTCATATCATGACCTCATCTGATTCCACCCCGCGCCGGTTCGAAGGTCTTGTGGTCAGGCAGAGGGGAGAAAATGATTGGGAACTTAGAATCGACGGTCTTCATCAATTGATACATTTGCGCGGGCGCGACTTTCCCGACGACGACATAACCGAAGGACGCACGATTAGGGGTTTGGGTATTGGTTTTAACTTTATCGGACCCATAGCACATCCCCTTCGCTGATGAAATGCCTTTCTTATCCTTGAATTCCGAAGTTTCTGCATTGCGACGTTCCCTTCACTTATATGTGGGGCCGAACGCGTTGGACGAAATACGACTTCGGCCCCCAGCTAGTAATGATGACGAGGCGTCCTTTCTGCGCCTTACCAATTGGTGTTACGTATTGCTCCATGAAGCGGGAAGAACATCTATCGACTACCTACTCAACCTTCCAAGTAATGAAGGAAGAGCTGACAGGAACCTTCGCGAAGTCTTGACGAGTGTGCACTCTTTGAGGACTTATTGCGTCCACAATCTAGGAATCACTGACCGGGAAATGCAACTTTCCCTGAGAGCACATAATTGGCTTCGTGAAAAAAGTGGGACTGACTCTCCAAAGCTAGAACATCAGTGGAAAGACTGTTTCGAAAGCCTTTGCACTGAGGTCAGCGAGGTTGTAATTCATTGTCACGGAGCCTTCGATACTGTCTTGAAATCACATACGGATGGTGAAGGGGCTATAGAAGATCTTAGGAAACGCTTAGACAGAAATTGGCCTACTGAAAAATTCGGAATTCTGGTGAAAGAGATCCTCACACTTTTGGATCAGGATCTGAATGTCCCTGTATTCCGAGACCGACATCTAAAAAAATGGCGTCGATATCTTAATGATCTCTCCGAAAAAGATGATCTGGAAACGAAAATGATCCGGCTCATTGAGCGAGACGTGCTAAACCATTTGGACGAAATCCTGCCTATTGATGGCAGAGACATAATTGCATTGGGCATTCCTCAAGGTCCAGATGTTGGCATTGCTCTGCGAAAAGCGCGAGAACTACATATGCAGAACCGAGACCTGAGTCGAGAAGAACTAATGGACCTCGTTCGAAAGAGCAATCTCCCAGAAAATGACGAAAAATAATTGCAGAGACTATCCCCTCTACGCCAACCGGAATGACACTCTCGCCGCGGCGAGCGGGCGGCCCTTGCGCGATCTCTCGCTGCAGAAGACGCTGAACGAAGATATCTCCTCCGAGGACTACAGCATCAGCGCGGAGACGCTGCGGGCCCAGGCTGAAATCGCCCGCGGCGCCGGTTATCCACAACTGGCGCAGAACCTGGAACGGGCTTCCGAGCTGACCGCGGTCCCTAACGAGACGCTGCTGGAGATGTACGAGATGCTGCGGCCGGGACGCTGCAGCTTCGAAGAGTACGAGGCGCTGGCGCAGCGCCTGCGCGATGACTTCAACGCCGCTACCACGGCCGCCTTTGTCGAGGAGGCCGCCGCCGTCTACCGGGACCGCGGCCTGCTGCGCCGCGAGCTGGAGTAGTTGAACGGCAGTTTTTAGTAGTCAGTTTTTAGTTTTTAGTGACTGCTAAGCCATTTTTTGTGTACGCACTGTGTGCGGTCTGCCTGGGGGGAATGTACCGTCAGTATTTCTGTAGCGGGCCCGCGATGGTCATGGCGGTGAACGTTGGGTATGTATGGGAGTTGCCTCGCCCGGCTTGCCTGCGCTGGCACATACTCCGGAATCTAGCAGGAGGCGGGGTGGGGGGTGAAGCCTGGTCGCAGCGGGTCGCCAAGGTCATATTGCCACACACTCGCTGCGGCGGGGGTTT
>JAPPKG010000460.1:0-10505 GCA_026914085.1 Caldilineaceae bacterium | reverse complement strand
CCAAGTGCAATCGCACATTAGCTCTTTCTCGTTACATAGGCTTAGTAGTTACCCTGATTCAGATTAATGTCAGTCCTGCTTGCTCTAACTCAGATAACCTACCCCCCTTGTCGTCACCAGATCGAGCAAAGAATCCCATTCCTCTTGCCCCGGTGGTGAAATCGCGCCGCTGCTTCTCATATGGAAAACGAGTGTAAGTCCCATTTGACGCCAAGACCTCCCGCGCGGGTTACGCATTCGCCTGGATGTCCCTCACTTTCCTATTTCGTGGCCTAGCGATTGGGGCCAACCATACTTAAATTCACCGATCTTGGCAAGAGTGAGGTTTAATAACCCGGTTCATATTCTCTCTAATTCAAGCGAATGCCTTTTTGAAGGGACTTTCCTGTGCAGAACAATGTGTCGCCGATTGCTGCGCCACACCCTCAATTGGCCGATCCAAACCGTAAAGCCGACGATCCCATTCTCCTCTATCGAGGGCCGATGAAAGGACATTGGACGGATACTGAAGCCATCACTGCGGCTTTTCCGGCCGCCCCGGGCGAAAAGCAACCATCGAACTTCGCCCAACAACTCATAGACGGTGTACAAGGGACAGGCGAAGTCACGCTTGCACTTTCACCTGCACCGCACGTAAGTTGGCTCTTCCTTGCCATGATTTGGCCACCGATGCAGGGCTGGCCTGTGCTTGTTCCGCCGGGAGCGCTGACGACAGAGTTTGCAACGCGAGCCGGGCCCGGCGGGCCTCCCGAACTCCCGGAATCCCGGCACGAGAGTGCTGGCTGCAGCCGGGTGTTTTTCCCTGTGCAAGTCGGCGACCCAAACGGCCGTCTCGACGAAATCAGGTTCTATCTCGTCAACTTTCAAGTATTGCAGCTAATTGACAATGTAAACCGAGGGGAACGCTCCGATCCTTTGGCACGAATGGACCTGCGTGCAGATGGATGGAGGGTGGAAATTGAAAGCCTCCCTAACGAAGAATTCGGCCAGGTCGTCCATCACCTGGAGGAGCAAAGGGGGTATGCAATTACCCATACCTGCCGCATCTGGCGGGAAGGCGGCAAGGCTGCGCAAAACCCCTTCACTTTCGCAGAAGCCGAAAGCATCCTGGAAGCCGTACAGCTGTTTTTTTCATTCGTCAGAGGCGGCATGGTGGCTGTGGCGCTCCCGGTCGGCTATCGGAACGGGACCTCTGAATTCGAGCAGTGGAGCGTGACGACGGTGGATCCGGGCCGGTACCCGGATCCACACCGAAGCCGGCCCTATCCCGGCTGGTACCTCTGGTATGACCATCCGCCTTTCAACCGAAAGGCCGCCGCCTGGCTGCCGCCTATGTTTGAACAATTCGCCGCCAAGTGGTGGCATCCCGACCCCCAGTTTCAGAAGCTTTGGCGAAAGGTGTTCCGTGAACTGATTCTTACCTACACCGACGCCGAACGGATGGAACAGTCAACAGCAATCGTGCCGGCCTGTACGGCTCTTGAAACTCTTGGATGGGCCGTCCTCGTTAAAATGGAACAATGGATTACGGAGGATAGGCCCCCTGGCGGAGGCAGAAGCGAATACGAAAGCCTGACTGCCGCCGACCGTTTACGTCTCCTGCTGCGTTGGGCCGGTCTGTCTACGGAGATCCCGACATCGCTTTCCAGGATAAGGCAAGAGGCGCAGGGACGTGACAATTGGGATGGTCCGCAGATAGCCACTTGGGCGAGAAACCGTGTCGTGCATCCCGACAGACGTGACCGGCTGGTCGATGGAATCGCCGCGGAAGCGTGGTTGCTCGCAATGTGGTATGCGGAGCTGACGATTCTGAAGCTGCTCGATTACGACGGCTGGTTCAGAGACCGTCTGGACAACGAAAAAATCAAGCGCGTTCCTTGGGCTGACGAATCCTCTGTCCCTGAGTGAAAAGGAGCTGGTGGCTTTCACTCCCACATGGGAAGCAAGACCAAAGTGCCGGAAGGCGTCGATGTCGAAGACTGCCCGTACACCACCGGGCCATCACATGAACCTCTCCCCGCCCTCGCGCTGCCCCATCCCCGCACCCAGCCGCAAAATCGACAACACCCGCACCGCAGGTGAGCCGCAATTCTAACCCCTGGCCACCAGCCTCTATCCCCTGCAGTTCCAGGCCTCTGGCCCTCCCTTGTCCGGGGGACGCCCCCCGCGACGCCTCCCTACGCTAGCCACCTTACGCACTCTTCTCCGGTATCGTGTCTTGCGAACAGTTTTTCGCTCCCTCCATCAATTCTGATCACTGACCAACACATTTTCAAGGAAATTGCATCAAAAACAGTGATATAATAGCCTGGTACCGAAATATCAATTGGCATTACTGAGACCGTACTGTCATCACCAAACCATGACTGACGCTGGCAGCGAATCCGAAGGCAGGGGAGGACCCTTCCAAGACTGGTAACTGCCCAGTACCCAACCAAGACAGCGTGGAAACGTGCGCGAAGCCAAGCGCAAATGTCCAGGAAAAGGAGTACTGCCCGCCCTGACCCGACATTATCCTACATAACCCGACTTGACCCGACATGAAACGTCCAGCTCCTCCCACCATGTCAGAGTTCGTACAACTCTCGTACAACGCACGCACACACTCGTCCGGCCTCGCCAGCGCCGGCGAGGCCATAATCACAGCCCATCCCGTAAATCCCATAAAATCACAGTTCAGACAACCCGTAAACTCTCATAAACTCTCGTCCAACGCTTATACGAGACAACCAGCACCAGCCAGCCCCTAATCACAGTTAATCCCTTAAATCCCATAAAATTACAGTTCAGACAACCCGTAAACTCTCATAAACTCTCGTCCAACGCTCATACGAGACAACCAGCGCCAGCCAGCCCCTAATCACGGTTAATCCCTTAAATCCCATAAAATCACAGTTCAGACAACACGTGAACGCTTATAAACGCTCGCAAACTCTCATACACTCTCGTCCACCACACAGATGAGAAATCCGCCAGCGTCGGCATCGCTGCCAAACGCAGACGGGCCGGCTGGATTCAGGAACATCTTCACAAGGTGCCACACAACTGAGATGCGATTGCCCTGCCCCCAACATGAATTCGTCCCCTGTGGGCGCCTTCTGTGTGCTAAAATAGTGACCGCATTCAGACGAAATGGCACTGGCCCTGGCAAGTCGGCTCTTGTCAAAGGAAAATCCGAATACGTAGAAAGGCAACTGTAGTTCAGTCATTTGCAGAATGTCTGACTGTCCCTATCTGATCAAAGACAATGGAAGACAATTTGCGAAGTCAGACAGCTTTGTCAGAAAAGACCCGTTTTGGCGCGACATATGTAGTGGTCTAACCGGTAGGGTTTAACGAATAAGTGAAATGTGGCACACTCTCCATAAGAGGAAACACAAGGAGAGGGGAAATGCCAGCGAAACAATTTCGACTTTGCCCACTGCATGCGCGACCTGGTCGATATCCATTTCCCGCAGGCAGACACGATCGTCCTGGTGATGGACAATCTGAACACGCACAAACTCGCATCTTTGTATGAAGCGTTCCCGCCGGCTGAGGCGCGCCGCATTGCCGCCAAACTGGAAATCCACTACATCCCCAAACATGGCAGTTGGCTCAACATGGCTGAAATCGAACTCAGTGTCCTGCATCGACAGTGCCTGAACGCTCGCATCCCTGACAAACAGACCTTGATGCAGAAAGTCGCAGCTTGGCAAAAGCGACGCAATGCTTCTGCATCGACCGTCAACTGGCGTTTCACCATCGATGACGCTCGCATCAGACTCGAACACCTCTATCCGTCAATAGAAAACTGTTGAACTACTAGTAGGCAGCGGCAAAGTCCGGCGGCAGTTTGCGCAGGGCGAGAGTAGTTTGGAGGAGAGAAAGTGACAGTAGCGGTGGTCTCGGAGCAGGCTTCCGAATTGGAGAAGCTCTGCGTCCGCTATCATGTTGAACGGCTGGATTTGTTCGGTTCGGCTGCTTCCGGCGGCCACAGAGAGGGCGCCAGCGATCTGGACTTTCTGGTCGAGTTCCGGCCGTTGCCCTCGGGGGCGTATGCCGACGCCTATTTCGGGCTGTTGGAGGCTCTGGAAAGGCTTTTTGAAGGTCATGTTGACCTTGTTGTCGAGTCGGCGATCCAGAATCCCTTCTTCCGGCAGCGCGTTGAAGAGACCAGGACACAGATCTATGCGGCTTGAGGCCAGGAAGTACCTGTTCGATATTCGCAGTGCAGCAGATCTCTTGGCCGAGTTCCTGGCAGGAAAGACATTCGCTGATTATCAACGCGACGCTATGCTGAGAGCGGCTGTAGAGCGCCAATTTGAGATCATTGGCGAGGCCGTTTCTCAACTTGCGCGCCTTGATGAGGAGCTGGCAGCGCGCATCACAAATTATCGACGCGTAATCGCCTTTCGCAATATCCTGATACATGGCTACTCCGACGTGGACGACGGGTTGGTATGGGACGTGGTTGAGACGAATCTGCCATTGCTGCGTCATGAGGTTGAGAGACTGCTGAACGATGAGTAACATCTGTTTTTTGGTCAGCTTGTCGACCTGGAGGAAGCTCTACGGCTGCCTACCATCCCGATTCTGGTGGAGGCGCGGGACTGGGCGCGCCTGCCGTAGAGTTTTCAGCGCGAAATCGGGCGAGATTACGTCGTACTGGTGAAAGAGCCGTGTGGGCCGGCGCGGCCGGCGTCTGAATCCGGAGATGGCTGATGACACATACCGATGAAGAGATCTTGCGCCGTTTGCGTCTCGGCGAGGACAGCGGCTGGGAGTTCAAGCAGTTTGAATTCAGCGGCGACAGGCCGGTAAGCCCGCGCCGAGATGACTGGGCCAACGAGGTCGTCGCCTTCGCCAACGCAACCGGCGGCGCGCTGCTCTGCGGCGTAAGCGACAACGGCGACGTCCAGAACATGTCGCGGCGGCAGATCACCAACCTGGATGCGCTTCTGGTCGAAGTTTGCACAGACTCTATCAAGCCGGCGGTACGCATCCGCACCGATCATCGCGAACTCGCTGGCGGCAGACCGGTTCTGCTGGTCGAAGTTCCCCAGGGCGACTCACTGCACGAGGGGCCGGGCGGCGCCTATATCCGCGTCGGCGCGTCCAAGCGCCTCATGACGAGCGACGAGCGCATGCGCCTGGCCCAGCGGCGCGGCCAGGCGCGCTTTCGCTGGTTCGACGAGCAGCCTGTGCCAGGTACGGGATTCCGGACACTTGATGAAGATCTCTGGAAGCCTTTTCTCAGTTCGGCCGGCGCGGCCGATCCTGAAGCGGCTCTGGAGAAGATGGGTTTCCTTGCGCAAGATGAACATGGTGTCCAGAGGGCCACGGTCGCCGGCCTGCTTCTATGCAGCCGGGCTCCCCAGGAGTGGCTTCCAAACGCCTGCATCACCGCAACCTGCTACCGGGGAAAGGATCGAACGACCGGCCAGATCGACGCCCAGACAATCACCGGACCGCTCAACCGGCAGATCGCGGAGGCGGTCGCTTTCGCATTGCGTAACATGCGCGTTGCGGCGCACAAGGCGCCGGCGCGGGAAGAGCTGCCCCAATATAGTGATGAGGCTCTGTTCGAGACGGTCACCAACGCCGTGGTCCACCGCGACTATTCGATCCCTGGGACGCGGACCCGGCTGTCGATGTTTGAGGACAGGGTGGAGATACAGTCTCCGGGAGCGCTTTCGAACAATCTGACGGTTGACGACCTGGCATACCGGCAGTCGACGCGCAACGAGATTCTGGCAACGGCGCTCGGACGGATGTCCGCCGGAGATATCAGAGGCGCGGGCGGACGTCTGTACGTGATGGAGAGGCGCAGGGACGGCATACCCATCATCCAGCGTGAAACGCGATCGCTGAGTGGCAAGCCGCCCCATTTCGAGCTTGTCGGCGGGTCGGAACTCCTCGTCATCTTGCCGGCCGCGCCACAGGAACTGGCCCCCGCCCGCGTCGTCATTACCGTCCGCCATGCCGGCCAGCCGGTCGCCGACGCGGGGCTGCTGGCTTTGTTTCCCAACAAGACCTGGAAACAGGCGAGTACGGATGCGTCAGGGCAGGCGGTCATTGGTCTGCATACCGGGCATCTGCCGATGTCGGTCTTCGCGGCTGCCGAAGGCTTCGCCGCGCAGGTGGAATCGGGGTGGATTCCGGCCCAGGGGCCGCTTACTCTCGAACTGAACCGGCTGCCCGGCGGCGGTTCAGTCATCTTCAACGAAGGGACCGGCCAGATTCCAGGGGTGACGGGGCGGGTGAATCCAGTACGGGATACACATGACAGGACCTACCTGTACGCTTCCAACATCGCCATAAACCAGGGCCGGCAGCAGCCCGTTCACTTCCTCTTGGGCGAGGAACTGCGCCTGACCGACGCTAATGGCCAGGAGATGTTCGGGCGTATCGTCGACATCGTCGGGCGCTCTGCGCTGGTGGAGTACCGGCCGGTCGACGGGACAGAGGGCTTGGCTTGATCGTCAATACATCTTTGGGGGAATTTGGAGGCAATTCCGTTCGTTCAACTCGTCCATCGGGAGGAAGTCCTGTGGCTGTCGAGAATCAAGATTCTGTAACGAACTCCGCGGCCAGAGCGAATTTGACCTTAGACCCACGCATCCGTATCGCCGATGGAAGGGGAAGTAGTTACGGTAATCTCATGCCTGAAAGGCCGCTCAGAGCGGCCCTGGCGCCGTCGCTTGACTTTGACCTGCCCTTGGTTGGCTTCACGGCGGGCTTACTATTCGTGATCGCCGCCGAAGGGCCAGTAAAATTGCATCAGAAACAGTGATATTGCCGTGTTATAATAGCCTGGTGCCATAATATCAATCGGCATTACCGAGACCGTACTGTCATCACCAATCCATGACTGTCGCTGGCAGCGAATCCCAAGGCAGGGGAGGACTCTTCCAAGACTGTGAGCTGCCCGTCACCCAACCAAGACAGTCAAGAAATGTGCTCGAAGCCAGGCGATGAAGCCCAAGAATAGGAAATCAGCCTTTCTGACCCGACATAAACCCGACTTAACCCGACCCTAACCGTCCGGACCCGACGCACTACCCCCCACCGCCAGCAAACCGGCATGAGTCTGTCGTCTGTTAGAGCAGTGGACGAGCATCGTAGAGAACCTGCCAGAACCGGGAATCGACTCTCGAAACGGAAAAACTGATGCAAAAGCGTAACGAAAACGGGGGACAGGAGAAAAAAAATTCGCCCGACTTTACCCGACTTTACCCGACTTTACCCGACTTTACCCGACTTTACCCGACTTTACCCGACTTGACCCGACTTGACCCGACATTTGACGCCCACTGCGTTCCAACAAATCACTGGAAATACAACTCTTGTACGTCTCTCGATTGACCTCGTACGCGCCCACGCGCACCAGCGATTCCCTGATCATAGCCCATCGCGTAAATCTCATGAACTGTAGTTCAGACATCACCCAAACACTCGTAAACTCTCGTAAACGCTCACAAACTCTCGTCCACCACATAGATGAGAAATCCGCCAGCGTCGGCATCGCTGCCAAACGCAAACGGGCCGGCTGGATTCAGGAACATCTTCACAAGGTGCTGCAAAACCAAAATGCGATTGCCCTGCTCCAACAAAAATTCGTCCCCTGTGGCCGCCTTTAGTGTGCTATAATAGTGACCGCATTCAGGCGAAATGGCCCTGGCCCTGGCAAGCAACGATTCTTGCCAGAAGAAAATCCGACAACGGAGGAAGGCTACTGTATCGAATTTGGCCAAGGCCTCGCTTCGCTGCCGGAATCCTGTAGGCGCCCCCTGGTGGGCGTCCAACAAGGGCCGCAACAGCGTCCAAATCTTGATGAAGCGGTCCCGCAACTGCTTCCTTAGACAGCCGACGCCGCGCAGTGTATAATCACCCTCGGTCCTAAGCGGACGGCCGCACCCAAAAACTGCCCGCTGTAGACAGAAATCCAGACCAATGGCAAAAATCCTTCTCGTCCACCCACTCTTCCTCAGCCTCAATCCCGAAGAGCAGGCCCTCCAAAGCCCCTACTTCCCGCTCGGCCTCCTCTACCTCGCCGGCTACGTGCGCGCCCAGGGCCACGAAGTCGCCGTCTTCGACGGCACCTTCGAAGAAGACGTCAGCGCCTTCTCCGCACGCCTCGCCGCCGAAAAACCCGACCTCGTCGGCATCTCCGCCGTCCTCCCCCTGCGCGACATGGCCCTCACCCTCGCCGCCGACGCCAAAACCACCGGCACACTCACAATCCTCGGCGGCCCCGACCCGACCAAAGACCCCGCCTACTACCTCCAATTCCCCCAGGTCGATATGGTCGTCCACCATGAGGGCGAGCAGACCCTCGACGCCCTGCTCCGCCTCATAGACGCCGGCCCCCTCACGCCCGCACTGCTTGCGCGCGAACCCGGCATCGCCTTCCGCGACGACGCCGGCGCACCCGTCGTAAACCAGCCCCGCCCCCCCGTCGAAAACCTCGACGAGCTGCCCCTCCCCGCCCGCGACCTCATCGACATGGACCGCTACCTCGACACCTGGCGCGAAGAAAACGGCTACTCATCCCTCACCATCTCCACCTCCCGCGGCTGCCCCTACGGCTGCGACTGGTGCCGGGACTCCGTTCACGGCCAGGCCTTCCGCCAGCGCTCCCCAGAGAGCGTCGCCGCCGAAATGAAGCAGCTCAAAGAGACCTACGAAATCGACCGCCTCCGCGTCGTCGATGATGTCGACGGCATCGAGCGCGAATGGGTCGAGGGCTGGGCCCAAGCCGCCGCAGCCGCAGACGCAGCCATCCCCTTCGAGGCCCTATACGACCTCGAACGCCAGGACCTGCCCATGCTCGATGTCCGCGACACATTGTGAAAAAAGCGCAATCAGTACCTCCCCACCGTGAGTGGGGCCCTACACGCTCCTCCGGATGACGCGGCTGCCGGGAATTGACAGTTGAATGACTTCTTCGCGGACGGCTCCCCCTTCCTCCGTCATCCTCTGCTGACCGCCGAACGAACCCGGCAGGAGATCGACTTTCTTGTCGACGCGCTTCCCCTTTCCCCCGGCGCACGCGTCCTCGACGTCGGCTGCGGCTTCGGCCGCCACAGCGTCGAACTCGCCCGCCGCCGCTACCGTGTCCTCGGCATCGACCCCGCCGCTGCCATGATCAGGGCCGCCCGCGACAATGCCCATGAGGCCGGCGTCACTGTCGACTTCCAGCAAGTTGCCGCAGAAGGCTATTTCACCGCCGAACCCTTCGACGCCGCCCTCTGCCTCTTCACAACGCTCGGACAGGTCCCGCCCGCGTCAGATGATGACAACCGCGACCTGCTTACGACCGTCTTCGACTCCCTGAAAGAAGGCGGCCGCTTCGCCCTCGAGCTCCCGCAAAAGCAACCTGCCCTCGACGCCCTCAAACCCTCCGACCGCTTCGGCAGCGACACCAGCTACGCCCAGGTGGACCGCAGCTACGACGCCGGCACCGGCATCGTCACCGAAAAGTTCCACATCGTCTCCCCCGACGGCTCCCAGGACTTCCACCTGCGCTACCGCCTCTTCACCCGGCAAGATGTCACCGGCCTCCTTGCCGCAGCCGGACTGCATATCTTCGAGAGCCACGACGGCTACAACTCCGCCGACCTGACCGCTGACAGCCCAGCTATGCTCTTTATCTGCGCCAAATGACCCCAAATTGGCTCACCCCCGACCTGCTCAACCTGCTCCTGCAGGGCCTCCTCCTCACCGTTGCCCTCACCGTAGTCACCGCCGTACTTGCCCTCGTCCTCGGCATCGCCGCCGGTACCATGCGCATCTCCGGCAACCGCTTCGCCGGCGCCCTCGCCGTTCTCCATGTCGAAACCCACCGCAACCTGCCCGCCCTCGTGCTCATGATCATCTGGGCCTTCGCCCTGCCCAACCTCTTCCCCACCGAGCTGAGGCGCCCCATCTTCTTCGATAACGCCTTTCTCAACTGGCTCAGCAGTTGGAGCGGGCTCTCCCTGCCCTACTATACGCTCGCCGCCGGCGTCGCCCTGGTCCTCAATACCAGCGCCTACCTCGCAGAGCTCTTTCGCGCCGGCGTCGGCGCCATCCCCCAGCAACACGTCGACGCCGCCCGCACGCTCGGCGCCTCCCGCCTCAAACTCTTCTGGACGGTTCTGCTGCCCCAGGGCCTCCGTACCGCCTTCCCGGCCATCTCAACCCGCCTTATCCATCATCTCAAAAACACCGCGCTGGCCGCCTTTGTCGCCACCCCTGAATTCTTCCACAGCGCCCAAACCGCAATCACCCGCACCTTCCTTGCGCTCGAATTTCTCATGCTCGCCGCCATCGTCTATCTTCTCCTCGCCTTTGCCTTCTCCGGCCTCCTGCGCTGGGTCGAAAAGCAATGGCTCGTCGCATGAGGCTGACATTGCCCTTCCTGCTCCCCTGGCATTTGCTTCTGATAGTCGTGACTGCTATGTCCTTACCAAAAGGCGCCCATGACTCAACATGGCGAAAGATGTTTCTCTCTCCTCACTTCTCTTTACTCTCTCCTCGCT
>JAPPKG010000184.1:0-10520 GCA_026914085.1 Caldilineaceae bacterium | reverse complement strand
CATCCAAGTGCAATCGCACATTAGCTCTTTCTCGTTACATAGGCTTAGTAGTTACTGATATCCCATGAAGGGATATTCAGCCCTGACCAAAAAACGTAGGGCGGTACCATCGAGACAAAAAGCAGAGCAACTGCTCTACTTTTGTTATTGTTTCCGATGTAGTTGCAAGAAGCTGCAGTCAGCTAATGTCGGCAATTAGGTTGATCACGGTCAGCTTGGTGTCAGAAACCTTGATTTCTGTTGGTGTATAGTCAGAAATATGGCTTTGGCGACGAGGGAAGCCAAGCTAAATCGTTTTCTACTTTCTGCTCTGGGAGGGCGCATAGATAACCGTCGGACATATTGCCAACGCCATCAAGCCACAAAAGAGGGACAACTGTGACTGAAATCAATACGAAACAAAATAAGCAAGAACTGTTGGAAATAGTCGCAGAAGTACTCCAATCGAATAGTGCCAACCGCAAACGTACCCGCACACAGCGGATACGAGTTTCTTCAGGAGCTAGGCCCAGGCGTACTCGAACCCTACAGATAAAGGTTTCATCGCACAGGAACTACAACATCAGCCGGAACGTTAGTGCCGTAGGGTTTTATCCCTACGATCCTTCATACCTATTCTGCGGGGCGGGGAGTGTTCCGAATTACAAGAAAAAGAGATTCGCGAGACTGCGCAATAGAGTTTCTTTGATCGGGTAACTCACGTCCGTCTCACTCTCCAATTCCAGGATTGCAGTGTGGGGAATGCCTTACTGCCCGATGTCTTTTCAGGAAAAAGTACTGTGCCCAGAAGTACCTTGGCACACTGGCCTCTGTTGACGACCTAGCTGGCGACACGCAGCCGCATCCCCAAGGCACGAATGATCTTCATGATCGTGTTAAAGTTAGGATTGCCGTTTTCGGAAAGAGATTTGTACAGCCCTTCGCGGGTCATCCCGATCTCGCGGGCCAATTGGCTCATGTTGCGGGAGCGAGCAATGTCGCTCAGCGCGGCACGAATCAGTCGCCCGTCCCCTAGGTCTTCTTCGAATGCCGCTTCAAGATAGCGGCGAGCATCTTCTGCACTGCGCAGGTGCTCAGTGACATCCCAGCGGGTGAATGTTTCAGTCACGGCTTACCCCCAGTCTTCTGCTAGTCTTCTGGCGCGCTCTATGTCGCGCGATTGCGTGCCTTTTTGACCGCCGCAGAGCAATACTACGATTTCCGCGCCGTCCCGTATGTAGTAGAGTCGATATCCAGGCCCGTAATGGATACGCATCTCGAATATGCCTCCGCCTACAGACTTTACATCGGCAAAATGGCCGAGTGTTACGTTTCTCAAGCGTGCGTTAATGCGGGCAACTGCACGTCGGTCCCTCAACCTATGAAGCCACCGCCTGAAAGTGGCACTCTCGATGATTTCAATCACATGAATAGTGTAAACTTCAGTTCACGATCTGTCAACTGATTTCTTTCGTGAAGGTGGGTCCTCACTTTGTGACGCCATTCCGAGTTGTAACCGTTTTCTGTGCCGGGATGCTGTCGAGGCAACTGAGAGGTTTAGAAGGATCTTCAAGATTCCGGGGCACCCCCTCCGTCGGTTCACTGGCGTATTAATTCTCTGTGTAATGCGATGTTCCCTCCCGCCTGGTTGGAAAAGGTTGATTCCGATTCCCTATTCTGCCGAGCAGGTAGTTCCAACAACCTTCATGAAGATAACTCGGGTAGGCAAGTCCAAACGATAGAAAGGAGGGACATGATGGAATATAACGATTCTGTTTCTTCAACTGGACCGTATGATGAGGAAGGCCCGGCAAGCGATCTACAGAAAGGGGCGATCACAGCCAACGACAAGCCGCCAGCGCTTCTAAGGGCAATTGATCTGATCCTTGCTGAACCTGCCGAGATTGCGAGAGAGGCTGAAACACTTCATGAGCGTTTCAGGGCGAAACACGGGGACGAAAGGAATGATGATGAAATTGCTGATATGACTGCAAACAAGATAATTTCAAACTATTCATACTTCACAGCGTTTGCGGGTGGGGCTACGGCGTTAACCGGTGTTGTTCCAGGTCTCGGAACTGCAACCGCTGTTTTCGGCGGGGCTCTGGCAGACACGGCGCTCTCAATGAAGTTTCAAATCGAAATGACTATGGCGATTGCAGCTGTTTATGGGCACGACATTACAACAGAAGAACAGAAGAGGCTCTGTTTCCTAATTGCTGGACTTGGAACCATCAACCACGCAGCCAAAGATGGTGGAAAGGCCGTGGGTGCGAAAGCATTCACCAGATTGGTTCAGCAACATCTGAGAGGCTCAACACTTATCGCTGTGAAGGAAGTATTCAAGAGAGTCGGCATTCGCTTTACGCGCACAGCATTCGAAAAGGCAATCCCATTTGGTGTTGGTGTCGTAATTGGAGCCGGAACGGGCAAAGCGTTGACATGGTATGTCGGCAATAAGGCAAGAGATTTCTTCAGGATTCAGTAATGACTGAAGAGTAATGGTGAAGCCTGGCATCACTGGGTTACGCGGCAGTCTAACTCTGAAAATTTTCCAAGGTTTACACTCAACTCCCAACTCTTTTTCTGTAACCAACGGCTGAATTTGGAACAGCAAGCCAGAAAATCCTGTAACTCGACTGTCGCGGGCTATTTTTTCAGTCACGCCAGTGAAGCACTCCCCTCAATAGAACTCCCGCCACCTGTCCTCCAAAGTCGGGATCTTCGCCCGCGTCGCCTCCACTGTCTCCAGTCCGAAGCGCACTGTCAACAGTGCCTCGGTTATGCTGGCCTCCATCAATGTTTCGCTCCACGCCAAACACATCGGCACCCAGTACCGTATCGCCCGCAAGGCGATCGACGACGTTCTTGCGGGGTAGAAGGAGTCAGGTCCCTCTGAGACTGGTTGAGCCGCGCTCTAATTGGCGACGCGCAGCCGCATCAACAGTGTACATTCGGCTTCCTAGAGAATCGCCCTCTTGACTTTGCGTTCTTTTGGAATTTGGGAGAGAGAGGCAGTCGGTCGTCTGACGGAAATGGTCCAATCGAATAGACACTCTGATTCGGCGAATCAGACGGAAAGGCAATACGGGGTTAAGCTTACAAGGGGATTCGTTTCACGGATTTTATCGAGGGTAAGGCCCTCATTTCATTCACGTCATGGTCTCGACATTGAGTAGGATTAGCCACTCGTTTGAAGGATACTGGGAGCAACAGCGTCGTCTGTTGGATTCTAGGGACCGCAACTAGCTCTGTACTTTCGACGCGTTTAGGCGCTGGAGCCATTCCCGGAGAGATTCGGACTCTTGCAGCAAGTCTTCGGCGGACAGGGCTATCAAATCGTTTTTACCGGCGACTCCACCTCGATTCGACACCTCGGTCGGCAGCCTGCGCATGACAATCGCGGACCTGGATAAGCGTTGATCTGCGTTACCCTCATAGTCTTCAACGTAATCCAAGACCTGGCTCGCTCCTTCGCGAAACTGCCTAGTCGAATCACCAGCTTCACTGGAACTGTATTTGCATTCCACAATAGCCAGCACTTCCGATTTGCCGGAACCTACAATTGTGATATCAGAGCGCCCGGTGTGTAGGGTCAATCCGAACTGTTCGAGCATTGATTCAAGGCGCTGTCTTCTTGGCGGCAATGCATTTGGCGGGTGGGCACCTGCAGGACGAACACCCCAGTATAATGCAAATGGTCCCACTGTTATTGCCGGCCCCCGCATCGCGCTTGTGAGATCGTGTAAATGAGCTTGGATGCCCAAGAATCGACACAATGCGAGGCCCAGATGGAGGACCGTGAAAAGTTCGAATCGTTGCCAGGGAAACAGGGGTGCAACAAGCGTGCCGGAAAGCACCTCGCGGAGGGCCTCTATTCTATTTATGGCGATATTCCTATAGAGCTGATATAGCTTCGCGGCCAGTATGTAGAGACGCCTGGAGGACTGGGATGCCTGTCGAAGATCCTGAATACTTGGTTCCCGTGGCGGGCTAGCCGGGAGTGGCGTTGCGATCTGCCTGAGCTCCATCACTCTTCGGGCCCGGATTGCCAGATTAGCAGTCAGTCGTATATTTGCACCGTATGGACTGCCCTCAAGGTCAGCTCGTCCTGCATAGGATTCCAGCAAACGAAAGGCATTCAAAATAACGAAATGTAGTACTCTGTTTGGTCCCACATTGAACGTCCTTCGGATATCACGATACAGAACTAAACTGGGATTTGCAGTGACTTGACGCTTTACAATAGTGTGCGGCCAAATACCTGGACCCCGAATGCTGCCCGTTGTCTCCTGAGTCCCAATCGTTGAGCTAGAAACGACTTCTCCATGCCGTAGTAACAGGTGTTCAAGTAGGGTCTGCATACTGCTGCTAAAGGCCCAGTGAAGGCGCAAAAGCCGCTGTGACTCTGCAAAGGCCATGGCAGGAGACTGAACAGAAAGAAAAGCCTCTCCTGGACGGAAGTACGCCAAGAGACCATCGGTAATGGCCTGATCTAGGTCCGTATCTTCCATGAGGGTTATACTGCAGAGGAGACAATCTGGGTATGAAGGTTTTCTATGGCCTGAGTTAACGCTTCACCAGGATACTCTGTCTTCAGAGTTTCTCGTACGGCCTCACTGAGGCGCCGGGCTTCGTCCTCTCTGATACCCTCCATCTGTGGAACTACAAAAAGCATCAAAGAGTGAACGGCGGCAGTTCTCCAATCCATTGTACTGTAATTATTACTCGACGAATGTGCTAGATTCCGTGTCGTCACCATGACATCAATAATTGGAGCTGGTCCAACTGGCCTGATCTCATTGATTGTCGACCAGATCCTGACGATTGGAGGTTGAGATTCTTCAGTGGCAATCTGTGTAAGGGGATCTTCAGTCCATCCTTTTTCTGCAGTCCATTCACTCACAAAAGCGGTCAGATCTATCGGTGCTCCCAGATAGATCCAAGCGAATCTTCGGGAAAGAGCGTATGACATTTGGAATAGAGAAGCCTTATCGTAAGTATTCAGCGTACAGATAAGACGCCAGTTGGGGCTAGGTGAATACTCATAGGAGGCCCGTTCTTGCAAATCGACTTCGTGAGGTCGTGCGTAAGGCATAATCTCTACTCGTGGGCTGGAGTCGTCTGCGGGTTTTGAAGCGTAGGGAAGCATTACTGGCTGTCCACTCAAGATAGAAAATAGGGGACCGAACGCCCTATCAATGTCGGCACGATTGAACTCGTCAATAATTACAGTCCTATCGAAGTTTCTCAACAGAATACCAGGCTCGAAACGTATGCCACCCTTGCCATCAGGCATGTAGCCACCGATAACTTCATGAGCGGTCCAGTCGCTCGTCGCCGTTAGTATCACCCACTCCGTGTCCAACCATTCTGCGATTTTTCTAGCTAGGGTTGTTTTGCCAGTTCCAGGAGGACCATGGATGATCAAGTGCTGTTTAGTACTCAGAGAAGCTTTTGTCAACTCAGGTATTTCTGGAGCGATACCAATCAGATCTCCAAGGTCAAGGGGTCCGGAGACTTCCTCTAGTTCCTTAAATCCCGGTTCGATGTTCTTGTTTTCTTGCGTTTCATAGAAGGCATGGTAAAAGTTCTTGACGCCATCTTCCGCACTCACGTAGGCTGGAATATCGTTGACATTTGCCATTTGCCGCTCTCAGTAGCAGTTTGAGTGATAGGTCGAATCTGTACAAAGTCTTGTATGGCGGCGGTTGCATCCCCGTATTGATAACTTTCGAAGCCGATCAACTCCTCATTGGCATTGTTACATACTAGTCCTCCCCGGAGGTAACTGCACGCAACCACCTGCTTTTGAGTGTATACTTCCAGCTCACCGCTTTCCGGCTTAAACCTGAATTCAATCCCCGACTGAGAGTGACCCTCAAAAGTATGCTTGATTTTGTTTACGTCCTTGGAGAAAAGACGGAAAACCAAATACCAAGATACACCTTCCAGCAATTGCCAGTGCGACTGATCGTATTTCTTGGCGGCACACCATAGATGAAACGCGACCACGGCTTCTGGATATAGGCTTGTGAAGTTTATCTGGCCCAGGCGAAACCTGTCGGAGGGTTGTGGAGGGACCTGGCATTGGAGAAACCCTTCCTCCGATTCTTCAAGGAGCAGAAGGGCATGCTGAGCCTTTGTGGCGGTTTTCCACGCGCCGCGGATTTCATCGAAATCGGGGCGTTTGCCCGCTCCACTAATGTTAGGCTTAACACTGTGTTCTTGGAAAAGTCGGTCCCAGAAGTCCGACATTACAGTCCCTTTCCATTGGCTGAAAATCTTGTGCCGTCTGCTGGAGTTCCAACTTCAACATCATTTAGTATGCCGTTTAGGAGGTCGCTGCTTGCCACCATCCTGAGGCAGAGGCTCTTTCTTTGTCTCGTCCCACAGTAGTCCTGGACGAGGGATCTTATAGAACTCATCGCCTGAAACGGGCCTAACGCTGCTCTCCAGCATATCTTCGAATCGGCCTGCTGCCCCATCCAGATATAGTTTTTCTATTTCAATGCAACGCCAACGTCGCTTCAGACGCTCAGCTACCTCGCCTGTAACACAACTTCCAGCAAAAGGGTCCACTACTAGGTCACCTTCGTCTGTAAGCATATGCATGAAGTATTCAGGAATGACGGTCGGGAACCGTGCGGGATGAGGCCGGATTTCGTTGAGTTCACAGTATTTCAAGTATTTCGAATTGCTCTCGGTATTCGCCATGGCAATCAGGTTAGGGGGAATCGCGGCTCCGTTATTGCGCGAGAACTTGTCGCTTATTTCGTGTCCACTTGGTCGCCTTTTGGGGCGATATCCGTTAGCCAGCAGTTCATTCATACTGGAGCTGTAAGGTTGAAGTACTCTCCGATTACTTGCTTTTGGCCAAGGGCTTGGCGAAAGCCAAAAGATCATATTAACGGCATCTTTGACTCGGATTCTTCTTACCGTAACCCACTCAGCAGGGGTGGGCAATCTCGAAGGATTCCACCAGAAGAACTCCTGAGCCAAATGGAAACCGAACTCTTTGCAGAGCGTAATGAGCAGTTCGTACTGGTACAAACTCTTGGTGGGAAAGCCCGGCTTCCATGATCCCCCTATGTCAATAACCAAGGAGCCTGATTGTTTGAGGACTCGCTTGAACTGTTCGGCGAACGGCCTGAACCAGTCCACGTAATCGTCTGCATCCACATTCCCGTAATCCTTCTTGCGGACTAGACCGAAAGGTGGGCTGGTAACGATCAAATCCACCGTATCGTCCTTGACATGATTTCCTAGGAAGTCCACGGAGTCTGCAAGATACGCAGTGCCTAGCCTAGTACGGATTTGAGCTCTGGGCGTGTCAGGACCTAGTCCACGTCGGGGCATGTCTCGCGGAACAGTTCTCTTCCTTTGGGGCTTGGCCGCCATAGGTTATTCATCGTCCTTTCAGAATACCGGCCGTACTCGCTGATGAGGTGGCTGGTAGATCTATCCGTTTTTCTAAGTGACGTCCCAAAGGATTTATGTAACGGTCAACTTTGCATCAAAGTCAACATGAATTGGACTAAATAAGCTACCGCAATCCTTTTGGGCGCTGGGAGCGTTGCCCTCTAGGCCTTATGTTGGCTGGCAGTGAGTACCCCAAAGCGTGCAGTGACATGGCGGCTAGCTGCGCCATGCCACGCCTTTTGCTTGCCCCGTCAGTGGATCACCAAAAAGACCCGACACGAATATGCGAATTACAAATGGCTGCGTTTCCTCAGGAGATTCAGGGCTCGCTGTGGGTCTATTATGTGGCAGTTAAAGGGGAGTGTCAAGAAAGGAACTTGTGTCCTTGTCTTGGCTTGCCAAAAATGGCGTACCCAACTAGGAAGGCAGTCAGAGATATGTCCCCATTGGGCGTGCATGCTGCATACTAACCAGCCACGCTCATCTGCATCACCAACTTTCGGACAATCTTCAAGACGGTACCAATGCCTGGAATGCCGTTTGCGGAGGCAGGCCAATTCGAGTATTCTAGGCACCTGATCCCAAAAGAACGGCTATACCGTTGATGGGGGCAACAAAAGGAGACGACCGGCCTCACGACAAGCACATTGAAGAGTGACGAAAGGAAGGCTTACTCTGATGAAAGGACGTCGAAAACGCAACGAAAAAACTGAGCAATTCACGCCCAGGGACCGCAAAATCGCTGAGGAAAAAAAGGCGAAAATACGGGCCTCGCTGCAACGGCCGGACAAACCCAGTGAATTTCGCAAATCGGTCCCGCAAGCGCATGTTCGCAGATCGCATGCGTCAAGACGTAGATAGGACCTTCATTGCACGAGAGCTGGACGCAATACGCAACACCGCGCGAGGTACTCACCTGAACTTCATGATTCTGTAGAGGTTCTTCTCAAAAAAGAGTCTCCCGCATCGGAATCCTTGTCACCCCCTTAGCTGGCAACGCTCAGCCCCACCCCCAACGCGCCGACAGTCGATCTCGATGAAAATGTCACGAATCATGCCGATCGGGTCTACTGGATAGACACGGTTTACCATTGCTTGTTATACTTACCTGCATTCCCCCATGCGACTCGCTGGACATATATGCCCGGCGCGAGCAGAAGCAGAATCGCCTCGCACGCCGAAGTCGCGTGGGCCGAACTGCGTGCGCCAGTACCCAGTAAAGGGTACCAATTAAGTCCACACCTATTCTATTCCTCGCAAAAAGAGGATCAATTCCAGCAAAACCCCGACAGTTCCTCCGCTTTACCGCCGTCAGATGACGCTTTTGGCTGCCGGCCTCGCCGTTAACCAAACTCATCCCGGCTCAGACCGGAAATGCAACTTCGCTACTCTTGAGAAAGGAAAGAAACGATGACAGACTATTCAGTTTCTCGACGCGCATTCCTCAAGGCGGCAGGTGTCGCCACGTTAGGGGTAGGCTTGGCGGCCTGCCAGCCGATTCCCCCGATTGCCGACGGTGAAACCGCGATGGGCGAGATAACCGCTGCCCAAGCGACCGACCCCGAAAGCCTCAAGGCCTGGGTCCTCGGAGCCAAGGCGCGTATCGAGGCCATCACAGACATGAACGAAGGCGCCAAACTCAGGGAGGGGCTGAAAACGGAGGGCTACTGGAAATCCGGTTCAACGTATCTCATCATCTTCCTCATGAACGGAGACGCCTTCATTCACGGGAACGATCGTGAGGCGGAAAGTAAGAACCTGATGGGCGTCGAGGATGAAAACGGTACCAAGGTCCTCGAGGAACTCTTCGCGGCCGCTGCCGAAGGCGGTGGTTTCGTCGAATACTACGACGATGGGCCGAAGACGGCATACGCTGTCGAATACATTTCCGGGATTACCGCAAGACGATTCGTGCTGGTCGGCGGCTTCTCCATGGACGTCGCCGATGTCCCAATCACGATCGCGGATCTCCCCAAGCCCCCCGTCACCGCATCGGAGGTGGTGGACCGCGAGACACTCATCGCCTTCGTCGATGCCGCGGCCGAGACCTACCAACAGGCGGTCTTGTCCGAAGGCTATAGCGCCCTCACCGGGGTCAGAAACGCCTTCCGCGTGGAAGGAGGGGATTGGAAGGCAGGCTCCATCTACCTGTATGTCGTGAGCGGCGGGGGCGTCACCCTGTTTCACGGCTCCGAACCGTTTCGTGAAGGTCAACCCACCGATATGACGCGGACGGACTCCAAGGGCGTGAGGTTCGCCGAGCTGCTGATTGGCGTCGCACGGCGCGAGGGTCAGAGTTTTCTGCGATATCACTACGATAACCCCGCCATCGAAGGAGACGAGGAGACCGGTTCCCCGAAGTTCGGCTACGCCGTCAGCTTCCCGGTGCCCAACTCGGAACAGAGGGGCGTCATCGGCTCCGGCATCTATGTAGACGAAGGCGACGAGTAACCCTCGCCGCAGGAGATCCCGCCCTCCCGGTGCGGGGCCACTCTTGCGGCAGGTTTGGTCACTTCGACATGACCGCCGCCCGGCATGCTGCGCAAGACGTCAGGCCTCACGCCAAGCACATGCCAATCGCTGATGACCTATACGATGAACACGTTGAAGAACTGCGAAAGGAGGACTTACTCTGATGAGCAAGCGGCGCAAGTTCAACGAACTCACTGACCAACTAACGCCCGAGGACCGCAAAATCATCGAAGAAAAAAAGGCGAAAATACGTGCCTCGCTGCAACGGCCAGACAAACCCAGCGAATTCCGCAAATCGGTCCCGCAAGCGCATGTTCGCAAATCGCATGCGTCAAGACGCAGTTAGGGCCTTCATCGCACGAGAGCCGGACGTATTACGCAACGCCGCGAGAACTGCTTACCAAAACTTGGTGATTCCAAAAAGGTTCCCATCAAAAAAGGCATCCTGTTTTACAGGATGCCTTTTACTCCCCTGCCTGGCCCAGCGCCCTAACTGGCGACGCGCAGTCGCATCCCCAGCGCACGGATGACCTTCATCATCGTGCTAAAGTTGGGATTTCCGTTCTCGGACCGTTCCGCCCGCCAGTCGAGCCCACCCCCTCAATACAACTCCGGCCGCCTGTCCGCAAAAATCGGAATCTTCGCCC
>JAPPKG010000068.1:0-10529 GCA_026914085.1 Caldilineaceae bacterium | reverse complement strand
TCATCGGACGTCTTGACCCAGGGCAGCAACGATTCGCTGCTCAAGTAGTGATTGACCAGCACGCGCCGATAACTGTCTTCAGTCCGGTTTCGCAGCGACTGATGGAGCAGATAACCGTTAAAGAACACGACGCTGCCGGCCTTCACCTCAACCGGAATCTGAAGTGCCTCATCGAACCCGGTCGCCATCTCGTCGTGCGTGTCGAACTCGTCCGGGTTGCCGTGTCGGCGCGTCGGATATAGATAGCCCGGCCGTTGCGAACCTGGTAGCACCCACATACAGCCGTTCTCCACATAGGCATCGTCGATCGCAATCCACGCCCCGATCAGCGAACGGTCGCGGGTCGGAATGTAGTTTTCGTCCTGATGCCAGGACTGTCCCTGGTAGCCCGGCGGCTTGATAAACAGCATCGACTGCATGCACTTTACGTTACCCGACCAGTGCGCCAGGTGCGCGCCCGTAATCTGGCTGAGTACGCCGCTGATCTTCGGGTGGCGTGTATACTTCTCCATTATAGGACTGACATAGTGCGGTTGATGGATGGCCAGTATCTTGGAAAGAACCTCTTCATCGCTGAACTCTGGCGGCACCGGATCGATTGTCAAATTGGGATAACCCCCGCGGGCGACCTTGACAATGTCCCGCTTCAACTCATCCAACTCAGCCGCGTCCAACAGGTTGGACACGGCAAGATAGCCGTTGTCCACATAGAACTCGACCTGCTCCTTATTCACCACAGTGGGCACATCGATTCGTTCGCTCATCTGCTCTATCGGGTGTGTGTATGAAATCTTAACGCTTGCTCAGTATCTACTGCCTCTGAGACGTTCCATCTCCTGCATCCTCACGCCAGATCCGCAATCGACTCCTGCACCGCTGTGATCGTGTCCTCGATATCCTGCTCGCTGTGAGAGAGAGTCAGAAACATCGGGTGCATGGGGTGAAGGTAAAATCCGCGCGCCAGGCACCCCTGCAGCATGGCGATGCAACGGTCCTTGTCCTCCTCGTCCATGACCGGCGTGGGCATCGGACCGGTGCCTGTCAAGCGGTAACCGAGCCCGCCCTCTTCACAAGCTGCATTGATGCCTTCGATCAGGCGGTTGCCGATCTTCCACTGGTAAGCGATCCCGTCTCGCCGCTTGACCTCTTTGATGACCGTCTCAATCGCGACCAGGCTGGGCAGGTCGCAGTGAAAGGTCGCCGCCATCCAGCTCGACTGGCACTGCGGCGAATCCAGAATTTCTTTGCGGCCGCCGACAAAACTGCCGGGATATCCGTTCGCGCACGCCTTTGCAAAGGCCGTCAGATCGGGTGTGACCCCGTAGTACTCCCCTGCCCCGCCGAAGGCAACCCGAAAACCAACCTTGACCTCGTCAAAGATACACAGCGCCCCGTACTCATGGGCCATGTCCACGCAGCCTTGCAGGAATCCTTCCGGCGGCCCGCTGTCGCGGATCGTCTCCATGATCACACACGCGACCTCGTTGTCGTTCTGCTTGAAGATATCCTCCAGAGCGTTGAGATCGCCGTAGGGAGCCTCAATCGTAAGCGGAGCGATCACAGATGGTGCACCCTCGTCCTCGGTACGCGACCAGTCGTGCCAACCGTGGTAACCGCTGCGAATCACCTTATCGCGGCCGGTGTATGCCCTCGCCAGTCGCACCGCCGCCGACGTGGCCGCACTGCCCCCAATCAGGAAGCCGAGCATCTCCACCGCGGGAATCAAATCGATCAACGTCTCCGCGACCTCAAGTTCCTTCGGGTGCGCGGTGCTGTATATCGTGCCCTCCTCCATCTGCGCCTGCACCGCAGCATTGATGACAGGATCGTTGTACCCGAGCAAAATGGGCCCGAAGCCCATCAGGTAGTCCAGATATTCGTTGCCGTCCACGTCCCAGAAGCGGGCGCCAGCCGCGCGTTGCGTAAAGACGGGATACCCCAGCTCGAGCATGTCGTGGCTGCGCTTGTGCCCCTGGCATCCCCGCACGATCAACTGATCGGAGCGGTCGAGCAGGGCCTTGGACTGTTCGATGTTGTATGGTTTGACGGACATGTGGCTTGCTCCAGTAGCGAAAGGTGTAGCGTGCTTTGAGAAAGACCAAAATTTAGGCAGGGCCGATCTTGGAATCTTGCTGCCTAGGGAGTAAGAATGAAGATCGGGAAGAAATGCTTCTTGCTATCGGTTAGTGTAACGCGGCGGGGTCGCCGAAAACGACTGGGCAGAAAGCTGGATCGTCTATGAAGGCGGTCAGCCCTTGTCGCAGGTTTTCCTTTGGGCGCGAATTTTCCGTCCGCATGTGGACAGCAAAGCTGCGCCGAGGCTGTGCCGACAGGTTCGGACCGCTGCCGTGAAAAGTCAGCTTGTGGTGGAAGCTGGCGCTGCCCGGCGCCAGAATAGCCGGTATCTCTCGCCACGCCTGGCCGTGCGCCTGCTGGATTGTCTCTCGCAGAGCTTCGTACTCCTGGGAATGAAAGTCGCTCTCGGTCGAGAGCCCCCATCGGTGAGAACCTGCGACAAAGTTCATCGGTCCGGCCTCCGCAGTAACGTCGCTGAGCGCCACCCATGCCGTGAACAATTCGCTTTCCTCCTCCCAGGCCCTCCAATAGTTGTAGTCCTGGTGCCAGCCTACATTCGTCCGCGCCTGCTCGCCCGGGCTTGAAGGCGGCTTATAGAGCAACTGCACCCACCAGACCTGCACCGCGCGGGCGCCAGTAACTTCAGCAGCCATGGCCCCCAACGTTGGATGCGTCACAAGCTCCATGATTGCCTTGCTGGCAATCTGAGGCTTCTCGATTTTGCAAAGAACATTGGGGTCGTCACCAGGGCTCCAGCGCGAGGGCCGCGGCGGTACCCCGGTATCGTATTCACCGGCGCGCACCGCGTCCATGCCTGCAATCGCCCGCTCCACCACGACCTCGGGAATCAGCCTGTCAGGGCAAATGAAAAAGCCTTCCTCTTGGTACAGTTGCTGTGCCAGTACTGCCTTTTCTGACTGCATACCAGGTCTCCCTTTGCTGCTGTCGAAGGCCCAAGCTCACCCGTGGCACGGGCATGACGAACTCACCCGCTCGCCAGTCGCATCGCCTCCAGCGTCTCGTAGCAGGCGCCCAAAGGATGGTAATCGGTCTTGGACGGCGGGCTCTTGAGGTCGTCGTACTTCTGATTATTTGCATCCAGAATCCGGTACCATCCGCCGTACTCATGATCGACAAAATGACTGTCGGAATACGCCCACGCCTTGTCATACCACGCCCAGTAGCTATCGTCGCCGGTACGCAGCGCCAGCGCCGCCGCCGCAGCGAATGTTTCCGAAAGCACCCAGTAGTAACGGTCGCGGTCGAGGATCGTGCCGTCGGGCGCAAACGTATAGTGCATGCCTCCGTTCTCGTCGTCCCAGCTCTTCTCAAGCGCGACGTCGAAGAGATGTCGCGCCCGCGGCAGCATCCAGTCATCCGGACGGTACCGCTCCAGGATTAACAGCAGCTTGGACCATTCGGTAAAGTGGCCGGGCAGGTAGCCGTAAGGCTTGAACAGGTTCTGCGGATCGTCCTTATTGTAGTCCCAGTCGTGCGCCCAGTCAGTGCGATAGTGTTCCCAGACCAGCCCGTCTGCCTTGTCGGCCAGGTCCACACAGATGCGCTTCGCCAGTAGATAGGCGCGATCGAGGTAGCGCGACTCGCCGGTGGCCTCGAAAGCGGACAGCATCGCTTCACACATGTGCATGTTGGCATTCTGGCCGCGGTAGGGATCAACTGCATTCCAGTCACCTGCCGCGATTAAATCGGAGTAGAGTTGCGCCTCCGGCTCCCAAAAGCGCGTTTCCAGAAGCTCGTATGTCTCCGAGGCAAGTTCAACTGCGCCGTCAACGCCCGCCTTGGCCGCGCAGGCCGCGGCCAGCAGCACGAAGGCGTGCCCGTAACAGTGGCGGTCGCCGTCCTCGACATCCCGGCCACTCAGCACCCAGGCGAATCCGCCGTCCGGCTGCCGGTGCATTTCCGTGAGGCATCGCAACCCGTGAGCAGCAGCATCCCTGTAGGCGGGCTCGTTCAGCACAATTGAAGCGACCGAGTAACAGTATACAAAGCGGCATGTCCCCACCAGGTGCTTGGTCATGCGGTCGAAGACCGAGCCGTCATCGCGCATCTGGTTGATAAACCCCCCGTACTCGTTATCGATACAGGCCGGGTGGTAGAAGGAAATGATGCTGCGAATGTGGTCGCGCAGAAAATCAGGGTCGCGATATGACATTGTCGGTTTCCCCTTTGTCTGGTATCTGGTCATGTGGAACCGTAATTGGCGGCGCCGTCAGATCCAGGGCCCCCAGGGATCACACTTCTTCAACCTGTCGCCAAGTGCAGAGTAGATGTCGGGCAGGTCGAACACTTCGAGACAGTTTTCAATGAAACACGAGAACGGCCAATTGTGCAAGGGATTGTCGATGAGAAGCTGGTAGCTGGGCAGGTAGTGCACAAGCTCGCAAGTGGGTTGCGAATCGTGCAGAAGCGCAGCCAGCGCCACAGGCACCGAGCCCACGCCGCGGCCGATCAGATGGACCGTCGCGCCGCCTTCTTCGAGGCAGTCTATCGTGCGCAGCAGGTCATAGACCCGTCTTCCCAGATAGCTCTCGCCCATCATGCTCCCGAAGCTGGCGTAGAGATAGTCGGCGCCATACGGTTCGAGCAGGTCGCTGGAACCACAGGAAGCGGGGAAGCTTTGGCCGGTGCCGCGCAGGTCAACGGCGAGTATTCGTTGCCCTTCAGTCAGGCGTCGCTGTAGCCAGGGAAGCGCGGCGCAGTCCTCCTCACTGGACAGATGGCCGACGAAAAGAGAGACCTCGCCCTCAGGCCTGCGGCACTGGTTCTCAAGGTCCCCGAACATGGTCAGAATAACCTGGATGCCCGGTTCAGTTTCCACCGCGAATTGGTAACCCTTGCCGGTCTTGGGTTCTTGCCCCCCGCTGCGGCGCAAATAGCGGTAGTGAGGCGTCCCGCCGGGCATGTCGATATGCAGGAGGTTTCTGACCACTTCCTTTAGAGACGTTTCATCAAGTTGGGAGCGCTTCGCCTGCAGCTCACCCGCCCGCGCCTGCGTGAACCCGAAGATTTTCTTGCTGCCGAAGGGGACCACCTCGCCCCCGGCCGCGCTAAGCTGTGTCTCCGGAATCTCCTCCATCTCCGGCTCCTGGCACTCGACTTCCAACCCTGCATGCTTGATGAAGAAGCGGTACATCGCCTCTCGCGCATGTCTGTGGAAACCGTGATCCAAATGGCCCACGCTGATTTCAGCGGAGTCCGGCGAACCCAACAGAGTATGGATCTTCTTCATTTCAGCGTGCGCCTGTCTTGCACCGCGCAGATCAAAGTAACAGTTCTCCTCAGCTAGGATCATGGTTGGACGCGGTGCATAGGCCAGCAGCAGGTCGGCCTCGTCCAAGCCAGACGCCAACGCGCCCGGCGGGTTCTGTTCGGCATCCGCCGGCAGCTCGTTCTCCAGATTGCAGAGCCAGCTGGTTACATAGCAGTCCGGCGCCGCCATCGTGATGCGCGGGTCGAGCGCCGTCACCTGTGTCGTCTGTGTTCCGCCGCCGGAGCATCCGGTAACCCCGACGCGCGTCGCGTCCGTTTCCGGCCGCGCCAGCAGATAGTCAAGCCCGCGGATCGCGTCCCATGCAAACCAGCTGCCCACAAAGTCGCCGGTTAGCAACATACGGTTGCCGATCATGTTGTGGGCCACCGTCGACCTGGGTCCGGTCTCCCCGTCAGGCACGCCCTCTTCGGCGTAAAACTGCCGCCGCTCCCCCTGCGACACCGGGTCCATAATGAGGACAGCAAAGCCTTTAGCGGCCAAACCGCGAGCAAAGAATTGGTAAGGCCCATAAGCTTTGCCCGTATCGGAATGTCCGCACAGCCCGAGGACGCACGGCAACTCGGCATCGAACTGCTTTGGCAGGTAGAGGTTGGCACTGACCAGGAAGCCGGGCCGGCTCTCGTAGACGACCTTTTCTAGGCAGATCGCGCCAAGATCCATCGTTCCGGTAATCTGGGGCTTCAGATCAGTTCTCGCCGGCAACGCCGGGAAACAGCGCGCAGCCTTAGCGCGCACCTCCTCCACGTATGCCTCGGCCTGAGCCCGCGTCTGAATTGCATCTAGCCTTGCAGCCCGTTCCTGCAGGATGCTGCGCACGCGGCCGACCGTGTACTCGTGGACCATATGTCCGTAGCGATTGTTGTACATGCTTGGATTTCCATGAATGGTTGAGTGATGGACAGTCTAACCCTTGATGCCACTCATGACAACCTTCTGCAAAAATCTCTCTGAAGAAGAAAGAGTTGATCTGACCGAGCAGAAACAAGGAAAGGACGTTGGGCCGTGCATGTCAAATACCCCGATAATATAGTAGAACGAACGCGTTCTACATGTTTCGTTGACCAAAGCTGATTTACACGGTATAAGAGAGGTCACACCCTGCACTTCTGATAAGGAGATTGGTATGCCCAGCCCATTCCCTGGCATGGACCCATATCTGGAACATGGCGCACGCTGGCCGGATCTGCACCAGCGCCTCATCGCTTACTCATCCGAGATACTTCAACCGCAACTGCTTCCCAAATATGTTGCTCGCATTGACGAAAGGATTGAGTTGAAGCCCTATGGCAAGGAAGTCATACCCGACGTCATGGTTGTTGAGCCTCCGCACCAACTGTCGGAGACGCAGGTCGCTTACGGCTCTCTTGTAGCTGATGAGCCACAAACGATCAGATTCTTGGATGACGAACGACGCGTTCCATACATCCAGGTCGTCAATGTCGCGTCAGGAAAGGTTGTGACATTGATCGAAGTGTTGAGCCCTGCCAATAAGATTGGACGCGGGCGAGACCAGTATTTTGAAAAGCAGGACAAGATTCTGGGCACGCCCGTTAACTTGGTTGAGATCGATCTCCTGTCGCGGCCCACTGCAACATATGCTCGCTTCTTCGAACTGCACTCCCCCCACGACTGGCGCTACAACATATGCATCAGTCGTCCCCAAAGACGTACAAGCGTGGAAGTATACGCGATACCTCTCAGGGTCCGGCTGCCGCGCTGCAAGGTTCCACTGTTGCCCGAAGACAATGACGCTGTGGTGGACCTTAATTCTGTTCTTGCTCGTTGTTACGAGGTAGGTGCCTATCACCTGCTGCTTGACTACACCAAGCCTCCGCCGGTCTCGTTGAGCAAAGCCGAAGAAGAGTGGCTGGAAGCGTTGCTCCTGGAAAAAGGCTTGCGGACGGCGCCGGCGCAATAGGAGTTGTGGACTACCCTCTAGCGCCAAACGTAACCAGCCGGCGATAGGGCATGCTTGCTTGAATGCAAAGAAAAGGCCGCCTTGCTACCCGATCCAATCTATCCCCTGATCCAACTCCCCGCCGAATATCGGACCCATCGCACCACCAGGCGGTTCGATCTGGACCCTGGCCAATCCTGTGACCTGATAGACGCCCAGGGCCCCGGCTCCGTCCGCCATTTCTGGATAACCGCCAAATCGCCGCAAAACCTCCGCATCGAAATCACCTGCGATGGCGGCGGGCCTCAGGTCAGGATGACGCTGCACTAGTTTTTCGGCGTCCTGCTGGGAAAGGCCCCCTATCGCATCGAGTCGACTCCGATCAAGCTGATGCCCTTGAACGGCTACAACGCCTACTTTCCTCTCCCCTTCCAGCATCAGTGCCGCATTAGCCTGCACAACGCGGGAGGGGAATCGACCTCTGTCTGGTCGATGGTCAACTGGCACAAGTACGACAGCCGCGTCACAGTCACCCCTTACCGGCTGCACGCGCAATTCAGCCAAGAAAAGCCCGCCGAGCCCCTGGGTTCGACTCTGCTCGGCGCGGTCCGCGGCAAAGGCTTCGTTGCCGGCCTGTTTCACGCAGTCAGGCGCCGTGACTTCCGGGACATGATCTGGCATACCGGCGGTGACACTTGGCTGATCGACGGCGAAACCGATCCCCACGTCCTGCGCGGCATCGGCAGCGAGGACGTCTTCGGCCACTCCTTTGGCATGTACCCGGAAATGAGCGATTGGACGGGGGCGCCACATGTAGTTGGCCTGAACGCCGACTGTTCAGAGGTTGTCGCTTATCGCTTCTTTGGCGCCGACAGCGTATCGTTCAACTCTTCGTTATCCCTGCGCTTCGGCACGCGCGCCAACGACATGGAAAGCGTCCTGTATTACTACAGAGAAGCCGGTAGCGACGCCCCGGCAGTCGAGACCCCGGGCCGTTGGACGCTCTCCGGACCATTTGAATGCCAGACATTCGACGACTTTGAACGAGCGGAGTTTCCCGAGAAGCCCGAAGATCAGTGGCCGTCTGAGTGGGAATGGGGCGGGCGGACCTTGACAGCTGTGAAAACAGAAACGGAGTTGACCTGGACCGACTTCACCCGCTGGTTTCGCCGCGACGCCACCGGCAACACGGGCACGCTGCCGGCCGGCATCTCCGCCTACGCCGAAACCGTGCTGCTTGAGGATTCAGACAGGCAAGTTACGCTGCGGCTCGGCTTCGACGACTGGATGAAAATATGGGTAAACGACGAGCAGGTTGCGACACTCAGGCACGACAGAGGTTTTGCAATCAGCGAGGTGCCTCTCAAGCTCAGACGCGGCGAGAACTGGCTGCGGCTGAAGCTGAGCAACTTTGACAACGTCGAGTGGCGCTGTTGGGCGTTCAGCTGCACAATTCTGAAGACAGACTGACTCGTACTCTAACGCTTAGCGCACCCTAGAGTGACATCTCCCAAACACGAACGCTGCTGACAGTCGCGCTGCCGGCCTCGACCGCGAAGCCCAGCCGCCCGCCCGGTCTGTGGTCCATCGTGAAGCATTGGATGTGCTCGTCGTCAATGTAAAGCTCCACGTGCGCATCGCGCAGCAGGAGCCGCCAGCGCGCCGGTTCGTCGGGCGTGAATGCGTACGGCTTGGCATCCTGCATCTTGAATGAATAGCCGTCGTAGCGACCGACCCCCGCCCGCCCGTCGCTCTGCGCGAACAACAAAGTCCCCTCGTTGACCGTCTCCCCTTCCACAAACAGCCCCGCTCCGGAAATTACGGCATCGGAAGCGTGCACCGTCACCTCCGCCTCCAGTATGACGCCGCGCGCAGTGTCGTACTTCGCCGGCAGGATAGCCAGGCCCCCAGATACCGCACTGAGCTGCGCTTGTCCGGCCTCTAGAGAACATGCCTCCTCCTGCAGGGCGTACAACTGGCTTCCTTCCAGGACGACAGGCATTTCCCTTCCCTTCAGCGCCTCATTGCCCGTCCACCAGTGCAGACTCAAAATGCCATCGTCATCTCGCTGCACCGATTTCAAAGGCGAGAAGTAGATGTCCTCTGGGCCGGCGTGCCCGCTGCGCGGAACCGTGTGGTGATTGAGCAACAACTCGTCGCCGCAGCGGTAAAAGCGGGCAAAGTATGTATAGAGGACGGGGCTGCCGCCCAAAAACGGGTCCTGCCCGGGATCCAGTAGGTAAGGTCCCTCTTGGCTCTCCGAACTCAGCACGAACATCCCCCCCTCGCCGGCGGGCAGCCGCGAACGCTGGCGTGCGCCCAGTGGCGCAGCGCCCACGCCAAGGAGCATGTAATAGCGGTCGCCGAACTTCTCAACCGCCCCCACCTCGACGCGGTCCCCCCACACCCCGGTCTCGATCACCGGCGGCGCCGCGCGAAAATGCCGGCCATCATCAGAGACCACGCAGCCGGCCGTCCCGCACAACCCCGCTGGACCGTGCCGCGCCACGGCCGTCAGAAAGCCGATGTAACCCTCACCCTCCTCCCGCGGCAGCGCCCAGATGCAGTCCCAACGCGGCCTGGTGAAAGTAGGGTCTTCGTGGTACCAACGTGAATCGGCCCGGCAAATGTACTCCTCATCCGGTAGCCGCGTCCAGTGCAGCAGGTCGTCTGATTCGGCGAAGAAAATCTCCTGGATGCCGGCGCGCTCTTCCGAGAAGTTGAGCATGAACTTCTCCCCCACCCGCCAGACCATGCCCGTGCCCATCCAGACCGCGTCATCCGCTTTGTGGATGATTTCGCCGTGGTCGTCAAAATGGACGCCGTCGTCTGATACTGCCACGCACATCCCGTCCCAGCGTACGTCGGCGAGCGAGTTGCTCAGGTAAAAGAGGTAATGCTTGCCCTCGTGATGGTAGAGCCAGGTGTCCCACATGCGCGCGACAATGCTGGGTTTGAAGATCATTTTCGCTTCCTTTCCGGTCGGAGATGTACAAGCTGAAGGACTGGTGGGCTATCCCTTTACGCCAGTTATCACGATGCCCTGGATGTAGTGTTTCTGCGCAACGAAGAACAGGAGAACCGGCGGCAGCATCGCAATGAAAGAGACAACCATTAGTTCCGACCACAGCACGCCGTGCGCAGCCCGCAGGAATGAGAGCGCGATCGCCAGCGGAAAGGTCTCCATCCTGCTCAGATAGATCAACGGCCCCAGAAACTCATTCCACGCCCAGGTAAAGGCGAAGATGGCGGTGATGCCCAGGG
>JAPPKG010000028.1:0-10536 GCA_026914085.1 Caldilineaceae bacterium | reverse complement strand
GAGTTTCAGGCGGCTACACTGGAGATGTGGCTGGAGAGGCCGTGCCTGCGGGCGTTGACCGGTTTCCGATTTCCGGTTTTCGTCAGTGACCCGGGTCTGGAGCCTTCGATGAAGAATGCGAAATGAGGACCGGAAACTTCCGCCCGGCTATTGGGCGATTTGCCTACGATCCGCCAATGAATTGCAGATCTGAGCAGGAAGTGTCGGAGCGATCACCTATTTGGCAGCAGCGGACGTAACGCATGTAGGTCTCGCCTGGAGTTGCGAATTTCGCCAAGGCTGCGCGTTGGAGGCGTCGGCACGAATCAGGCTGTTGCGAGGCACTTTGGGCAGGCGGCCGCCTGCGTCTATCGCGGCACACTGGCGGCTGGGCGTG
Organism: Caldilineaceae bacterium; assembly: GCA_026914085.1. Classification (GTDB taxonomy): domain Bacteria; phylum Chloroflexota; class Anaerolineae; order Caldilineales; family Caldilineaceae; genus Bin5. Next base: position 10,160 of record JAPPKG010000028.1, on the reverse strand, counting down.
TCTTCGCGGGAGGCGTTACGGAGGGTGTCCCCCCGCACAAGGGAGGCCGCTTGCGGCCGACCGCCCAGATAGGCAAAAGCCCCTGGATCCGGACACCAGGGGCTGAGGATTCGTAGAAACCGGCGGCGATGAATGGGGGAATTGGGGCGAAAAAACAGTTAGCCGTCGTTGCCGGTGACTGATAGCTCGGCGAGCATCTGCGAGAGCGCGGCTACGAACTGGTCGGTGGGCAGGGCGCCAGGGATCAACCGGCCCTCGCCGCCGACGAGGACGACGAATGTAGGCGTGCCGCGAACAAACGGCGCGCCGTCTTGCATATCGCTCTGCACAGCCAGCGCGGGTGCGTCCCCTGCCAGACAGGCTGCAAAGGCATCGGTGTCCAGCTCGTACTCAGCCGCCAACTCCATAAAGTAGACTGTGTTGTCGGGGCGGGACCACTGAGCCATATCGACGAAGAGGCGGTGATGGAACTGCCAGAAGGCCTCTTGGTCAGCCGCGCACTCGGAAGCGACCGAGGCGGTAAAGGCAAAGGGATGGATGTTTTCGATGGGGAAATGCTTAAATACCCACATCACCGCACCCGGGGCTACAAACTCCTCGTCCAGAACCGGCTGCGTTGTCAGGGCATGGCGCTGGCAGTAGGGGCATTGGAAATCGCTGAATTCTACGACAACGATAGGGGCGTCGCTACTGCCCTTGAAGATGTCGCCGGCCAAGGTATAGCCGGGGCGGTCGGGGTCGGGCTTCAGGCCCTCTGCGGTCGCCCAGAAGGGCAACCCGCCTTCGCCTTGCTGCTGTTGTTGTTGCGGCTGCGCCTGGGCCGCGCCCTGGGGCGCGCGGCCGGCCGCGATCGTCCCGATCCACTCGCTGAACATGTCGTATGGCTGCGCGCCGGAGAAGGAGAAGGCCTCTCCGGTTTCTTCAAAGACAAAACGGAAGCTGGGCGTGCCGGTGAAGCCGAAGGACTGGGCCTCAGACAGGCTTTCGTTCACCTTTGTCAGCTGCGTTTCATTATTGGCCATGCAGGACCCGTATTGGGTGGGATCGGCGCCCAACTCCTGTGCCAGTGCGGCGAAGAAGGAGAGCGCTTCTTCACGAGGCGCCCACTCTTTCTGGGTGCGGAAGATCCTGTCGTGCATCTGCCAGAAGAGGACGATATCCTGCTCCCCCACACAGTGGGCGGCAATGGCCGCGGCCAGGGCGTTGGGATGTATCGAGGAGAGGGGCATATCGCGGAAGACGAATTTCACCATGCCGTTTTCGGCGAACCCGGCCAGGAGCGCCGGTTCGGTCTGGATCACGTGGCGGGCGCAGAAGGGACATTCGTAGTCGCTGTATTCGTAGATGGTGATGGGCGCGTTGGGGTCGCCGCGGAAGGGATGTCCCTCTGCGGTAAAGCCGACTGGTACGCCTCTGTGCATGGCAGGTTGTGTGCCGTCGACGGGGGCTGGGGCGACGACCGGGGCAACGATGTTGCCTTCGGCATCGGTGGTGCATGCTGCGATAAGTAGAAGGAGGAGGACGAGGCAGGCGAGAAGAGGCAGGCGCGGCTCGCTCCTCTCTTTGCCTGCGTCATTCACCTGCCTGGTACGGTGCATATGCGGGGCTTGCCAATTCATGGATCCTCCTTGAGGAAACTCCACCTGTTATCTGAGCTGTAGGCCTGAGATGCGCCTTGGCGCAGTCGATTCAATGCGCTGTAATTTGACTGAGAGAGTGCCTATACAACTGTCGTGATGGGAGTACCGGGAATCATGGCAGTTGAGTGCATTCGTCACGAAGGTATGAGGCCCCCCTATTGTAACTGTGGGAGCGGGAGAGTACTAATCCGGAGAGGCAGTTCAGCAGGCTGGCGTACGCCTCACTCTGCTTGTTCAAGTTTGGCTGAAAACGCGGTTGCATCGTACTATGGAGACTTTGAAGGACAGTAGCCAACCCCTGTGGTCAGCGGCGCGTAAACTGCATTGCCTGACCCGTGGGCGGCGCCCACCACTACCCGTCGCGTAGCGCTGAAGGTGAGAGAAGGGTATGGACGAAACGACCCTGCCAGCAGGTGTTGAAGCAGCAGAGGCGGCGGAGACCACCGGACTTCGCGACCGCATAGGGGATGGAAGGCGAGAGGCGGACTTCTCTCCGGCTGGTGAAGACGCAAGTACCCAGGTGCGCCACGCCGCGCCTCTGACTGGGCATCTGCGTCAACTCGAGGCGGAAGCGATCTATGTGCTGCGGGAGGTGGCGGCTCAGTTCGAGCGGCCGTGCCTGCTCTTTTCCGGGGGCAAAGATTCGATCGTGTGCGCGCATCTGGCGCGCAAGGCCTTTACGCCGGGGCGGATTCCCTTTCCGCTGCTGCACATCGACACCGGTCACAACTTTCCTGAAACGCTGTCCTTTCGCGACGAGTTGGTGAAGAAGCTGGGCGTTCGCCTGCTGGTGCGTTCAGTGCAGGATTCGATTGACGCCGGGCGCGTGCAGGAGGAGCCGGACGGCGATCCCAGCCGCAACCGGTTGCAGACGGTTACACTGCTGGATGCGGTGGCGGAACTGCGCATTGATGCGGCCGTAGGCGGCGCGCGCCGCGATGAAGAGAAGGCGCGCGCGAAGGAGCGCTTCTTTTCCCACCGCGACGGCTTTGGCCAGTGGGACCCCAAGAACCAGCGGCCGGAGCTGTGGAACCTTTTCAACGGGCGTAAACTCAACAACGAACACTTCCGCGTCTTCCCCATCAGCAACTGGACCGAACTTGACATCTGGCAGTACATTGCCGAGCAGGCGATCGACCTGCCCAGCCTTTACTTCGCCCACGAACGGGAGGTGGTGGAACGGGATGGGATTCTGCTGGCGGTCGGGGCCTACGTCGAGCCGCGGGCGGGTGAAGCGGTCAGGCGTGAGAGGGTGCGCTTCCGTACGATCGGCGACATGACGTGTACGGGCGCGTTTCGCTCCTCTGCGAGCAGCCTGGCGGAGATCATTGATGAGGTCGCGACCGCGCGCATTACCGAACGGGGCGACCGTGCTGACGACCGTCGCAGCGAGGCCGCGATGGAAGACAGGAAGCGGTTAGGCTATTTTTAGCTGCAGAGGCTCGTGAACGATTGGTGACAAAGTTACTGTCACCGGTCGCTGAAAACAATACACTGGGATTTGTGATGGATCTACTGCGTTTCTCCACCGCCGGCAGCGTCGATGACGGCAAATCGACATTGATAGGGCGGTTGCTATACGACTCCAAAGCGATATTCGAAGACCAGTTGGAAGCGGTCGAGGAGGCGAGCGCGGCACGCGGCGACCCTTCGGTCGACCTGGCGCTGCTGACCGACGGGCTGCGGGCGGAGCGGGAGCAGGGCATCACGATCGACGTCGCCTACCGTTACACGGCGACGCCCAGACGCAAGTTCATCATCGCGGACACGCCGGGACATATCCAGTACACGCGCAACATGGTGACCGGCGCGTCCACGGCGGAGCTGGCGATCATACTGGTTGACGCCCGCAAAGGCGTCCTGACGCAGTCGAAGCGGCACAGCTTTATCGCCTCTCTTCTGCAGATCCCCCATATCGTCGTCGCCGTCAACAAGATGGACCTGGTCGGATACAGCGAGGCGCGCTACCAGGAGATTGTCGCGGAATACCGCGCGTTCGCGGCCAAGTTGAACGTGCGCCATGTCGTGTACATTCCCATCTCCGCGCTGCATGGCGACAACATCGTCAGCCAGAGCGAAAATATGCCCTGGTATCACGGCGCGACGCTGCTGCACCACCTGGAAACGGTCAACATCGGCGCCGGCCGCAACAACGTGGACTTTCGCCTGCCGATACAGTATGTGATCAGGGCGAACGGCGCGGCTGACATGGACTTCCGCGGTTTCGCCGGGCAGATCGTATCGGGCCGCATTGCGGTGGGCGAGGAGGTGGTGACGCTGCCGGCCGGGATTCGCAGCCGCGTGGCCGGGATCCAGCGGGGCGATGAGAGCTGCGAGCGGGCCGTTGCCGGCGATGGCGTTGTGATCACGCTCGAAGACGAGATCGACATCAGCCGGGGGGATATGCTGGTACGGGTGCGCAACCTGCCCCACTCGTCGAACCAGATCGACGCGACGCTGTGCTGGATGAGCGAAGAGCCGATGAAGATTCAGGGGGCGGTTGCAGGCAATTTCAGCGGACAGTGGTACTGGTTGCAGCAGTCGACGCGGCGGGTGCGGGCCTCGGTCCAGGAGTTGAACTACCGCATCAACGTGGACACGATGCACCGTGAAGATGCGCAAACACTGCAACTGAACGAGATCGGCCGCGGGCAGATTGTGACTACCGAGCCTCTTTTTTTCGACTCGTATCAGATCAACCGCGCCACAGGCAGTTTCATACTTATCGACCCACAGACCAACAACACGGTTGCGGCCGGCATGATCCGGGACCGGGCGCGGCGCGTGAGTGAGTTGGTGCAGAAGCAGGAAGAGAGAGACAGGCCTTCTGTGGGCACGGCTCCTTCCTCCAACGTGGTCTGGGAGCCGGTCGCGGTCACGCGGCCGATGCGGGAGGAGCAGAACGGTCATGGGGCGGCGGTGCTCTGGTTTACGGGGCTGTCCGGTTCGGGCAAGTCGACGGTGGCGAAGGCGCTGGAACAGAGGTTGTTTGCGTTGGGCGTGCGTACGTTCTCATTGGACGGAGACAATGTGCGACATGGCCTGAACAGCGATCTGGGTTTTGGTGCGGCGGCGCGCACGGAGAATATTCGCCGGGTGGCGGAGGTGGCCAGACTGGCGTTTGAGCATGGCAATATCGTGCTGTGCACGTTTATTTCGCCCTATGCGGCGGACCGGGAGGCGGCGCGGGCGCTGGCCCCGGAAGGTAGTTTCTGGGAACTCTTCGTCAAGTGCGACGTAGAAATCTGCAAGGAGCGGGATCCTAAGGGGCTGTACGCTCGAGCCGAGAGCGGTGAGATCCCGAACTTCACCGGCGTTTCGGCCCCCTATGAGGAGCCGCTCCAGCCGGAGATGGTGCTGGAGGCGGACCGTCACAGCGCGGAGGAACTGGCGCAGCAGATTATGGAAGCGCTGGCACAGGCAGGGATCGTACCTGGTGGAGACAGTTGACCGTCGGCATTGGCTGTCCGGCGGGCGATCGGTGGGAGTGTTGAAAACTGCAATTGTAGTCGGCGGCGGCATGGCTGGACTATTTGCTGCCAACGTGCTCGCCGACCATTGCGAGCAGGTCACTGTCCTGGAGCGGGACGAGGCGTGGCGGACCCGGTCACGGCCCACCGATCACACAGCAGACACGCATAGCTTGGCGCAAGCCACTGGCCGGCCCGGCGTGCCGCAATCACGTCATGTGCATGTCCTACTGTTGCGGGGCGTGCAGGTGCTGCGCAAACAGTTTCCCGGCCTGGAGGAGGAGCTGCTGGCCCTCGGCGCAACCCCTCTCAACTGGCTGAAGGATACTGCCGCCCTGGCGGGTGGCAGTTGGTTACCCCGCTTCGATTCGAATCTCCTCGGTTACAGTGTCAGCCGCGCCCTGCTGGAAAGCCGGGTACGCGAGCGCCTGCGCCGCCGCGGCAACGTAAAGTTTCGCACCGGCCACCGTGTGGTGGGGCTGAGCACCAGCCGTGCACAGACCCTCGCAATCAGCGGCCGGGAAAGCGAAGCCGGGGCGCACGAATCCCGCGTGACCGGCGCGGTGTGCACCGTGGGGGACGAAACGGTAACGCTGCATGCCGACCTTGTCGTTGATGCCAGCGGCCGCTCTTCACGTCTGCCGCGCTGGCTGGAAGAACTCGGTTATGCGGCGCCGCAGGAGTCGACCGTAAACGCGGACGTGGGCTATGCCACGCGCTGGTACAGTGTCCCTGAGGACTGGCGGGCGGATTGGAAAATGGTGTTGCTCGCCACGCGCTTTCCCGATATCAAGGGAGGCGCGGTCGTTCAGCCGGTCGAAGGCAATCGCTGGGTCGTGACACTCGTCGGCTATGCCGGGGATCACCCGCCGACGGACGAGACCGGCTTTGAAGAGTTTGCCCGCAGGCTGATCGGACCGCAGGTCTGGGAGGCGATCAGTGCGGCCGAACCACTGACCGGCATCGTGGGCTACCGGCGTACTGAGAATCACTGGCGTCACTATGAAAGACTGAAACGGTGGCCGCAGGGCGTGATTGCGCTGGGCGACTCGGTCTGCGCGTTCAACCCGGTATACGCTCAGGGCATGACGGTGAGCGCGCTTTCGGCGGAAATCCTTGACGACTTCCTAAGGAGGAGAGGGAACCGAAAGCGGGGGGGCCTGGAGGACGCCCGAATCGGGAGTTCCGGTCTTGCCTTTCAGAAGAAGCTGGCGAAGATGCTGCAAACGCCATGGCAGCTGGCCACCAGCGATGACTTTCGCTGGGCTGGCCGGAAAGCCGGTGACGCCAGCCTCATCGAGCGCTTCATGCACCGATATATCGAGCATGTGCTAGACCGCATCCATCGACCAGATGTCTGCCTCGCTTTCTTCAACGCCGCACATCTGATCAGTCCGCCGGCCACCCTCTTCCGTCCCCGCATCGCTCTACCAATCCTGTGGGCGATGGTGAAAAACGGATCTTTGCAGCCGGAATCAAGGGCCACTGAGACCCAGGAACAGGAAGCTAGTTCGTTGTGACCAAAGGTGTAAGCTTTTCGACAGTGCTTGGGCCGATACCGGGTACCCGATCCAGATCTTCGATCGAAGCGTAGGGGCGACCAGCAATGATGGCGGCAGCTTTGCTGGGGCCAATGCCGGGCAAGGATGTGAGCTCCTCGGCTGAAGCGGTGTTGATGTTGACCAGTTCTCCGGCCGGCGCGTTGCCTTGACCCAATGGAGTGGAAGTTGGAGGCAGGTCGCCCGACACGCCGGGCTGAGGTTGATTGGCGGGCGGCAAGGCCGATGACGCGTCCGCGCCGGTTTGCGGCAGAGGGACATGAATCTGCGCGCCGTCGAAGACTATCTCCGCCTGATTCACCAGCGCCGGGTCGGCATCGGGTACCAGCCCCCCTGCTTTAGCTAAGGCATCACCGACGCGAGCGCCGGGTGGCAGTTCGACCAGACCGGGATTTTGCACACCGCCGCTGACGAAGACGTACAGTGGACCAGGTGTGGGCGTGGGCTGTGGAGTCGGTGTTGGCGCAGGGGTAGGCGGTGGGTGGAGCACAATTGCGGGCGGAGTCGGACGGCGCAGAAGCCACATCAGGGCGCCCGAGATCGTTGCACTCAACAGAAAACCGAGTAAGAATCCGAGGCCCATATTTCGCAAAGCCGCTGTTGCACTTGTGTCTCTTGCCGCGCGTGGCGCATTGTCGGAAGCCGGACTTCGAGTTGGTCGGGGGTCCAACTCAGTGCTCATATTAAGGTCTCCCTTATTTGGATCTTCTTTGGCACGAGTGCCCTCTGTTGCCTCGGCAAGAGAGGACGGTATTGTTTCCTTTGTGACTGTTGTAGAGCGGCAGCTATCCGATCACTGGTTTCGGGCCATAGCCGAAGTTCGTTTCAGCGCGTTCTTTCCGAAGATGGTCAGCGCCTGGTCGTCGTTCAGGGGGTGGAAGAGGCCGGGACGGACGTCGCGCAGATAGCGCTCCAGCGGCAGGCTGCGGGACATGGACGCCCCACCTACCACGCGCACGGCGTGGTCGACGGCCTCGATGGCATTGTTGGTGACGGTAAATTTGGTGGCGAGCACTGCCGGGGTGAGTTCATCCCGCCGCGTTTCCTGCTGATCCCAGTCCCGGGCCGTGTTGTAGAGAAGCGCTCTGGCCTGGAGCAGAAGCAGTTCGGCCTGGCCGAGACGGCGCTGGATGCTTTCCAGTTCGGCGATCGGTTTGCCGAGGGCAGTTGGCACGCGTTTCAAGGCGTAATCGGCCGCAAAATCGAGGGCGGCCTGAGCAACGCCGAGGTAGACGGCGCCGACGGTGCAGATGAACCAGGCATTGGCCGGGGCCTTTCCGGTTGTACGCGGGCTGGGCGCGCCGCGCCCGATCATCTGCTCGTCGGTCACGCGGGCGTTGACGATCTTCAGATCATGGCTGCCGGTGGCGCGCATGCCGAAAGAGTCCCAGGTTTCAATGATTTCGAAGTGGGGCCCGGCGGGGATGACGAAGCGGGCGACGTGGCCGCTGCCGTCCCGCAGGGCCGCGGGAATGATGAAGTAGTCCATCTCGGGGCTGAGGCTGGCGAAGGTCTTGAGCCCGTTGATGCGCCACGCGTCCTTGCCATTTTCCCGGACCGGTTCGGCGGTGGTTTCAGGCAGGCCGCCGCGACTGGGGCTGCCCAGGTTGGGCTCGGTGGCGACGGAGTTGATGAGCGCGCCCTGTTCAACGGCGTCGCGGCAGACCTGGGCGAAGAGAGGCTGGGGCCAGCCGCCGCCGCCATACTCGGAGGCGACGTCTTCGAATGCTTCGGCAACGCCGCCTATGACTTGAACGTGCATCACAAAGCTGAGCGCTGTGCTGCCGTCACCCTGCGCCAGCGTCTCCATCGTCAACGTCGATTCGAGCAGATTGGCGCCCCAGCCGCCGAACTCCTGCGGGACAATCAGGGCCGGAAGACCCACCCGCCGGATGTCAACGAAGTTTTCGTGTGGGAAAGTTCCGTCGCGGTCATGCTGGGCGGCCCGCTCGCGCAGGACGGGTATCAGGCTGCGGGCAACGTCGATGAAGCGCTGCAGGCGTTCAGTTCTCGGGTAGAGCATGGCGCCTCCGAAACTGCGGTCGTTCGAGCCGTTTCTGACTACTGATCACTGTTGATTATCGACAGGTATTTCTGGTACTGGTTTTGACGATGCGCGGCGGGTATTTTAACATAGTTCGGACGGGAATAGCCATTATTGCTCGAGCTTTCGGCATGGGATTTCAATGAAGCAAAGTCAGATACGGGTTCTGATCGCCAAGCCGGGTCTGGACGGCCACGACCGCGGCGCCAAGGTCATAGCCAGGGTGTTGCGCGATGCCGGATTCGAGGTGATCTATACGGGCATTCGCCAGACGCCGCAAATGATCGCGGCGGCGGCACTGCAGGAAGACGTGGATGTCGTCGGCCTGTCGATCCTCAGCGGCGCGCATATGACGCTCTGCCCCAAGGTGGTCGAACTGCTCCATGCCCAGGGCCAGGAGGATGTGCTGGTGCTGCTGGGCGGCATCATCCCTGACGAGGACGCCGCCCAGCTCAAGGCTTCCGGCGTACACGCTGTCTTCGGGCCGGGCACGACCTCAGCCGAGATCATTTCTTATATTCGAACGGCCATGGCCGGTTGATAGCGGCTCTGGCAGCCGCGGACGCGCGCCAGCCCCTGCTGCAGTTGCCGTCGATCCATGGAGAGCGCGTGAACAGTTCACTCGCCGCGAACCACTGTAAACAGGCAACCGGTGTTGCCGATGCCCAAACCAGTTCCCACACAACAACTGATCGACGGTCTTATCCGGGGGGACCGGCTCGCGCTTGCACGCGCCATCAGCCGCGTGGAGGATGACGCGGAAGATGCCGCCCGCATCGTGCAGGCCGTGTTCGCGCGCACGGGCAAGGCGCATTTGATCGGCATCACCGGCGCACCGGGCACGGGCAAATCGACGCTGGTATCGGCACTGGTCGGGAGCTACCGCACGAGCGGCGTAACAGTCGGTGTGCTGGCGGTGGATCCGACCAGTCCCTTCAGCGGGGGTGCGCTTCTGGGGGACCGCGTGCGCATGACGGGCCACAGCGGTGACGCCGGCGTTTTCATTCGCTCGATGGCGACGCGGCGGGGCGCGGGCGGCCTGGCGAAGGCGTGCGCGGAGGCGATGCTGCTGCTGGACGCGGCCGGGTTTGAACGCGTCCTTGTGGAAACGGTGGGTGCGGGCCAGGCGGAAATCGAAATCGCCAGCGTTGCCGATACCGTCGTGGTGGTTGAGGCGCCGGGTCTGGGCGACGAGGTGCAGGCGATCAAAGCGGGCCTGCTGGAGATCGCGGATATCTTCGCCGTCAACAAAGCGGACCGTAAAGGCGCAGCGCGCACGGTGGCGGCGTTGGAGATGATGCTGGAGACGGGGGGCGCAGCGGCCCAGACAATCATGCATCACGGGCGGCGCATGGAGACAGGCGCGGCGACTTCCGAAAGCGACGCCGGGGAGGGATGGTCGATTCCGGTTTTGGAGACGGTCGCGGTCAGTGGGGGCGGCGTGGCT
>JAPPKG010000624.1:0-10544 GCA_026914085.1 Caldilineaceae bacterium | reverse complement strand
GGCCCGGGCGGGCACCGATCTGCCCGGAGACGAGGCCGTTCGCATGGAAGACGAAATCGCCGATCTCGGCATCGAGCTCTATGAGCAACTTTTCCCTGCTCCCCTGCGACAGCTCTACTGGGAGATCAAGGCGCGACGGGATGCCGGAGAGCTGGATAATCTGCTCGTAGTCAGTGACGAGCCATGGATTCCCTGGGAGCTGGTCAAGCCCTATGACGTAGTGGACGGCGAGGATGTCGAGGACGACCATCTGGCGGGGGCCTGGCGCATGAGCCGCTGGCTGGCGGGAGCGGCCGTGCCATCCGACCTGAACATCCAATCCGCCCGCCTTGTTGCGCCGATGATTTCGCTGGATTTTGTGACCCAGGAGATTCAGTATTTCGATAGCCTTGCAGCACGTCAGATTGAAATCGCGCCGCCGATCACTACCCGCGCCCAATTCCTTGAGCTGGCCGAGCAAGGCGGCGCCCAGCTGTTTCACTTCGCCACCCACGGCAACTACAACCAGGAATTTGTGGACGAGTCGCCGATCGTATTGGAAGGCGATCCCCTTTTTCCCAGCGACATGACACGGCGCAGAGCCCGAGGGCTGCGCCGCGAAAAGCCGCTCATTTTTCTCAATACCTGTCACGGCGCCCGTGTCGGTTACAACCTGACAGGACTGGGGGGCTGGGCACAGCGCCTGGTGGACCATCTGGGGGTCACGGCGTTTGTGGGCGCGCTGTGGGAAGTGCACGATGAGCTGGCCTCGAAGTTTGCACAGATCTTCTATGAGGAGCTCTGGGCGGGAAAGACGATGGGCGAAGCCTTCCACTCGGCCCGGCAGCAGATCCGCGCCATGCAGGCCGCCAACCCCACCTGGCTCGCCTACACGCTTTACGGAGATCCCAATAGCCGCGTCTTCTGGCGGTCGGAAGGTCGCACGGCCAATCCGGGCCGTTGAAGGCAGGCGGACTCAATGCAGCCATGACAACCCCGATGCGCCGTCAGTACCTGCAATTGAAGAGCCAGCATCCGGACTGCATTCTGCTGTTCCGCCTGGGGGACTTTTACGAAGCCTTTGATCACGACGCCGAGATCGTGGCTGAGGTCTGCGATGTCGTGCTCACCAGCCGGCCGGTCGGCAACAATCAGCGCGTGCCGCTGGCTGGCGTTCCCTATCACAGCGTCGAAGGCTACTTGGCGAAACTGGTTGAGGCCGGTCACAAAGTAGCTATTGCAGAACAGGTCAGCGAACCGGGGTCAGGCCTGGTGGACCGGGAGATCCAGCAGGTAATCACCAAGGGTACCATCGCGGAACCTTCGATGCTGGACGACGACCGCAACAACTATCTTGTCGCCGTTCTGTTTAGCGCCCGCGGCGATGAGGCAGGCATTGCTTATTGTGACATTACCACTGGCGAGTTTGCGGCGACACAGATCGACAGCGGCGGCTTGGCTGAGACCGAGCAACGACTGGAAGAGGAGTTGGCCCGCCTGCGGCCAAGCGAGCTGGTTACGTCCGATTGGAATGCCGAAGAGAGCAGGCTCGCACCTTTGATCGCCAGTTTGCAGGCGCTTGTTTCGCCAGTTGAAGCCTGGCAGGTGGAGATTGACACGGCCCGCGATGCGCTGCAACGGCATCTCGGAGTCCGCAGCCTGGACGGATTCGGCCTGCAGGAAAGGCCGCAGGCCGTGCGCGCGGCGGCCGCCATCCTTGCCTACTTGCAGGAGATGCAGCCCAGCGCCCTCTCCCAATTGGTCAGACTGCACAACTACGCTGTGAGCGAGTTCATGGTGTTGGACGACTCCACACGGCGCAATCTTGAATTGACGGAAACAATTCGCGGCGCCGACGTGCGGGGCAGCCTTCTTGGCGTGTTGGACGAGACCCTGACACCCATGGGTGGACGTCTGTTGCGGAGCTGGCTGGGACGCCCACTGCTCGATGTCGCTCTCATCAACGAAAGGCTGGAGTCAGTCCAAGCGATGGTGAGCGAGACCGAATTGCGGGGTCAGGTACGCGACGTGCTGCGAGGAATGGGAGACCTTGAGCGCTGGATCAACCGCATAACCCAGGCCAAAGCGCTGCCGCGCGATCTGCTTGGTGTCCGGGAGATCCTCGGCCAGGCACCGGGCCTTCGCGAACTTTTCAAATCGACCATTCCGGGCTTAGATCGAGGGCCGGAAAATGGGACTGTGCCTCGTGCCTCTGCCGACGCGTTTCCCAACCGGATGATGGCCAGATTGCCGGACTGTTCGCCCTCTTTCGAACTTCTGCAGCGTGCGATCGACGACGAGCCTTCGGCCACGCTGGCGAATCCAGGCATAATCCGGCCCGGATACAGTGAAGAGCTGGATGCGATCGTAGAGAACAGCCGCCACGCAAAGGAATGGGTAGCCGCGCTTGAGAATGTAGAACGCAATCGCCTCAATATCCCAAGTCTGAAAGTAAGCTACAACAAGGTCTTCGGCTACTATATCGAAGTGAGAAACACTCATGCGGGCAAGGTGCCGCAGGAATATATCCGCAAACAGACGCTTACGAACGCGGAACGCTACATAACGCCGGAACTTAAGGAGTATGAGTCACAGATCCTCCACGCCGACGAGCGCCGGCTGGCGCTGGAGCAAGAGCTTTTCCGCTGCGTCTGCGCTGACCTGACCGCGCATGCCGACGAGATCCGCTGCCTGGCCGAGGGGCTGGCCCTGCTGGATGTATACGCGTCGATGGCCGAGGTCGCGGTCAGGCGACGTTACTGCCGTCCTGAGATCGACGACGGCGCCGGAGTCACGATCACGGGTGGGCGCCACCCGGTTGTGGAGTTGACGAGCGACGAGCCCTTTGTTCCGAATGACGTGCATCTCTCTCCCGGCGAACTTATTCACATCCTGACCGGCCCCAACATGTCAGGCAAGTCCACCTATCTGCGGCAGACGGCCCTGATCACTCTCCTGGCTCAGATTGGCTCGTTTGTGCCTGCGACCGCCGCCCAGATCGGCGTCGTCGATAGAATTTTCACCCGCATTGGCGCCAGCGACGAGCTCCACCGCGGGCAGTCCACCTTCATGGTCGAGATGATCGAGACGGCCAATATCCTCAATCACGCCACCGAACGCAGTTTGCTTGTTTTGGACGAGATCGGGCGCGGCACCAGTACATACGACGGACTGGCCATCGCCTGGGCCGTGGTGGAGCATATCCACAATAGCCCATCGCTGCGCGCCAAGACGCAGTTCGCAACCCACTACCATGAGCTGACCGACCTGGCTGAACGGCTGCCCCAGATCGTCAACTACAATGTGGCCGTAGACGACAGCGGCGACGACGTTGTGTTTTTGCGCCGGATCCTGCCCGGCCGGGCCGACCGGTCCTATGGCGTGCACGTGGCGCAGATGGCGGGGTTGCCGAGAGGGGTTGTACGGCGGGCGGGAGAGATTCTGCTCGATTTGGAGGCCTCCGGCGCGGCCGGCCCATCGACCCTTTTGGATCAGACGCCCGGACGTAAGCAGAAGGACGCCATGCAGGTAGGTCTCTTTGCCCATGACCACCCGGTAGTGGAATCGCTGCGTGCGCTGGACGTGGATGCCCTTTCCCCGCTGGATGCGCTCAACAGGCTTTACGAGCTCAGGCAGTTGGCTGAGTCCAGTTGAGAAGCGTTGAACGCAAAGCTCATACCCTAAACGAGGCGAGAAAAGTAGATCGTGTCGCTTGAGAGAGACGAGGGAGATGGCGTGCGATCCAGGACGGGGACTTTTACTCCGGCGCAAGGCTTCCCGGTTTAAGCTCCGGTGGCTGCTTCATCAATCGTACGAGGAGAGAAGCGAAGTGCGGAGAATAATCTCGGTCCCCGCACGACGTTTCCCGGTATAGTGGGCTTGCAAAGCAGATTCGAGCTGCCTACTTGAAGGGACTATCCCTCCGGTTGAGCCGTCTGATTCGGGTGAATCGTGGTTCCCGGCCACATCGTGGTGACCTCGCTCACGTCGATGGTGATGCCGTCCGGATCTTCGACCTTGAAGGCGGGCTGCTCCAGGTTGTCGGGGTCAAGCGGCGTCTTGCCGCCCAGCCCGTCGGAGAAGATAGTGTATCCCATATCGCGCAGGCGGCGGGCCGCGGCCGCAACGTCCGGGACGCCCACGCCGATGTGCAGGTAGTCCAGCATGCCGCCTATGTGTTCCGGCCGGTCGTCGCCCTGGTGCTGAAATACGGCGAAATTGTGGTAGCCGTCTGTCAGGTCGTAGCGGATTCCTCTTTCGCCGGCGACACGCAGCCCCAAGCCGTCGCGCCAGAAGCGGATTGATTCAGAGAGATCGGACGCTCGTACCCCCACATGGATCAGGACACTCATTCTTTTTTCTCCTTAAATATGTAATGCAAACGTGGATTGTGCAATAAGATACACCTGTGACCTTCAACGGTCCCAGCGCGAGCGGCGGGATTCAAGATTGGAATGCACATCGATTAGTACAGTCTCCCCTTCGGCATTGAGCCGTTGGGCCCTCTGCAAGGCCAGAGTCAATTCAGCGGTCTTCGTCACGGTAATCCCGACAGCGCCCATCCCTTCCGCGATCTTGGCGTAGTCACCGATCATATGGCTGACCCCGAATCGCTCGCGCGCGGTTGCAAAGTTTCCTGGCGCGTATGTCGCCATGCCGCCATTATTGAGCAGCACAGTCGTAATCGGCACCTTTGCCCGCACAGCCGTTTCAAGGTCCAGGCCGGACATGCCGAAGGCTCCGTCGCCCATGAGGTTCAGGCAGAACTTTTCGGGATGCGCCAATTTGGCCCCGATCATCAGTGGCAGGCCAAAGCCGAGGTGCGTCGTCTTGCCCCAGCCGATGTAACTGTTGGGTACGGTGGCAGTGTAGAAGGGAACGATTGAGTCGCGCGGTGCGCCGGCGTCGTGGGTGACGATGCTGTTCTCCCAGTCGAGCGTACGGTCGATATCGTGGATCACGCGGTACGTGTTGAGAGGCTCTTCGTCCGAGGTCAGTAAGGGCATCCATTCGTCCAGCCACGGCTTCCTGCAGGCGGCGATCTGGGCAGCCGTCTGCCGCCCCCTTGCGGCGCGGCCATCCCCAACTTCGCGTCTGACTGTCTCAATCATTGCCTCCAAGGTCAGTTTGGCGTCGCCGACCAGGCCGATGTCGACCGATTCGTCTTTGTTAATGTCACTGGCGTCGATTGAATTCTGAATGATGACCTTGCCCGGCAAGATTATCTGACAGTAGGGGCCGCGCGTGAGGCTGGAGCCGATTGCGAGAAGCAGGTCGCACTCCTGCAGCCAGCGGTGGGCAGGCAGTGTGGTGGCGCGGCTGCCCGCGCCAAGGCAGAGAGGATGACGCTCGTCAAGAGCCGACTTGCCCGGCATTGTGCAGAATACCGGAATCCCTGTAAGCTCAGCCAGTTCCCGCAGCGCCGTGCTGGCGCCGGCGAGCAGAACGCCGCCACCTGCCCAGATCACCGGCTTTTCAGCCTGCAGCAGCTCCTTTACCGCCTCGTCAATCTCGGACTGGGCGGGAACCTGCTTCATCATCTGCGGCGGCCGGTAGTCGAACGAACTGGCTGGTACCTCCTGATCGCAGACATCGGTCAGCATTTCGACGACGACCGGCCCCGGCGGCCCATTGCGCAGCGCGTGGAACGCTCTTCTCATCACCGCCGCAACCTGATCGGGCCGGTAAATCGCCTCAGCGCGTTTGACGATACCCTGGTAGTTGCTCGCGGCGGAGAAATTGGGTTTCACAGCCAGCTGATCCAGATTGACACCGCCGGGCAGGACCAGAATCGGGACGTTATCGGCATAGGCCTGGGCAATGCCGCCCATTGCGTTTTCGGCACCTGCCTGCGATTGGACGGCGACCACGCCAAAGCGCTGGCGGCCGCTGGTGCGGCTGTAACCGTCGGCGGCCATCACGGCGCCGCGTTCGTGGCGGAAATTGATCGGCCGGATTCCGACCTGGGCGGCGGCTTCGATCAGAGGGTTGGATGGATAGCAGGCAAGCCAGTCGACCCCTTCCGTCTTCAATATCGCTGCGATGGCTTCAATTCCGTTCATACTCGGATCTCAGGTTGCTGCACTTCGCGGTGGCAGTTGAGGTTGGTAGTCTTTCCCGTCCGGTCCCTCTATGGTGCAGGAGGTTCGGGCAACGCGGACAGATCTACCTGCTGCGGCTTTCCGGAGTGGATCGATGCGATGATTGTCTCAACCAGCAGCGTAGACAGAATGCCTGCCTGCGGAGGCACGTAGGGTTCCGTGTCGTTGCGGATCGCTTCGACCAACAGCGAAAGGCGTTCGATCGGCGGCGGGGTCAGAGTCTCGTCCTTTTGCC
Organism: Caldilineaceae bacterium; assembly: GCA_026914085.1. Lineage (GTDB taxonomy): Bacteria > Chloroflexota > Anaerolineae > Caldilineales > Caldilineaceae > Bin5. Next base: position 4,229 of record JAPPKG010000624.1, on the reverse strand, counting down.
CTTCATTCGGGTCCGGGGTCGAAAAACTGACTTTGCGGAAGTGTTCATAGAGGACGGCCGTATCATCGCCGTCAAAGAACTCAAAGAACCACTTGGATATCACGGAATTGAAGCCAGCGTCGCTCATCAGGAAGGTGCCGACGGAGTCGTTGGCGAAGCGAATCGTGGCAGCGGCAGTATCCACCATGTCGTCGCTGCCCAGTTCACCGGGATGCGTAATCTGGCCGCCGGTTGCGTACACCTCCACCGGCGCGCTGTCATGGATCCAGCACAGATAGTCGACCATGTGAACGCCAACATCCCACAGCGGCCCGCCGCCTTCAACGGGATGCCAGCGCCAGCGGTTGAGGTCGGCGCGGCTCATCATGCACTGGCTGTGACTGACCTTAGGTGCGGTAATGCGCTGACGAATGGCGCGTGCGGCGCCAGAAAAGCGAATGGAGAAGTTGAGCATCAGTTTTGTGCCTGCGGCCTGCATCGCTTCGTGGATGCGCAGGCAGTCGGCGGTGGTCATAGCCATCGGCTTTTCGAGGAAGAGATGTTTGCCGGCCTGCAGTGCGGCGACGGCCAGTTCTGCATGGGAACTGTGGGAAGTGGCAATCGAAACGATGTCCACGGAAGGGTCGGCGAAGACGCGCTCCGGGTCGGTGGTGGCGAATTCTGCACCGTGCTGCTGTTGCAACTGTTCAGCCATGCCGGCCTGAATATCGCAGAAGCCGCGCACGCTTACGCCCTCGGTTGCGGCTGCCCAGCCGGCATGTGCCCGGCCCGCGCCGCCACAACCAATAAGCGCCCATCCCAGGGCCCCCTCCGCGCCGTTCACAGTCATCAGTTCACCTCAAAGTCTTTAGACTCTATGCTTTGCCGCCGGATTCCAGTTGAAGGGTCAAATGCAGGGGGCCTTGCATTCTACCGTTTCTTTCTTGGACAGTCACAGGAGCCTGCCAGTCCGCCGTCGCTGTATTGTACACGAAAGCCTCATTTGCCTGAACTGTCGTCTGTGCGGTCGCGTGGAAGACCCGAACGTCATGAGGAGATTCAAGGCGCTCGATCCAGAGAGAAATAGCTTTCGGCACAGGGCCGCTCAGTGGGTGACCCGGAAGCCGCATATATGCATTTCAGAGAGTAGCGCCACCCTACGATTTGAAATATACTTCATTCCCAATGACCCCTCATAACGAACCCATGCGCAGATACAAAGTCGATTGCTCGCGCTAAGCACGGGAGGACTACATGGCAGGAAACTCGGCAGCGCAGAAACAGAAGATCGAAGGCACATCATCAACGACTACGGGGCTGACACCGGAACAGATCCGGCAGTTCAAAGAGGAGGGCTTTCTGATCGTGCGTCAGATGCTGCCCCTCGATGCGTTTCAGCCTCTGATCGATGAGCTTGCGCAGAAGGTAGATCGTGCGATTGGCGAAGCTGTCCGGCAGGGCCAGCTTGACTGCAAAAAGACCATTGAAGACGCGCCGTTTGCCAACCGGCTGGCACTGGCATCCGAAGCCTGTACCGACCGGAATTGGTTGTGGCAGAACTATTTCTCAAGGGGGAAGCCCATTTCTGCCGGTATGTTTACCCTTCGCACTGCTCCCGTACTTCTGGACGCGACCGAATCCTTGATCGGAGCCGAAATCCTCGCCCATCCGCAGTTCGCATTGCGTCCGAAGATGCCCGATCTTGACTTGATGGACATCCCCTGGCATCAGGACCTTGCCTACCTGATACCCGACGAAGCGGGTGAGACCCTAGTCGTCAATTACTGGATCCCGCTCGTCAGCGCCACCGAGCAGAACGGCTGCATGCAGGTGATTCCGGGCTCCCATCTTGAGGGCCTGATAGAGCATGATTTGTGGATCGAGACCCCGGGACACAAGGGTGCCAGAGGTATCGCTGACTCGGACCTGCCTGCCAGCAGCGTTGTCAGCTGCGAGGTAGACCCAGGCGATGTCTTGATAACCTTGGAGCGGCTGGTGCATCGCTCAATTCCCAACCGGTCGCAGACGGTGCGCTGGAGCGTCGATACACGATATAGCCGCATCGGACTGCCGACGGGGCGCTCCAAGGTACCGGGTTTTGTCGCGCGCAGCCGGCGACATCCTGACCGGGTGGCCCGCTCGCACCACGACTGGATACAGAATCTGGCGGACGCGGGCCTGGACCGCTGGTTGCAGCCGCTGCAAAATTGAAAGAAGACGAGGCCGAGAGATGACCGAGCACAGATTCAAGCTGGGTATGTACCTGCCGGAGCTGGCTCTCCCCTTCGACGAGTCGCTGGCAAAGGCCAAGGAGATCGGGGCCGACTGCGTATGGTTCAATACACTTGGCGCCGACGGCCCGTCAATGCGCGAGCTGGATGATGCCGCGGTGGACCGCATTGGGGAGCAGGCGGCGGGCCACGGGCTTGAGATCTTCCTGATCAACGTCGGCAATCCGTTCAAGCAGATTCACCTCACCGATCTCGACCTGGACTGTATGGAAGAAAATCCGGAGTTTCGGCAGGACATGGACGACATGGTTCGTTCGATGCAGATAGCGGCGCGCCTGGGGGTCGGCGCCGTAGGCGTATTCACGTTTGCGTGGCCTGGGGAGTATACCGCTGCCAAGCCCACGTGGCCGATGAGATGGTTGACGCGGGGCGGCTATATCGCCGACGTCGACATGGAGAAGCTGGTGCGGGCCTTTTCGCTTGCTCTCGAGGAGGCGGAAAAGTACGACGTCGACCTGGTGCTCTCGATGATGCCCTGGAATTATACGAACACGACGGGCAACTTCCGGCGCGTGGCCGAGGCGCTCAGCTCGCCGCGCATCAAGGTGATGTGGGGCCCTTCCGACAACATGAACTGTGGCGAAGCGGACGTGGCGACGGCGGGATTCCTCAATATTCATCCGTATCTCCACGGGCTGCACCTCAAGGACCTGACCGTCAAGAATGGGTTGCAGCTTGACTTTTCCTACTGCCCGCTGGGTGAAGGAGACGTGGATTATCCCACGATTTTGCGGAGTCTGCGAGACCGGCACAGCGACGCGGTGCTGTCGGTGGCGACGCATTTTCTGCCGCCGAGCGGTTCCCGCGAGGAGGCGATGCAGATTAACTATGCGAACCTAAGGCGGATAATCGCAGAGAGTTGACGTCTCTCCTCCAAGACTTTTCCTCTCCCGGATCACAGGGGCCATAGCGCCCGCTCGACACCATGTTATGTGCACGGGATGCTCGTTTGGAATTTGAGGCCACCAAGAGTTCAGCCGTAGGGGAACGCAGTATCCGATTGGGTCTGGAACTATCTCCCGGATTAGCGAAAACAGGTTAAGTTCCGGCGAGCAGCCGCGTGCCTGGCAGCGGTTCGCGCGCACAATGTTTCGATTTTTTTTGCATATCTCGGGCAGTTATGTAAGATTGCGCACTAGCATACTGACCTCCTCTGGAACCGGGGCGCCGGACCCAAGCAATTACAATCAATTGAAGAAATCTGTTACGTGACCAAGAATCTTGCTCGCACGCATCAGCCTTCAAACTTCCTCAACGTTTGGCGCGGAATGAGCCGGCAGGCCCGTCGCGAAGCGGTTGAGGGCTACATATGCATTTCTCCCTGGCTCGTCGGATTCGTCATGTTCGTCGCCGGCCCGATTCTGGCGTCACTCCTCCTCAGCCTGACGTACTGGGATATCGGAAGTGCTCCACGCTGGGTGGGACTGCAGAACTACGTAGAGATTTTCACCAACGATGGGGACTTTCTACAGGCTCTCAAGGTTACTCTGACCTATGCCGTGGTGACTCTGCCGCTGCATCTAGTGCTGGGGCTGGCGCTCTCTCTACTGCTGAATCTGCGCCTACGCGGCATGAACTTCTATCGTACACTCTTCTACATCCCAGCGGTTCTGCCCATCGTGGCGGTGACCATGCTCTGGATCTGGATATTCAATCCCGAGTTTGGAGTAATCAACCACCTTCTTTCGCTGGTCGGGATTGAGGGGCCGACCTGGTTTCACAGTCCACGCTGGGCCTTACCGGGTCTGATGCTGCTTGGTCTGTGGGGGGTAGGCGGGGGCGCCGTCATCTACCTGGCCGGTCTGCAAAACATACCGCCCCACCTCTATGAGGCAGCGGAGATTGACGGCGCGAATATCTGGCGCCGCTTCTGGCGAATCACGTTGCCCCTGTTGACACCGACACTCTTCTTCCAGTTGGTTCTGAATCTGATCGCTACCTTTCAGGTATTTACCCAGT
>JAPPKG010000185.1:0-10605 GCA_026914085.1 Caldilineaceae bacterium | reverse complement strand
CCTTGAACAGCTCCTGGTGCAGAGGGCCTCCGTTGTACTCCTGGATCAACAGGTTGGGCGAACACGTATCGAGCTGCACCGCCGCCGCCGCTGCCACCGGCCCGCAGTACATGTGGGGAGCGATCATGGCGTAATGTGCCTCCGCCATACCCGCGATCTTCTTCGATTCCAGTATCCCGCCGCACTGTCCCACGTCCAGTTGAATGATCTGCGCCGCCTGCTTCTCCAGCAGCTGAGCAAACTCGAACTTCGATACCAGCCGCTCTCCTGTAGCGATCGGGATGCTCGTATGCGCCGCCACCCGCGCCATCTCGTCAATGTTTTCAGGCGGAACCGGCTCCTCGAACCAGAACGGGTCGAACTCTTCCAGTATCTTGGCAGCGCGGATCGCGCCGGCCGTGCTGAACTGCCCGTGCGTACCAATTCCGATTTCCAGATCGTCGCCCACCGCATCGCGAATGCACTGGAAGATCTTGGCAACGTGGCGGATCGTCTTCAAAGAATAATCGCTGGGATTCGGAAATATGGGCTGAAAAGGATCGAACTTGCATGCCGTATTCCCCTCTTCAACCAGCTTGATAGCGACCTCCCCGGCCTTTTCCGGGTTCTCCCAGATGCCTTCCGACGGCATATATGCATAGGCGCGTAGCTTTTCGTGGTAACGACCTCCCAGCAAATTATAGATCGGCTGACCCGTCGCCTTACCAACGATGTCCCAACAGGCCATCTCAATCGCACTTAATGCCGGCGTCATGTCAAGTCCGGGATGCCGGTAGTCGTGACGCGAAGCAAAGATAGTCTGCCACAATTTCTCGATGTCAAAGGGGTTCGTGCCCACGACAAACTGCTCACCCAGATCCTCGATCAGCCTGACCTGCGCATCCAGGTTCTTCGCATTTCCTGAAGGCCGCTCGCCCAACCCGACAATACCCTCATCCGTCTTGACCTGAACAAACAACCACATGCTCCCGCCTCGGAAAGGCGGTACATTCTTTACTACCATGGTTTCAACTTCGACGACTTTCATTTCTTTACCCCGCTTGATGCTCTTGCGTAGTTTGTGATTGGCTACAAATCCCTCTGGTACACAAATAGAAATAAGGGGGACGCTCTACCAATCCAAAGAGCCGTCCCCCTTACTACCTTAACGCCGATGTGATCTTATGACAAAGGAGTTTTCGTCCGGTTCCTGCGATGCTACTTAATCGGCCGCCACCACCCCCTCGGCCCGCAGTACAGGATCATCCCGGACCGGCGTCCTGCTGATGCCGTTGGACTCCCACTTGGACGGCCACCGGAAAAACTCGTCCATCTCCCGGTTGTACCCCTGTCCCAGAATCGCCTCCAGGGCGTCCTCGGCCTGCGCATAGGAACGCGTTTCGTTAGCGTCCAGTAACTCCCATAGCAACAGAGAGCGATCACCGGTCTCTATTGCCAGCAGTGTCCGCTCAAGCGAGAGAACCAGAGGCAGGATCTGAGTAAGCATGATCTTCCGCGGCAGAGGGTCAACCTGAATGCGGTGGATACCTTCCTTGTTCACCACTGCCGGAATCTCTACCGCAATGTCATCCGGTACGCCAGGCAGCGCTCCGTGGTTGGGCACGTTTACCTGGAACTGCCCTTCATTGTCATTTACCAGTGCATCGATGATCGGCACTTGCTGCTCGATCGTCTTGCTCTTGCCCAGGCTTTCCACCAGGCTTGCCGAAGGGTCCTGTGCTAGACGGGCGATCTGTTCCACCTTCCGCGCCTGGTTGTCAACGTACATCGGCCAGGACAGATGCGAACGCTGACCGCCCCAGGGCTCGCCAAACCAGAAACGCTTCGCGTCAAAGTCCTTGTGATACCACCAACCAATGTACTTCATCCACACCGTGTCACCCAGCGGCATCAGTCCATACAGCCGGTACATATGCACTGCCGCCCGTGAAAGGTCGATCTCCCACGCACGCCTCAATTCCCCGGACCAGCCCGACCTGCCCTCTGGCAACGGTCTGCTGGCCGCAGTTTCCGCCCAATACGCCTCACCCTTGCTCTGGATCCATTCGTCAATCAACGGGTAAGCGTCCTTGCCCTCGTACTCAAACTGCGTCAGCCAGATATTGTGATTCAGACCTGGAGCCTGCCACTTCACCTTGGTATGGTCCAGTTCCAGCATGTCACAGATGTCCCGGTACCCGTAATAGCCGTGGCACAGTCCGCAAACCTTCACGTCGGTCTCGCGGCCGATAACCGTGCAGCCGTCGTAAACCGGGTTTCCCGACTGGATAAGCCACGCGTCCGGGCAGATCCTCTCAATCTCTCGCGCCACGTCCAAGATGAACGAAGTATTGTAGAACGAATACTCGAGCGACCCCGGTCCATCCCAGTCGTAGCCGTACGCCTGGATGAGGTCCCGCGTCTCCAGGCCCGAGTCGTATGTCACGACCGAGGCCGTGTTGATTACAAAGTCGGCGTCCTGCATTGCATCGCGCCGGTCCAGAGTCTGGTCAAATGTAATGTTCGCCCCAAGTTCGTCCGCATAGCGCTCGGCCAGCCTGTGGATCATCTGCAGCCGTTCTGCGTCCACGTCCATAAACGTTACATGGCTGCCGCTCAGACTTTCCGTCAGGCACAGGTCCTTGACAAGCCCCAGAGAAAAAGTCGCGCTCCCAGCGCCAATCACACCGATCTTGACAGCACTTCCCATGGTTCAAGCTCCTGTTCTGGATGAACTCTACCTGATGCTAACGAAGATATGACAGAGGAAAGTCGCTGCAAGGCGTCGCCGTTTCGCTTTCTCGCAATGTGTAGGAGAAATTCTCTCTCCTGAAGGCTTTGGCTATCCCTTTACCGCACCAAGGCGGATACCGTGAATGAAATACCGCTGCAGGAACGGGTAGACGATCAGGATCGGCACCGTGGCGACGACGATATTGGCGGCCCGAATCGACCGATCCGACAGGTTGTAGATATCTTCCATGTTTACTGTCAATATCTGCAAATTCATGTCGACCACCACCGTACGCAGAAATGTCATGATCGGGTACTTGGCGTTGTCCATTATCAAGACCATCCCGTCAAACCACGCATTCCAGTGGAAAACTGCGGCAAACAGAGTTAGCGTCGCCAGTGCCGGCACCGACAGGGGGAGAAACACATACCAGAGAGTACCCCAATAGGAAGCGCCATCGATGATCGCTGCCTCTTCCAGCTCCTTCGGGATCTCGCGGAAAAAGTTCATCAGCAGGATCACGTTCCAGATTGGCAGTGCCCCAGGCAGAACCAGCGCCCACAGGCTGTTGAGCAGACCCAGATTACGTATCACCATCCACCAGGGGATCAAACCCCCGTTGAAGAGCATTGCAATCAGGACGAGCCACATGAATACCGAACGCCCCTTCAACTCCTCCGACGACTTGGAAAGGGGATACGCGGCCAGTACCGTCATGGCCATATTGATCGACGTACCCAGAACTGTGCGAGAAACCGAGACCAGGAATGCCCTGTATACCGGTCCTGCCTCCAGGATTTCAAGATAGTTCTGAAAGGTTGTACCCAGTGGCCACAGCGTAACAAAACCACCCATGGACGCCGCCCGGTTGCTCAGCGAGACAGCGATCACATGTACCATCGGAAACAGGCAGGCGAGCCCGAATAGAAACAGGAAGAGGTAATTCCCGAGATCAAACATCCTGCTCGCTAAACTCTTTTCTTGTATCATCGGTTTTTCACTGCCTGTCGCCAGCTACACGATTCGCCCTGCGATCAAAATATCCGATATCCCGCATACCTGCTGGCCAGACGGTAGGCGACCACGATCAGGACAAAGCCCATCGCCGACTGGAAAAGACCCACCGCCGCGCCCATACTGTAACGCGCCGAGATGAGTCCCGCACGGTAGACGTATGTATCGATTATGTCGCCGGTTTCATACACCGTCGGGTTATATAAGGTCAGCACCTGCTCAAAGCCGGCTTGAAGAACATTTCCCAGGTTCAAGCAGGCGATCAGTATGACCATCGAGAGGATTCCGGGAATGTTGACGTGGCGAATGCGCTGCCAGCGGTTAGCGCCGTCAATTGCGGCCGCCTCATGCAGAACCGGGTCGATGCCCGTCAGAGCGGCCAGGTAGATTATCGTTGCCCACCCGGCCTCCTTCCACAGATTCGTAACCACAATGATGGGACGGAACCATGCGTTACTGCCCAGAAAGAGAATCGGATCAAAACCTACAAACTCAATGGCCCGGTTGATCATTCCCGACGTTGACAGCAGATCCAGCAAAATGCCTCCCAGCACAATCCAGGAGAGGAAGTGCGGCAGATAGATCACCGTCTGTACCGTACGCTTGAAGATCATTGACCGGATTTCGTTGAGCAGCAATGCCAGTGTAACTGCCATTAACTGAAGTGTCGTGATCTTGCCGACCGCGATAATGAAAGAGTTGGCGACTACGTTACTGAAGTCGGGATTGGAGAAGATAAACCTGAAGTGCTTCAGACCAACCCAGGGCGAACCTCCGAATCCCAGGCCAGGGTTGAAATCCTGAAATGCGATCACTACACCGTACATGGGGTAGTAGTGAAAGAGGGCAAGCTGAATGACTGGGAGCACCATCATGGCGTACAATGGCCATGATCTCCCTAAATAGTTGCGGATTCGCAATCGCTTTGCAGCCGTTTCGGCAACGGTGCCGTGTTCCGCTTCGACAACTGCCATAATGTCAATCCGGGGATACTACTGGGACTTCATTTCCGTTCGGAGTACTGTCACCCTACTTCGCTGCGAAGGGCAGTGTGCCCCCGGTTCCCCGAGAACACGCCTGCCCCCTGCAAAGTCTGGGTACTGACTTACGACCTTGCGGCCCACCACTCGTTCACTTCCTGCGTAACCAGGTCGCCGCCAAGGTTTGTCCACTGCTCGACAAAATCGTCGAAAGCGCTGAGAGGCTTCTCTCCGATAATCATGCCGAGCACGTTTTCCTCTACCAACTTACTCAGGTCACTGCCCCGTTCGATCATGGTCGGTGTAGGCAGACTCTGGTATTCCGTAATCTTGCCCTGTTCTGCCGTCTCCAGAATGAAGAGGCGTGACTGTTTGCCCAGAATGCTCACACCGGTGGGGTCCTCAAGCGAAAGCGTCTGGTAGGCGTCCCGTTCCTCAGCCGGAATCTTTCCCCATTCCTCCAGCTGATAGTCTATCAGGTTGGCTACGTGCCGGGGATCGATCATGCCGCTTCCGCGCGTTCCTATCGGCCCAATCGCCCAGGGAGACCAACTGATTCCCGTAGCCGCGACCGAACCATCCTCCTGCCATTCATAGTTGTGACTCTCCCAACCGTGGAAGCGCCGGTCATAGTCCTCGGTCAACTCGTGCATGAAGTTCGTAATCGTGAAGATCTGATCGACGTGCTCCATCCCCTTCCGGAAACAGAAGGGGCTGCTGCGGAAGTTGTTCTCAGTGTGCCGTGCTCTGACACCACCCGGGCCGGCAGGATTGTCGGCAAATGCCCAGACTGTCTCGGGATCGTTTCGTACCGTGTCCAGCCAGGCGCCCCAGGATGGCGTGTAATGAATGCCGCACTGACTCGCGGCCACGTCCTGGATCGAGTCGGAAGTGTTTATTGTGAAGAAATCCTCGCGGAAAATACCGTCTTGGTACCACTGGTTCAATAGCGCCAGCGGCTCCTGCATCTCCTCGCGAACCGCGTCAAATACCAGTTCGCCTCCCACCTCTGTCCAGTGATTCGGAACAACCCCGTGCGGTGCCCAGATTGGATCGATGCTGCCAAACCAGGTCGCAGAAAAACTCTTGTTCGCAAGCAATCCGATCGTCGTTCCCGGCGCGCCCTTGCCTATGTCTGCCTCTACAATGGCCACCGCCGTGTCATGCAACTCTTCTAGCGTCTGCGGAACATCCAGACTGAGCGCGTCAAACCAGTCCTGCCGGTACCAGAGGATATTGTCATTGTGGGCAAGGTCCTCGACTCGCGGCAAACCGTACTTTCGACCGTCTACCGTTGTGAAGATCCACGGAAGCTCACCATACTCAGCCCACGTGTCCTGCCACCGCTGGCTGGCATACATTGTGTATGCATCGGTTATGTCCTCAAGCAGATTTGCCTCTACCATCTTCACGAAGATAGTGGAAGGCACAGTTTCCAGATAGTCCGGCATATCGCCGCTTGCCATGGCCAGGTTGTACTTTGTCGTTGCCTCGTCGCCGCTCGACCAGGACCAGGCAACCGTGAGCTTGACGCCAAATAGCTTCTCAATCATGCGCGACCAGGGATTGTTCTCCAATGAGTCGCCTTCGCCAAACTTCGTTTGGGCGTCCACTCGCCGCGTCGTCGAAATCTCAATCGGTTCCTGCCCCGGTGCAGGCGGCAGTCCCTCCGGCAAATCAGGCAGCACGGTTGTCCAACCACGGGGACTATTTGGACTCCCGGGCATGTCCGCGCCAAGCAATTCGGGTACCGACTGCGTTGCCGTTTGCGGCATGGTTTCCGAACTCTCCCCCGCGCTGCTTTCCGCCTCAGGCGCGCCACCCGGTCCGCAGGCCGCGATCAATGCAGTCGCGCCGGCAGTGCCGCTCAACTTCAGAAAATGACGTCTCGAAAAATGCGTGCTGTTCGGCATTTCGACCACTCTCCTTTTCAACTCAATAACCTCTGCAAGGTTGGAGTACAGAAAAGCAAGGCACAGTGAATGGAATGCGTCACAAATCGCGTCAACGTTCATCCTCCCCACCGCCCTGATGAAGGGACTGAACTATACAAGAACGCATTGGCTGTGTCAATCGTCGTAAAAGTAATGTATTCTTGGCAATCTTGCTTTCACAGCAGACGTTGCCAACCCCAATTGCAGTGAGTTGCCAACAGCAAAAGCCCCGCAAATGCAGCCTCATTTCCCGGATAATCGTGAAATGGCTGCTTCAAGGTACGCAACAGACCGATCCCCACATGCGTCCCGTATGGCCGAAAGCCGCCCTCTGATTCAGAGTCGGAAACTTCGACTTCGCCCCTACTTTGAAAACCTCTGCCAGAAGACGTTTCGTCACTCCTCCCCGCGTGAACTACAAAGGAGGCGGGGACAAGTGGGGCCTCAAAACAGTAAACCACGCATGTGCAGGCTGGGATCGGCCGACCCCAAACAGGCCCACTAGCAAAAGAAAAGCGACCCTGCCCATGACCTCGGTCATGTCCAGAATCGCTTACACTTCGCAGATCCTGTTCCGCCTGACAGCGCAAACAGGATTCGTAAACTGTGGTCAGAAGGTTAGCCGCCAGGCATCCCGGCCAAGGCTTTTCACCTTCACCTACTCACCTGTCGCTCTCCATTTCCGTCTCGGCCTCCGAATCCATCTCCATCGCTCCCACCACGGGCAACGCCTCAAACGGCCCCGTGGTCGTCACGTAAGTGGCAGAAACCCAGCCATACCCGCTCGGAAGATCGGCGATCGCCACCTGCACCCAGTCGCCCGACTCTGTCCGGCCTATCCCGTTAAACGTAACCCCAGCCACCGCCTTGGCCACGATATCGTAATCGGTACTCGGACCGGCGCGCACGTTCAACCGCAGACCGAAATCAATGACCGTAACTGTGACCCTTTCGGGGGGCCCGGCAGGCGTAGGTGTCGGAGTGGGCGTTGGCGTCTCCGTGTCCGGAGCAGTCTCCCCTCTTTCTACGGGGATCACCTCCTCCAAAGGAATCGTAAACTCTTTAACAGTCAGAATCTGGCCGCTCACGACCAACAGCTCATCTGCCGAAACCCAACCGTGAGCCCCATCGTCGTGATAGACATAGTACCAACTGCTACTGTCCGTTCTGAAGGCCGCAGTTAACCGCGAACCGGCCTTGAAATGTTCCACGAATGCCCCGTCCTCGCCATCCCACAGTACTGCACCGCCAATTCGAGCCAGCGAGAGTGCCGTGGGTCCTTCAGGCGGCATGAACGGTGTCGGAGTTGCCTCCGGCGTCCCCGTCTCAGATGTAGCCTCTGGCATGGCTTCTTCTGTTGGCTGCGGCGTCGCCTCTTCCATCGCCGCCGGCGTGCCCGCAGCCTCTGGCGTCTCCTCCATTACCTCCTCAGGAGCCAGTTCACTCGTAGCCGTCCCCGTGGCCTCCACCGCTTCAGTCGGAACCGCCTCCGTTGTCGGCGTCACCGTTGGCGATGGCGTTGGCGGAACAGTAGGCGATGGCGTCAACGTGGGCGTCGGCGTTGGTTCCTCAACCGGAAGCCGGCCCAACCCTGCGGCAAGCAGAGTCCTTACCTCTACCCAGCCTTCAGTCTGGTCACGTGTCTGAACCAATACCCAGAGCAGGTCGGCAGAACGCAACCGGGCCGTGACAAGAGATCCGCCCACCAGCTCCTGCTGAGGCTCACCGTTTGGCCTGTCGTAGAGCGTCGTACCTTGATTGCGAACAACCGCGAGGACTGTTGGGGTTACGGGTGTGGACTGGGCTAACTGACCTTCAAGTCGTCCGCTTTGGGCCGAACCAGGCTGGATTATCGCAAGATAAAATAGCGCTGCCAAGCCCAAAACGAGTCGAATCGTCATCGTCATATCTCCAGCACTCGGATGTGGTTCGTCATTGCGCTCCCCTTTGAATGCAGTTGACGTAGTGCCGTTAACGAATGGAACCTTGGCAACCGGTGCGTCCTCTTTGACGCCCTGTCGTCACCACTCGGTTCCTACCTGAGTTTTCATCTTCACGGACTTCCGCAACCGGGCTGCACATGGAACGGAAGTCCTGTGGGGCCAGCGTATAGCTCAGTAAGCGATTACTCGACCTGCCGAAGGATTACTCAAAGGTTGCCGAAACGAAGATTCCCGGATTAAACTGCGCGGTACCGTCTTCCGGTAACCGAATCGTAACGGGAAAGGTCGAATTCCCTTTTCCGGGCAAACTGATCGGAGAAATCTTGGAAATCGTCGAAAGAACCGAAATGTCATCGCTGCCGAACCGCGTTATTCGCACCGGATCCCCGACCGACATCGTCAGCACCTGGTCCTGAGGAATCCCCACCACCAGCTCCAGCGCCGATGGATCGCCTATTTCGGCTGCAAGTGAAGACGCGCCAATTACCTGACCCTCCTCGGCATTGAGTGCAAGAACAACCCCCGTCATCGGCGCGCGAACTGTGGCCTTGTCCAAACGCTGTTGCGACTCCTCCAGGTTGACGAGCGCCTGGCTCACCCGCAGTTCGGCTGACTTCTGGCTGGTCGACAATTCCTCTATCCTCAGAATCGTAGCCTCCGCTGCCGCAACCCTCGCCCTGCCTACTGCCAGATCCACCTCCGAAATGCCTTCCTCGAGTTCGTTCAACGCATGTTGGGCCCGATGAGCCGCCGCCAGGGCGCTCTGTACTTCCGAAGCTCGCGCCGGCTGCGTCGCCTCATTGTAAGACGCCTGCGCCACATTCAGGTCGATCGTGACCCGCTGCAAATTCGCTGCCTGCGGCGTACGACCGACGTCGCCTCGCCACGCCACCTCGTTATACGCCCGCTGCGCCTGCGTTACTGCCAGCTCCGCCCTTTCCAGGCTCGCCCTCAACTGCTGCAAGCGGGCTTCGGTCGGGCCGGCGAGTAGCTCATTGTACCGCGCCCACGCGGCCGCGGCGCTCGCCCGCGTGGCGGCCAGCTCGTCTTCCGTCACGCCGCCAAACGCCAGCTTGTCAAGATTGGTCTTCGCTACCTCCAGATTTGCCCGTGCAACCGCAAGATCGCCCTCCGTAGACTGCTCGTCGATCTCCAACAACGCAATGCGAGCCAGCTCCAGCGCAATCTCTGCACGCTGAACCGCCCAGTCTAGTTGCGTCGAATCCAACCTGAACAGCTCCTGCCCCGCCTCTACCAGGTCGCCTACTTCGACGAACACTTCCATGACTTCCCCGCCCACGCCCGGAGTAACCGAACGCGATTGCGTAACCTCCAGAGAGCCGAAATACGTGGGAATGCTGACCTGCGACTCGACGGCGTTCGGCTGTGCCCCGGTGGCAGTGGCAAGCCACTCTCTCGCGGCCAAATCTGTCGTCTGTAGCCCACCTCGAACGAGAACGACGCCTGTCGCTATGAAGCCGATCAGCAGGAGTATGGGCACGACCCGGCCCAATGTTCTTAACATGCTGGCCTCCTCTGAAGAATCCAGATCCTTCGGAGCCTGATTTCGAATGGAATGTGGGGGGAAGAATGTACCGAAACCTGCTTTCAGTTCCGCTGGCCGCCCCAGCGAGGGACCAGCGCCTCCAGCCCAACTCTCGCTTTCTGGCGCAACCCAAACAGTATACCAACTCAAAAATTACTGCGCAAAGTCACTTCCAAAGCGGGTCTACCCAAATTGTCCCGGTTACGGTGATTTCCAAAAAATGAAGATACTCTTCTCAACCTTCTCAGTCGAAGCCCGCTGTTCTTTCTGGACCCGTTGAACGAACTCCAAACGAGTGCATCCCAAAATGGAGGCAAACTCAAGCATACTTTCGGCGCCACACCAACCATCGCCACGCCGCGATAAACTCTGTGGCAGAGGAATCGCAGTCTCTGACCACTAACCACTGACCACTAACCACTGACCACTGACCACTGCAGTTTGGGCGGTCGGGCCTATTCGGCCCTCCCTTGTG
>JAPPKG010000570.1:4060-10761 GCA_026914085.1 Caldilineaceae bacterium | reverse complement strand
TTGGGGGGGGGCCCCCCCCCCCCAACGCCCCCCCTCCTACAACATGCCTCGCCGACCGTGTGCCGGTATCCGTTACAGGTCCCCAATCGAGCGAGTTTCTTCCGACCAGGTCCCTCCAGTCCCATCAAATCCCTGTAGGTGCCGGCCTTGTGCCTGCCCTCGCACACCATCCAATCTACGCACCCCACGATAAGTCCCAGCCTGGCGCTGCCCTCCGTCTCTCCAGGAGCCGGCAAACGCTTCCAGCCACCGCTGGCATGATTTCCCCGCCTGATTGTTCCCACCCCAAATCCGGGACGCACCCTAATCCGGCGTATCTGCCACCCGGAATGAGTAGAGTTCCGCGTTTCTCAGATAGAAGCGCAGACGTGTATAGCCAACAATTTCGTTCACCGAGGATCGCCCTTGCCATGTGACCACATGCTCGACCGAGTCACCGCTGAACCGGTCCGATTCTTCGCGTGTGAACCCGGCCCACGGCTCGTCCATCGGATCGGTGACTTCGACGTCAATGTATCCATTGGCATGACAACGGGCGTTGATGATTAACTTCTCGCCCGTTGAGAAGAACGGCTTTGTGCTGATAGTCCCCTCCCTCAGCCCCGCATCCAACGACACGAAGCCGTCGGCGCGCAGCACGGCCAGCCCCAGCCCCTCGTTCAATTCATTGGGCGGCCGCTCCGCCTCAGGTGTATCCAGCCCTTGTGCTTTGCCCACGAACGCCCAATCGTGGTGAAAATCAGCCCCCCCATAGAAGATGTAACTCTCATCGCCCACCCGTACCGGCGGGATCACCGTATCCACCTGGAATGCATCCCACGTCTCTTCCCCTTCGCGTGGAATTACCCAGGGCCCGTGCGGATAGTGCTGCCATTCGATGCCGTCATGGCTGTACACCAATTCAGCGTCCTTTGTATTGTCGACCGTGTGAAATACCGGCAGCAGTCCGCAGTGATAGCGCCCCAACCGGAAGTAGGAGAGCGCATAAAACTGGTCATCCAGATTATGATAGCCCCCCGGCGCCAGCACCCGCTGCGCCGGCGTCCAGTCCAACAGATTCTCGCTCTCCAGCCGGTAGACCGCCCGCTTTGGGATCCATCCATACGGCTGTCCTGGATAGTGGCGCGTAAACCACTGATCGCCGGCCGGATTACCCGTCTCGGCCGCGTAATGCCCGCGTCCATAGATCACGTAGCGCGACAGTTCTTCATCGTAGGAAAGCGATAGAACGTCCCCTCCCCAGATCAGATTCACCGGATTCGAAGGCTCCTGCGTCCAGTGGAATCCGTCAGCGGAGTAAGCGAAACAAAGGCCCAGGGAATGGGAATGCGTGATCGTGCTGCGCTTGGGCACGTTGATGTTAAGCTTCTCCGGTAGGAAGGCCATCTTGTAGCGGCGCTCAGGCTCCGGATCGACCGGATCCCGGATCACCGAGAGCGCGACCGGCGTACCCAGCCTGTCGTCCCAGTCCAGTCTGTTTGTGTCTTGTCCGTCGACGATGACAGCGCCCAGCTCCGGTTTGTGCCAGTGTACGCCGTCGCTGGATTCGGCATAGCTCAGTTTCGGTTTCCAAACCGCCTCAGCCCCGCCTTCAAAGCCCAGGTTGGTGAAGTCCATATACCAGCAGCGAAAGCGGCCGTCTTCGTCGCGCAGCGCCGTTACTGTCGTGTTGAAGTGGGGCCACACCTCCCACGGCCTGTCGCGCCGGATGACGGGGTTGGCCGCATGCTTGGTCGCAACATGCTGCGTGCGCTTGATATTCTTCACCCACTCCAGCACCGTGTCATCCAGAAAATACTGGGTCTGATCGCCAAAGCGCTCGAAATGGGTCTCCGGGTTGTAGCCGACAATCATTGTTCTATCCCTTCATTCCGGTTGTCGCGATGCCTTCGACAAAATAGCGCTGCAGGACAAGGAAGGTGACGACGATCGGAATGACCGCCAGAAACGATCCCGCCGTAAGCGGGCCGTACTCGGTCCAGTAAAGCCCCATGAACTTGGTCAGGGTCAGCGAGATTGTGAACTTCTCCTCCGAGTTGAGCACAATCAGAGGCCAGAAGAACCAGTTCCAATAGACCATCAGGTTGAGCAGGCTCAACGCCCCGGCCGCAGACTTGGCCAGCGGCAGCGCGATCGACCAGAAGATTCTGAACTCACTGCAACCGTCGAGCCTGGCGGAATCCAGCAGCTCCGAGGGGATGCTGAACATGAACTGGCGCATCAGGAAGACGCCAAAGGAGTTGTATAAAGAAGGAACGATAAGCGCCGCATAGGAATTTACCCAGCCGAGCGAAATGATTATCAGATAGAGAGGGATCGAGATCACATAGAAGGGGAGCATCATGCCCGCCAGGCTGATGGCAAAGATTACGTCGCGCCCGCGAAACTCATACTTGCTGAAAACGAACCCCATCAGCGAGCTGCTGAAGACCGTCGCAGCAGTGATCACGACCGCCACATAGGCCGTGTTGATCAGCGAACGCAGTAGCTCCGTTCGATTCCAGACCTGCACAAAGTTTTCCAGCGTCAGCTGCGACGGCAGCCAGATCGCCGGGATGGCGATGATTTCGGCCTGCGTCTTGAAAGATGTGATCACCATGAACGCGAACGGCACGACCATGATCAAAGCCCCAAACGTAACCAGCACGAGAGACAGCCAGTACGCCGCAACCTCCCTGCCAGGCCCCCCGCGCCCGCCACACCGGTCTGAATATCTGGTCGATACTGGAATCCGCTCTGTTGCCATTGCTGTCGTTCAGTCCTCAAGACGATTCACAGCAGCGCGCCGGTTAGTATTCCCATCGCGTCCGCATGACGCGGAACTGGATCAGCGTCAGCCCGAAAATCAGAAGAAAGAGAATGACGGCAAGCGTAGCTCCATAACTGTAGTTGAAGCCGCCGACCTCCGAGAAGGCAGTCAAATAAAGCAGGATCGAGAATACGGTCGTTGCCCGCACCGGACCGCCCACCACCTCCGTCGACCCCAGCGTCATGGCGTAGATAACGCCGAACTCCTGCAGAGCGGCAATCGTTCCGGTCACGACGACAAAGAGCATGACCGGCATCAGCAGCGGAAAGGTGATGCGCCAGAACGTCTGCCAGGCCCCCGCGCCGTCAACCCGGGCCGCGTCGAGCAGATCAGAGGGTATCTGGTCCAGGCCGGCCAGAAACAGGATCACGTTGTACCCCAGCCGCGCCCACGCCGCCACCAACGCCACCGTCAGCAGCGCGCTCTTAGGGCTTGCCATCCAGGGTTGCGATGGCAGGCCAATGACGTTCAGCAGCGCGTTGACGGAGCCGAATTGGGGCTGGAAAAGCACCCGCATCAGCAGACCGGATACGACCGCCGGCACGATGTAAGGGAGAAAATAGGCCAGACGTAGCGTAGGCTGGGCCCGCCGGTGATTCCTGATCAGCACGGCCACAATCAGCCCCAGCACCGTGCTTATGATCACCAACTCGGCACTGAAAACAATAGTGCGCCACAACGATTCCAGGATCAGCTTGTCCTTGACCAGGGCAAACTCGTAGTGGGACAGCCCGACAAACTGCTGCTCCCAGATCGGCTTTAACCCCCGCCAGTTGAACAGGCTGAGGACTATGGAATAGGCCATCGGCCACAGCCTGAATCCCCCGTAAAAGATGACGAGAAACAACAGCGAACCATAGACCATGGCCCGCTGTCCCTGGCGCACGCCAAGGACATTCAGCCGCATGATGCCCTCCATTCAGAGCGGACGGCGCCAACACGCATGGCCCGCGGGGCTAGACCGGCGAAGAAGCCGGCCATCCTCCGCGGGCCACTACGGTCTAAGAGAACGGATAGGCGATCTCCCCTGAGCTCCACGCCTCCAGCACGCTCAGATCGGCCGGTGGCTTGTAGTCCGGCTCAAAAACGATGAACGGCGTTCCCGCGTTCTGTTCCATCACCACCGCCATCTCCGCCTGCGACGCGGCGATCGCGTCATCGATCGACGTACCTTGCAGCAGCGACTCCAGCGCCGTCTTCGCGATCTCACGCTGCCGCGGGAACTCCTCACCGCCGAACGGCGCCCGGTAAGGAGCCGTAAGCATGAATGTCTGAATCCTGGCCGCCTGGAACTCCGGCCACTCGCGTACAGCCAGTTTCGAAGGCACCGCGGCCGAATTCACCGCCCACCGGCCCATGAACTCATCATCCCCGTACAAATAGCGCAGCAGCGCATTCGCCGCCTCTTTCTCATCGTCGTCTGCGAACTGGTTGACCGTGTAACCAAAGCCCAGGTCGTCGGCAATGCCCCACCAGCCGTCGTCAGGGCGGTCCGCAGCCAGGGGCGTCGGGAAGACGCCAAACTCCAAGTCCGGGAACTGGTTCGTGAAAGTGCCGACCAGCCAGCCTTTGTTGACCGTCATCGCCGCCCGGTTGGTCGGGAAAGCCTCCAGATAAGGCGGCATCTTGGGGCTGTCCACCTTCTCCTCCACGATCGCACGGATGTAGAACTCCATGAACTTGCGCCACCCGGTCGAATCGAAGACCCGCCCCAGCTCGCGGCTATAGTGGTAACCGCCATGCTGCCCCGGCCAGTCACGCGCGATGCGGAACGCCTCGGCGTGCATGGATAGACCCGCTGTCACCACGTCCCCGTTGTCGTCATACTGCGTAAGCATCTTGGCGATCTCGAGCATCTCTTCCCAGGTGCGAGGAACATCCTCATCGGTCAACCCACCCTCTTGCCACAGCGTCTTGTTGTAGAATGCCCCCGTCATCAGTGAACCGGGCGGAATGATATACGTGTCCCCTTCCCAGTAGAGTGCTTCCTGAAAACCGAAGGTCTCCCTCAGCCAGTCCGCCTCGAAATACTTGTCCGACAGTGGCTCCAGCAGCCCGTCGCGCATGTACGAAGGCAGCGGGCTGAAAATGGTCGGTTGCCCCTGCCGGCCCAGAAGTGCAGTCCGATTCTTATCGTTCATCTCCCGGTTGGGGAAGACCCGCAGTTCGACCGAAACGCCCGGATTCGCCTCCCGGAATCGATCGATGCCGGCCCGAATTACGTTACCTACAGTCGTGTCGTGGTCGGTATGCGTCCACCATTCCAATTCAGCGCTAAAACCGGAGGGAAGAAGCGCCGCCGGATGGTCGCTCATTACCGCCGGCGCGGCTGGCTCCTCCTCCGGCGTAGCCACCGGCGCGCAAGCCCCCAGCATAGCCGCGCCAACCGCTGCGCCGCCTCCCAACTTGAGAAGATCGCGGCGATTCAACAGACCGTCTTTCCTGTCTTGACTCCGGGACATTTGGATCCTCCTTTGCGGATACAGGTCCACTGCTTCAAAGGAAACGAGTCTGAACTGGTTTTACGTTGTGAAATGTTCGCCTCAAAGGGAAAGAAATAGGAAAGAGAAATAGTAGAGAAGAGAGACAAAAAATGTCGTGTGTCCTGGGCCTTCTTTCCTCGTCGCTTTTACGTTTTCAGGAATCGGGCTTCACAGCCCTCCATCCACGAACCTCGTTCAGAAGCCTGTCGCAGGAAATATCCAGTCGAAACTCCGAGTCAATCCTATATGCGCACCGCCTGGCGCCCTCCATCACTTGAATCCCAGCTCCACCAGCGTGCCCACCATGTTCTGGATACGACGACTGTCGCTGTACAAAAACGCATCTTCGTACACCCGCGCCGACTGTGTATACTGCATGTTCTTCACGTGTTCTAGGTTTCCCTGGTAGACCCGCTTCAGAAACTCGATATCCTTCTCTCTTGACGGCTTCGCGCCGAAATTCATCGTAAACATGCGCCGCCCCGTCCTGCCGCCGAACGCGGAGTGCCACAGATTCTGGTTAAAGAAGACCACGTCGCCCGGCTCCGACTCAAGCGGAAAGCAAGGAATGTCGCGACCGGCAGCGCCAAACGCCGTCTCGTCCGGATTGTGCCGCTGCTGCCTGAGCGGGTCAAGCGCGGCGTGCAGCGGCAGCCGGTGCGATCCAGGGATCACACGCAGGCAACCGGTATCCTCAGTCACCGCATCCAGGTACAGGGCGACCTTGATGCGCCCATAGTCAAGAACCGAGCCGTCCGGATGCCAGCCGGTGTCGCCAACGTAGAGGTTGCCGTCCGAGCCGATCCACACGAAACCGGGTCCGAGCAGTTGTTCGAGCGGCCCGTAGATGCGATCATCCTCCGCCAGCGCGCTCAGCAGCGGCCTCTTCTCTATGAACCCAAGGACGGCCTGCCGTTTTTCGCCGTCGAACGGTTTCCCCTGTCGGTCCTCCGTTAGCACCTCATCGAACGCCTCGCTGATCTCCTCCATCTCGTTCGTGGAGAAGCACTGTCGACGGATGACGAAGCCGAATGTCTCAAAATGGGCGACCTGTTCCGCAGTCAACATATAGAGTCATTCCTTCCTGCTGCGCTGCAGCGTCTTTGCCTGCCATCGCAATCGACTACGGGCAGTGTCTAAGATTCTAACTGGAGCAACTTTCTCTGCTGGATTCCGTTCGATGCGACGGCCAACTGCCTTTCAGAGCGAACTGCAACTACTAAGCCTCATTCAGTGCGCGACCGTACGAGGCGAGCGAAGTCTCTTCTCTCCCCACTTCTCTCAAAGCCAATCACCCATCAATCTGTGCTTTCACTGGCCACTAACCACTGCAGTTATGGGCGGTCGGGGCTATTCGGCCCGCCCTTGTGGGGGGGGGGGGGCCCGGCGCCGGGGGGGGGGGGGGGGGG
>JAPPKG010000570.1:0-4050 GCA_026914085.1 Caldilineaceae bacterium | reverse complement strand
ACATATAATTTTTTTTTAACTGGCACAAAAAACATTTTTTTTTGGGGGGGGGGGTTTTTTTGGGGGGGTGTTTGGGGGGGGGGCCCCCCCCCCCCCACGCCCCCCCCTTTGTCCGCGCCGTAGCGAGTTCGTGGTTATTATGAAGTTGTCGTCTCGCGGCGGCCGGGCTTCAACCCCCCACCCCGCGTCTTGGCACATTCAGAGTATGTGCCAGCGCAGGCAAGATAAACGGGCCGGCTCCCATATGTCCCCAACGTTAACCGCTATGACCATCGCGAGCTCGCTAAAGAAATACGGACGGTACATTCCCCCCAGACAGACCGCACACAGAACACACAGTACATGGCTTAGTAGTTATAGCAGATTAAACATGCGCGCGGCGTTACCTCCGAGAATCAGCGCCTTCTCATCTTCCGAAAGAAACTCGCAATGCACACGGATGTAGTCAATCGCCTGCTTATAAGTACACCAGGAGCCGGAGCAGTAAGGCATATCCGTCCCCCACATCAGCTTCTGAACGCCTATCTCCTCACGCAGCTCCCTGATCTTTTCCTGCGCGCCCGGGAACGGGTATTCCGGCCAAAACGCGCAGAACAGCACCTCAACGTGCATGTTCGGCCGCTTGAGCAGCGTCATCAGCGCGTCGGGAATCTCATAGCGCTCTTCACCTCGCCGCATACTGAACGTATCAATGCCATGCGTGAGCAACGCGGGGATATCGGGATGTGCCTCAGCCCATCGGTCGAGTTCCGCCACGTGTTCCATGAATCCGCCAAGACGGTCGCGCTGGCGGCTGTGCAGATACCACCACACGGGGATCCCGAGCTCGCGCACCTTCTCCCACAGTGGTTCGAACTTGGCGTCGTCCAGGTGGTCGGCGTAGTTGCTCAGCGCAAACGGCTCGACGCTGAAATAGAGACCCATGAGACCATGTTCGCAGATCGCCTGCTCCAGCCGTTCATGTTCCGCTGGGCTGTCCGCCTCCCATTCCCGCACCTGCGCCAGCCCAATGAAGCGGTTGGGAAAGCGCCGCATCTGCTCGCCATAGTACTCGTTCAACGCACCATAGATGTGGTCGTGCTGTAGAACACCCATGTCCACGCCCACTAGGTCCATCTCCCCGATCATGCGCTCGGGCGGCGCCTCACAGTTGATCAGGCTTGGCGGATAGGCCTGTGTATAGTAATCGACACCGTCAATCGTGATCTCCGCGCGGCCGAAGTCGGCCATGCGAAAATTGACCTCCGGCATCTCTTTGATGTCGTCCGAGTCCCACTGCAGGAACGGCTCGGGCACCGGCTCATCATCGGCTTTGCGGCGGAATCGGGTGCTGTCGCGCATATGACACTGCCAGAACTTCATCCGCAGCGGCTGCAGCGGATCCTCCTCAACGGTTGCTCTGCCGAGCGGCGGAAAGATGTGAAAATGCGCGTCGATGATCACAGTTGTTTTCCCTATCCTGATTTCTTGGAAGGTACGGGCTGAAACTCGCTAACCCTTCATTCCGCTCACGACCACACCCTGAATGAAGTGCCGCTGCGCAAGGAAGAAGACCATGACGGGCGGTAAGGCGATCAGCGTTGAAACGGCCATGATCGCCACCCACGGGACGTAGTGCATCGATCCCGCGCCGTGCGCAGTCTGCACCCAGGTCGTCAGGGCGACGGCCAACGGCTGTGTCTCGAAACGGTTCAGATAGATAAGCGGCTCAAAGAAGGAGTTCCACTGGCTCATAAAAGTAAAGATTGCCATTGTGCCCAGCGCCGGTTTCGACAGTGGCAGGATGATGCGCCAGAAAACCGAAAACGTGCCGCAACCATCAATGCGAGCCGCATCATCGTAGTCCAGTGGAATCGTCAGAAAGAACTGCCGCAGCAGAAAAATGTAGAAGGCGCCGCCCCCAAAGAAACTGGGCACAATGAGAGGCTTGAACGAGTCCAGCCACTTCAGTTCCCGAAACAGTAGATACTGTGGGATCAGCGTCACGTGCGAGGGAATCATCATCGTGCTCAGCACCAGGATGAAGAGCGCCGTGCGCCCGGGAAAGCGCACACGCGCGAAGCCGTAGGCAACCAGGCTCGCACTCAGCACAGTCCCCACCAGTACCCACACAACAATTATCATCGTGTTTATGGTGGAACGAACGAAGGGGAATTCGGTCAGCCCCATTACGTAGTTGCTCCACTGGATCGGATTGGGGATGAAACTTGGCGGGATAGCGAAGGCGTCGGTCTCGGTCTTCAGCGAACTGGAGACCAGCCAGATAAAGGGGACAGCCAGCATAAAGCCGACTGCGAGCAACAATAGGTATATCAAGGCCTGACCGGCAACCTGTTTTCCGCTCGCGCTCTGCAACCAGCCGGAACTCCAACCGCCGGTCTGTCCATTCTCCGAGTCTACTCGCGCCTTTATGGTCATCGTCGTCGCGCCCTAACCCTCTGTAAGCCTCAAACTATCAGCCTCAAGATCTTGAACGTCGTCGCCGGCCAGCGCCAGACCACTGAGAAAGAGAGAGACTATTTGACCGCCCCTTCGTAGTAAACATACCGTCCCGACACGCGCAGAGAAATGAGTGTCAGTACAAAAATGATAGCAAAAAGAACCCAGGCCAAGCCGGCCGCATAGCCCATCTTGAGGTAGTTCCAGGCATTCTGATAGAGATAGAGAATGTAGAACAGCGAAGCGTCAGCCGGGCCGCCCCTGGTAATGACGTAGGCGCCAGTGAACACCTGGAATGTGCCGATCATGCCGGTAAGAAAGGTGAAGAAGATGACGGGGGAGGTCATGGGCAGGGTGACGTTTCGGAACTTGGCCCACGCGCCGGCCCCGTCCAGCATCGCCGCTTCGTAAAGTACGGTCGGTACCCCTTGCAAGCCGGCCAAATAGAGGATCATGTTGCCCCCCAACCCCCACAGACTCATGATGATGAAGCTGGGAATCACCCACTCACGCGAAGCAAACCATTGCGGCCCTTCGATGTCAATGCTGGCCAGAAAGTTGTTGACCAGGCCGATCTCTGGGTTGAGGATCCAGGCAAACAGATAGGAGGAGGCGATAGCCGGCGTAACCACCGGCAGGTAGAATACAGTGCGAAAGAAGCCAACCCCCTTCACCGCCTGGTTGAGCAGCAGCGCCAGCAAATAGCCGCCAACTGTGCCCAGCGGGACCAGGAGGACCGTGTAGATCACCGTCACCTTGAGCGACTGCCAGAACAAGGGATCGCCGCTTACCATCTTTGTGTAGTTGTCCAGGCCGATAAAGCGGGGCGGATCGAGGATCGTGTAGCGGCTGAAGGAGAGTACGAAGGAGGCGATGATGGGGAAGGCAGTGAAAATGATGAAGCCCAGCACCCAAGGTGCGATGCAGATGTAGCCGTCAATCGCCTCGCGCAGGCGCAATCGGGACATCCGGCCTCTGCGTCCTTCCTTGGCAACCGGCGTGGCTGCGCTCACGGCTGCCCCTCCATCCACTCCCGAAACTCGCTCTCCCGCCACGTGTAACGGGGCTCGTATCCCAGCAGCTTGCGCGCCTTCACCGTCGAGACAAAGCTGTCAAAGCCGGTCAGCGGGCGCCGCAGGGGCACATCGCCATAGTGTCGGGTGCCCAGCGTCGGTGTCTCATCCAGCGAGCAGGTGTCCGCACCGTTAATCAGGAACACCTCGTGTCCAATCGCTTCGTTCTCCACAGCCAACCTGAACGCACGTGCCGCATCGCGGGCGTCAGTGACAGTCCACAGGTTAGAGCGGCCCAGGTCGGAATCGATAATGTAGCGCCGGTATTCCTCCCACTGCTCTTCCACAGTGCGGTCCCGGTTCCAGCCCGACCGCACCGCGACCTCCGCCCCGGCCCTGTCCAGATACCAGTTGTGATTAATGCGCAAGCTGATGGTCTGAATGCCGTAGTCTTCAGTGTAGCGTTTACACGTGATCTCGTTGATCAGCTTGCTGATCCCGTATTCGTTGCGCGGCTCGGCCGGGTGTTCCTCGTCGACGGGGAAGTAGCGCGGCCGCGTGTCGCTCCGTCTGTAGTCCGTGTTCATCGCCTCCTTGG
>JAPPKG010000560.1:0-10792 GCA_026914085.1 Caldilineaceae bacterium | reverse complement strand
CTTGCCCAACTCTGGCGGAATCGCCCCACTCAACTCATTGTCCCAGAGATCCAGTATGGTCAGGTTGATCAGCTTGCCCAACTCGGACGGAATTGAACCACTCAACTGGTTACTGGAAAGGTACAATACTTTCAGTTGAATGAGTTCGCCCAACTCCTGCGGAACTGTCCCTGTCAACCCATTATCGGAGAGACCTAACCACTCCAATCTGCGGTGCTGTTTGTGTCGCCGGAACAATGGGAGGCGGCATTGGCTGGCCTTCAGGCTTGGGGCCGTCGAACCAGTCCAGCGGACCATAGCAGCTACTGACAATTGGAAGTATCAGTGTCAATCCAGCAGCTTTGGTTGGAAATCCCCGGATCATCAACAACTCTTTCAGAATAATCTATCCCCGAGTATGTAAGCTCCAAAGATAACAAGCCCAGCAATTAGCCCGCCGACCCCGCTTGTCAGAACGGCGGCTGAAGCTACATCTTTGGCGACTTTCGCGAGTGGATGATATTCGGGAGACACCAGGTCAACTACTGCTTCTATAGCGGTGTTGATCAGTTCCAGCCCGATGACAAAGGAAATCGAAATAATCACGATAACCCACTCCAGCCTGCTGATGCCCAGAGCAAATCCAATCACGACAATAAATCCTGCAATAATGCTTTCGATTCGAAGACTGCGTTGACTGCTAAAGGCATAGCGCAACCCATCGATAGCAAAGCCCATACTTCGCCAAATACTGTGAGAGGGCATCCTAATAATCCTCACAAGGGCGGGGGAGGTATATGGTGAGCCCCAATGTTTGAACCACGAAACGGGCAAAATAAGGTGCATCCAGACGAACGGATCTCATCCGCATCCAACTCATCGTTCCAAAACCAGAACGGTAGCACCGAAAGCTCCCTCGGCGGGTCGGCGAAAGTGGAAAGCGAATCGTCCATGGTCATGTCCCCGTATACAATGGCGGTTCAACGATGTCGGTCACGCTGTAGTGTACTCCATCCCCAAGTTCCCGGCACATGCCGGATGGCGCCTTTCTGGCCGGGCATAGTCGCAGCACCCCAAAAGTTGACTTCAGGGCAATTGCATCAAAATCAGTGATAATTCAGTGATATAATAGCAGTGTGCCGAACTGCGAATGGCATAACGGAAAGCGTATCTTCACTGTCACCAAGTCATGATTCCCGCTGGCAGGGAATCTGAAGGTCAGGGAGGACTCTTCCAAGACTGGTAACTGCCCAGCACCCAACAAAGACAGCGAGGAAACGTGCGCGAAGTCAAGCGCCAAAGTCCAGGAAAAGGAATACTGCCCGCTCTGACCCGACCTGACCCGACTTTTCCCAGCCCTGCCCGACCTGACCCGACGCCCTGCCCCCCATCGCCAGCTATGAGGCATGAGTCTGTCGTCTGTTAGAGCAGTGGATGAGCATCGGAGAGAACTTGCCAGAACCGGGAACAGGCTCCAGACACGCAAAAACTGATGCAAAACCGTAACGGCAAAAAGGGCCGGGAGGAAAATTTTTCGCCCTACTTCACCCGACTTCACCCGACATAACCCGACTTCACCCGACATGAACCGACCAAATCGTCCCGCCATGTCAGAGTTCGTACAACTCTCGCACAACGCACGCAAACACTCGTCCGGCCTTGCCAGCACCGGCGAGGCCCTCATCACAGCCCATCACACGAACTGCATGCCTTGCAGGTCAGACAGCATGGAAACGCTCATAAACGCTCGTAAACTCTCGTCCAACGCTCATACGAGACAACCAGCGCCAGCCAGGCCCTAATCACAGTGAATCCCCTAAATCCCATAAAATCACAGTTCAGACAACTGCCCTGAAATTGACCGTAAATATCGATCGAAAGTAGCATCAGCTAGGCCAGAACAGGCCGCGCCGCGCAATAGCCGCATGTTCTGCCCGGATACGCCCACAAAAAAAATCTGAAGAATGAAACTGGAAGAACTCACAACCAACGCCGCCGTCGAGGGCGTCCTGGCAAGCAGCCTCGTCACGGTGGTCAACGTGCAGTGGTACGGGGACGACGCCGTCGAGCTGACCTACAAAACACCTGCCGGCGAGGTCGCCAACGAACTCCTCTACCGCGACGACGAGTCCCGCATCAGCATCGCCGAACAGGCCCGCCCCTGGAGCTTCGACGGCGACGGCGCCCTCTTCCGCCTCGTTTCCGAGGCCCAGCGCATCCGCCTCGCCCATCTTTTCGACCCGCTCCTGGCCGTCCACACCTCCGACGTCGAGCCTCTCCCCCACCAGATCACCGCCGTCTACGAAGCCATGCTGCCCCGTTCGCCGCTGCGCTTCCTCCTCGCCGACGACCCCGGCGCCGGCAAGACCATCATGGCCGGCCTCCTCATCAAGGAGCTGATCGCCCGCGGCGACCTCCAGCGCTGCCTCGTCGTCTGTCCCGGCGGCCTCGCCGAACAGTGGCAGGACGAGCTCTACCGCCGCTTCCAGCTCCCCTTCGAAATCCTCACCAACGACAAGCTCGAAGCCGCCCGCACCGGCAACTGGTTCCTCGAGACCGACCTCGTCATCGCCCGCCTCGACAAACTCTCCCGCGACGAAGAAGTGCAGCAGAAACTCAAGGCCCGCGACTGCGACTGGGACCTCGTCGTATGCGACGAAGCCCACAAGATGTCGGCCAGCTACTTCGGCAGCGAACCGCGCTACACCAAGCGCTACCGCCTCGGCCAGCTCCTCTCCGACCTGACCCGTCAATTCCTCCTCATGACCGCCACCCCCCACAACGGCAAAGAGGAGGACTTCCAGCTCTTTATGGCCCTGCTCGACGGCGACCGCTTCGAGGGCAAGTTCCGCGACGGCGTGCACAACGTCGACGTCTCCGACCTCATGCGCCGCATGGTAAAGGAGAAGCTGCTCAAATTCGACAGCACGCCCCTTTTCCCCGAGCGCATGGCCTACACCGTCTCCTACAAACTGTCACCCGAAGAGGAGAATCTCTACACCGCCGTCACCCAGTACGTTCGCGAAGAGTTCGACCGCGCCGGCGCGCTCGAAAACGACAAACGCGCCGGAGCCGTCGGCTTCGCCCTCACCATCCTCCAACGCCGCCTCGCCTCCTCCCCCGAAGCCATCTACCGCTCCCTGCGCCGCCGCCGCGAACGCCTGCAGGGCCGCCTTCAGGAGTTGGAAGGCCTGCAGCGCAAGGGCGAGACAGCTCTAATCTCTGCGCCCGCCATGTCGGCGCTCGACAGCGAAGACTTCGAAGACCTGGAAGACGCCCCCGAAGACGAGATCGAGGCCCAGGAGGGAGAGGTCCTCGACCAGGCCACCGCCGCCCAGACCATCGATGAGCTGCAACAGGAGATCGGCACCCTCACTGGCCTGGAAACCGAGGCCGGCCGCGTCCTGCGCCGCGGACGCGATACCAAGTGGCGCCAGCTGGGAGAGCTGCTCGACAAGCTGTTCATCCGCACGCTCGCCGAGACCCCCGCCCCCTACGGTTCAGGCAAAATCGCCGACCCCGTGCCCTCGCCCCAGCAGAAACTGGTCATCTTCACCGAACACCGCGATACCCTCAACTATCTGCATACCCGCATCGCCGGCCGCCTCGGGCGCGATCAGGCCGTCGTCACCATCCACGGCAGCCTGCGCCGCGAGGAGCGCCGCGCCGCCGAAGAAGCCTTCCGCCACGACCCGCAGGTGCGCGTCCTCCTCGCCACCGACGCCGCCGGCGAAGGCATCAACCTCCAGCGCGCCCACCTTATGGTCAACTACGACCTGCCCTGGAACCCCAACCGCCTCGAGCAGCGCTTCGGCCGCATCCACCGCATCGGCCAGACCGAGGTCTGCCACCTCTGGAACCTGGTCGCCTCCGAAACGCGCGAGGGCGACGTCTACGAGCGCCTGCTGGAAAAACTGGAGCAAGCCCGCCAGACCCTGGGCGGCCAGGTATTCGACGTGCTCGGCAAAATGCAGTTCGATGGCAGGCCCCTGCGCGAGCTGCTCGTCAATGCCATCCGCTACGGCGAGCAGCCTGAAGTGCGCGCCCGCCTCACCACCACCGTCGAAAACGCCTTCGATCCCCAAAAGCTGAGCGAACTGCTCGAAGAGCGCTCCCTGACGCCCGACACAATGGACTCCAGCCGCGTCCACAGCGTGCGCGCCCGCATGGAGCGCGCCGAAGCCCGCCGCCTCCAGCCCCACTACATCGAGTCCTTCTTCCTCGAGGCCTTCCAGCGCGTCGGTGGACGTGCCCGCCAGCGCGAAAGCCGCCGCTACGAGGTCACGCATGTCCCCGCCCCCGTGCGCAACATCGAGCGCACCGTCGGCGCCGGCCTGCCCGTCCTGCGCCGCTACGAACGCATCGCCTTCGAAAAGTCCCTCGCCGCCGGCGACAACCATCCCCCCGCAGCCTTCGTCTGCCCCGGCCATCCCCTCCTCGACGCCGTCATCGACAGCACCCTCCCAAGCCATCGCGACCTCCTCAAGCAGGGCGCCGTCCTCGTCGACGAACGCGACCCCGGCGCCGAACCCCGCGTCCTCTTCTTCCTCGAACACGCCATCCAGGACGCCAGCCTCACCCGCGCCGGCACCCGCCGCGTCATCTCCAAGCGCATGCTCTACGTCGAGCTCGACGCCGCCAACACCGCCCGCCACGTCGAATACGCCCCCTATCTCGACTACCGCCCCCTGGCCGCAGATGAACCCGAACACGAAGCCATCCTCGCCCGGCCCGAATGCGCCTGGATCGGCGCCGAGCTGGAGCAGACCGCCCAGCGCTACGCCGTCGCCAGCGTCGTGCCCGAACACGTCGACGAAATCCGCCGCGCCCGCCAGCCGCTCCTCGACAAAACACGCGATGCCGTTAAGGACCGTCTGACCAAAGAGATCTCGCACTGGGACCGCCGCGCCGAGGACCTCAAGCTGCAGGAGCAATCCGGCCGCACCAACGCCCGCCTCAACTCCGCCCAGGCCCGCCACCGCGCCGACCGCCTTGAGGAACGCCTCCAAAAACGCCTGGCCGAACTGGAGCTGGAGCGCCAGATCTCACCCCGCCCGCCCGTCGTACTCGGCGCCGCCCTGATCGCGCCCCTCGGCCTGCTCCGTGCTATGGCAGGCGATCTGACGCCCCGTCCCCTTGCCGCCACCACCGACACCCAGGCCGCCGCCGCCCGCGCCCGCAAAATCGTCATGGAAGTGGAACGAAGCCTGGGCTACGAACCCACCGACCGCGAATTCGAAAAACGCGGCTACGACATCGAAAGCCGCGACCCCGCCACCGGCCGCCTGCGCTTCCTCGAAGTCAAAGGCCGCGTCACCGGTGCACCGGCCATCACCGTAACCCGCAACGAAATCCTCTACTCGCTCAACAAGCCCGACGCCTACATCCTCGCCATAGTCGAATTCCTCGACCGCGACGACCACCGCGTCCACTACCTCCGCCGCCCCTTCCACCGCGAACCCGACTTCGGCGTCACCAGCGTCAACTACAGCTTCGCCGAACTGCTGGCGCGCGCCGAGGCACCAGCGTGACCAAAGGGAAGCGTCCTGCAGCTTGGTAGGTCCCTGTTATGTTGAAAAGTGTCTTGTTTACGACAACCTGCCAGTTCCGGCCTGACTACGCGGTTTCACCTGGACAGAACCTGGCGAGCTGTCTTGAGGTGCGAGGCACTTCGCAGACCAAATTCGCGAGCGGATGCGGTTGCACACCACAGCCTGTGGGCGAGATGATTGATGGAATGAAGTTCACTGATGCGGAGACTGCGCTTCTTTTAAACCAGAGGACGGGCAAAAAGAACCGCCCCCCACAAGGGAGGACGTCGGGCCAACGATACTCTCGTTGGGGTGGTATGTGTAGCGTACAACATGACCGACTGAACCGCCAAAACGACGCCCGGGGAGTATTCATGGCCAGCGGACAAAAGAGAGACGCCCCCGGTAAGAGGGGTGTCGGCCCAACGATACTCTCGTTGGGGGGTACTCAAAAATTACACTATGTCTTATACAAGGTTAAGAGTGAATCCTCAGCCTTTACGACTGGCCGTGACGTCTTCAGAGACAGCCAACTGCCAAACCAAGTCACCGAACCCGACCGCAGCAAACTGACGCAGCCGCCCTGCAGGAAATGAGGCCAAACGTGGATCAGACCAAAACCCGCAAAAAACTCATCGAAGTCGCCCTCCCACTCGACGCCATCAACGCCGCCTCCGCCCGCGAAAAATCGATCCGCCACGGCCACCCCAGCACCCTGCACCTCTGGTGGGCCCGGCGCCCGCTGGCCGCGGCCCGCGCCGTCCTCTTCGCCCAACTGGTCGACGATCCCTCCGACCTGTATGAAGAGTTCCCCACCGAGGAAGAACAGAAGAAAGAACGGGACCGCCTCTTCGAGATCATCGAGGAACTGGTGCTGTGGGAAAACACCACCAACGAGATCGTGCTAGAGAAAGCGCGCGCCGAGATCCGCAAGAGCTGGCGCCGCACCTGCGCTGACAACCGCAACCACCCCCGCGCAGCCGAACTGTTCGACCCGGAAAAACTGCCCGCCTTCCACGACCCCTTCGCCGGCGGCGGCGCCATCCCCCTCGAAGCCCAGCGCCTCGGCCTCGATAGCTACGCCAGCGACCTCAACCCCGTCGCCGTCCTCATCAACAAGGCCATGATCGAGATCCCGCCCAAATTCGCCGGCCGCCCGCCAGTCAACCCGGAGCACAACGCCGGCCAGGTCGGCATAAGCGCGGCCTGGAAAGGCGCCACCGGCCTCGCCGAAGACGTCCGCTACTACGGCAAATGGATGCGCGACGAGGCCGAGAAACGCATAGGCCATCTCTACCCTAGGATAGAGGTCACCGAGGAGATGGCCGCGGAACGCCCCGACCTGAAACGCTCCGTAGGCCGCAAGCTCACTGTCATCGCCTGGCTCTGGGCCCGAACCGTCCGCAGCCCAAACCCGGCTTTTGCCGACGTGGAGGTGCCACTGGCCTCCACCTTCATCCTGTCGAAAAAGAAGGGTAAGGAGGCTTACGTCGAGCCGGTACTTGAGGACGGCGCGTATCACTTTATCGTCAAGGTTGGGACGCCGCCGGAGTTCGCTAAGAGGGGCACGAAGTCCGGCGGAAGTGGAAGTGTCTTTCTGTGTCTGATGTCGGGTGTCCCAATGCCGTTTGATTTTCTGCGTTCTGAAGCGAAAGTAGGGGGCATGGGTGTCCGTCTGATGGCTATTGTTGCTGAAGGTGATCAAGGCAGAGTCTATCTATCGCCAACGGCGGAACATGAATCAGTCGCCCTGAGTGCCATGCCTGAAGACACCCCGGAAACAGACTTGCCCGAACGTGCGCTCGGATTCCGAGTGCAACAGTACGGAATGTCAAAGTGGCGTGACCTATTCACCGACCGCCAGTTGGTGGCATTGACCACTTTTTCCCGCCTGGTACGCGAAGCTCGCAAACGTATTCGGCTTGACGCAGCAGCCGCCGGCCTGCCGGACGACGCCGTCCCATTGCGCGAAGGCGGTACTGGGTCGACCGCGTATAGCGAGGCTTTGAGTGTGTATCTGGCGCTGGCTGTAGATAGGTTGGCAGACAGACAGTCGACGATCTGTACTTGGGATGCAGGATATGTAAAGGTTCGTAATACGTTTGGTCGCCAAGCCATACCAATGACTTGGGACTTTGCAAAGGGAAACGCATTCAGCGAATCAACGGGAAACATTCTTGGTGCTCTCAAATGGATAGAGAAAGTCCTTGCGAAGTTGAAAGCATCGCCAGTGGGCCACGCGAATCAGCAAAACGCGGCCAGAGCCGTAAAAGCTTCGAACCGCATATTTTCCACTGATCCTCCGTACTATGACAACATTGGCTATGCAGACCTGAGTGATTATTTCTACCTCTGGTTGAGGCTTTCATTGCGCTCGGTGTATCCAGGGCTGTTCGCCACGTTATCCGTTCCAAAGGCCGAGGAGTTGGTTGCCACCCCCTATCGTCACGGAAGCAGAAAGAATGCAGAGGAGTTCTTTCTCGACGGAATGTCTCGGGCAGTTGAACGCCTTGCCGTCCAAGCCTATCCCTGCGTGCCTGTCACTATCTATTACGCCTTTAAGCAAGCGGAAAGAAAAGGTGACTCCGGCACAGTAAGTACTGGTTGGGAGACATTTCTTGGTGCCGTTATCAATGCTGGATTTACCATCAGTGGAACCTGGCCGATGCGGACGGAGCTCAGCAATCGTCCGGTAGCAGGCGGGTCGAATGCCCTCGCGTCCAGCATCGTGCTTGTATGCCGCAGGCGTCCTGCCGACGCGCCAACGGCTACCCGCCGCCAGTTCGTTGATGCGCTCAGAGAGGAGTTGCCTCAAGCCCTAGTTCAGTTGAAGGCAGGCAGTGTCGCCCCAGTGGATATGAGGCAGGCTTCAATTGGTCCTGGTATGGGGGTCTTTAGCCGGTACGCACGTGTGCTAGACGTCAGCGGCGAGGAACTTACAGTTCGCGATGCACTCTCAATCATTGTTCAGACTTTGGACGAGGCACTGGTCGAGCAGGAAGGTGGACTAGATGCGGATACCCGCTGGGCCGTAGATTGGTTTGAGCAGGAAGGCTTCGCATCCGGCGAGTTCGGGGTGGCCGAGACGCTTTCCAAGGCCATGAATACTAGTGAGGACGGGCTGGTAACAGCTGGCATTATTGAATCCGGCGGCGGCAAAGTACGCCTCCTCCGTCCCGACGAGCTCCCCGACGACTGGGACCCCGAAACCGACACCCGCCGCACCGTCTGGGAAATGGTCCATCACTTGATCCGCGTACACAGCCAGTCCGGCGAGGCAGGAGCCGCCGAACTGCTGGCCAAGCTCCGCGCCGACGCCGAGTCCGCCCGCGAACTCGCCTACCGCCTCTACCGCATCTGCGAACAGAAGAACCGCGCCCAGGAAGCCTTAGGGTATAATGCCCTCGTACAAAGCTGGCCGGAGATCGCCCGCCTCGCCCGTGAACGCCCGCAGGCGGAGCAGGCAACATTGCTCAGCGAGGCCGGGGGCCCACAGTGACCAACAACGAGACAGTCGTTGATACGATGGTAGACCGCATCGTCGCACGCTTCCAGCCCGCGCGCATCCTGCTCTTCGGCTCGCGGGCACGCGGCACCGACAACCGCTGGAGCGACGTCGATCTACTTGTTGTAATGGAGGAGGTAGCGGACAAACGCCATGCCGCGGTCGAGATGGGCCGCGTGCTAAGCGACCTGCCGGTCAGCAAAGATATCATCGTGACGACACCGGATGAGATTGCCCGCCGCGGCCACATCATTGGAACTGTCCTTCGCGCCGCGCTGCGCGAGGGGAAGGTCGTGTATGAACGACGCTGAACTCGTCGTGCAAGAGGCCCAACGATGGCTGCAGTTCTCCGCAGAGGATCTTGATGTCGCTCAGCGCCTGCTGGCGGACCGTTCGCCCGCCCCGCGTCACGTCTGCTGGCTCTCTCAGCAAGCCGCGGAGAAGGCGCTGAAAGCGGCTCTCGTGCTGGAGGAAATTGACTTTCCCTATACGCATGACCTGAACGCCCTGCGCAATCTGTTGCCGGACAGTTGGCCCGTTCGGGTTGATCATCCAGACCTGACTCAACTGAACCAGTGGGCCGTGGAAGCCAGATATCCCGGCGAGTGGCCCCAGGCTACCGAAGCGGACGCGGTCCGCGCAGAGTCGCAGGCCCGTGCCACGCACGATTCTGTAGTGGCAGAGTTCCAAAGGCGTGATATCAACGTGGATCAGAGCGCAAAATGAAGTCTGCTCCTCTCTCTTCTGTGGAGTAGTGAAGATATGGACGACACACACAACGACAGCGGCCTACCGCTCCCCGATCTGTACATCGAAAACTTCCGCGGCATCAGGAAACTGTCGATCCCGCGTCTGGGGAGGGTGACGCTGCTGGCGGGGCGCAACGGCGTGGGCAAGACTTCCGTGCTAGAAGCAGTAGAGGTCTTTGCGGGACGAGCCAGTTACTTGGTCCTGCGAGGTATTCTATCCGAGCGTGACGAAGTTTCGTATGCTCTAGATGTGAATAGAGACAAATTAATCTTACATGAATGGGAAGCAATCTTCTATGGCCGCGACTTCACCAGGAGCTTCAGGACATCATTGGGGCCAAAAAGAGAAGAGGATCGGCTAAGTCTTGAGTCAGTTTCACTGATTGAGCTCATTCGAAACGAAGAAGGTACTTTCGGAACACTGGCTTCTAAACTTCCCCTCGACAGTGAACCGTACACACTATGTGCATCATTTCAAGGGAATGAGGAAATAGTTCCTGCGTTACTCACTGGTGAAAAAGACTCACTTGAAGTAGTGAGCGATCCGATGGCGTTTGAACGAGAGCTAGGTTTTCTGGCGAGGCAGCACGATTCCAGAAGGCCATCCCCAATCAAGTGTGAGCGGATTGGACCTGGATATCTGAGACATATTCAGTTGCCCAAGTTCTGGGGCCATGTAGCCTTAAGAGATGACGAAACTAGGGTAGTTAAAGCGCTCAAGATTGTATACGGCAAGGAAGTAGACCGTATTTCGGTTATCAGTGACGAAGCGTCGAGAACCACGTTGGGTGGCCAAAGAGCAATCGTGAAGCTAAGGAATCACGACGCACCTGTACCATTGAGAAGCTTGGGAGGCGGTGCAACGAGACTTTTCGGACTTGCCTTGGCACTCGCATACTGCCGCAACGGAATTCTCCTAATCGACGAAGCGGAGAATGGAATCCACCACACCGCACAGCGAGACTACTGGAGAATGGTGCTACAGACCGCCCACGAAAACAACGTTCAAGTCTTCGCCACGACGCACA
>JAPPKG010000623.1:0-10981 GCA_026914085.1 Caldilineaceae bacterium | reverse complement strand
TCCTTGAGGTCCGAGGCAAGGGCGCATACAGCCGGATGAAGTACGAGTCGGGCGTACACAGGGTGCAGCGTGTGCCCACGACAGAGAGCCAGGGCAGGATTCATACGAGTACAGCGACTGTGGCGGTGTTGCCTGAGGCCGAAGACGTTGAGATTGAAATTGCACCGAATGAGATGAAGGTCGATGTGTTCCGCAGCAGCGGTCCGGGGGGGCAAAGCGTCAATACTACGGATTCGGCGGTGCGGCTTACACATTTGCCGACGGGCATTGTCATCAGTTGTCAGGACGAAAAGAGCCAGCTTCAGAACCGGCTGAAAGCTGTGCGTATTCTGAAGACCAAGCTCTATGATATTGAGATGCAGAGGCAGCTGGCGGACATGGGCGCGGCGAGGCGCAGCCAGGTTGGTTCGGGCGACCGCAGCGAAAAGATCCGCACGTACAACTTCCCGCAAGGCCGCGTAACGGATCACCGGATAAACAAGACGCTCTTTCAGTTGGAACAGGTTCTGAATGGCGATTTAGACGAGTTTATCGAGGACTTGGCGGCGTTTGACCAGGCGCAGCAGTTGCAAGCCATGGGCGAAGAAGAATAAGGCATGTTTGAACCCAAAGAGAGTCCTTCTGACGGGGACAGATTGGCACCCTACCTGACCACAGACGGCTTAGACGGCCGCGTTGACGAGGGCACGCGTCATTTCGACGGCGGCAGAACGGACGGTCAGACGGAAGATGAGGGAGCCCGGCCGCATTCGAAGAACAGTTCGCATCAGGACGGGTTCCACTGGAGTTTGACCCAGGGAACTACTGTTGGGCGTGCGCTGATATCGGCGGCGCAGAGACTTAGTGAACCTAGCAGCGAGACGGCGCGATTGGATTCACAGGTGCTGCTGGCGCACGTGTTGGACCAGAGTCGCAGCTGGCTATTCGCCCATCACGAGCATGAGCTGAGCGAAGGGGATTGCCGTCGCTACGCGGATCTGATTACGCGGCGAAGGCGGCGGGAACCTGTGGCTTATCTGCTGGGTCGCAAGGAGTTTTACGGTCTGGATTTTGTGGTAGACCAACGGGTTCTGATTCCACGGCCGGAGACGGAGCTTCTTGTCGACCTAGTGCTGGCGCAGATCAGCGATCGAAGGGGGAGGCCTGTGGTTGTGGCGGACGTGGGCACGGGCAGCGGTGCGATTGCGATTACCGTTGCCGCACATGCGCCGGAGGCGAAGGTGTACGGTACGGACATCAGTCCGGATGCGCTCGACGTGGCTGAAGAGAACAGGAAACGGCTTACACCGGAAGCGGGCCCGCTGTTTTTGGAAGGGGACCTTTTGAGCCCCTTGCCGGAGCCGGCAGACGTGATCGTAGCCAACCTCCCCTATATCGCGGATGAGGAGTATTCCGGCCTGCAGTCGGACGTACGGGACTATGAGCCTCGCGTTGCCCTGAAGGCGGGCGTTGAAGGTTTGGATCTGATTGAGCGCCTCCTGGAACAGTTGCCTTCCAAGGTGCAGCCAAGAGGTGCGGTACTGCTGGAAATCTCTCCCAGGCAGGGGGAGGTCGTACAGAAGATGGCACAGGACCTGCGACCAAGGCCTTCGTACGTGGGTCTGCGGCGGGATTACAGCGGGCAAGTGCGGATGGTAACGCTGGAGTTCTGACCGAATTCACCGAACCCTAGTGATAATGAGAAGAAGAATCGATTTGGTCGTCCTCGATATGGACGGCACGATCTATGGCAGGCAGTTCGCGGGTGGGATTTCGCCGCGGGTGCGGCGTGCGATCACGGCTGTGCAGGAGAGAGGGACGCCGGTCACAGTTGCGACGGGGCGGATTTTTGATTTTGTGCGTGGGGTCGCGCCGGAGTTGGGCTTGACACTGCCGGTGATCACGGCGCAGGGGGCGGTGATTGGCGATCCGGTCAGTGGAGAGGTGCTAAGCGAGGCGTTGATAGAGCGGGAGGCTGCGCGCAGCGTGGCAGCCTGGGCCGACGGGGAGGAGCGGACGACGGTCTTCTATCTGAACGGCAGGGGCGGGCGCACGCGGTTGGTGCAGAACGCGCCGGCGGCGGCAGACGGCAGGACCGGATGGGAGGGTTGGGACAGCGCTACTTATGATCACTGGTTCGGCAGTCCCAGAGAGATGCACGAGAGTCTATCGGACGTTGTGTCTGAACCGGCGAGCCGAATGTTGAAGTTTATCACCATCAACGACCATGCGCGGGAGCCCGATCAGACGGCGGCTTTGCAGCGGCGGTTTGGCGATGGCGTGCATATGAGCCGGTCTCATCAGTACCTGGTGGAGGGTACGGCGCCGGAGGCTAACAAGGGGCATGGACTTCTGTGGGTGACTGAGCGACTCGGGATCGACCCGGGACGGGTTCTTGCCATCGGCGACAATGAGAACGATATTCCGATGCTGCGGGCGGCCGGGCTAGCGGTGTGCATGGGCCAGGCGACTGCTGTAGTGCAGGCGGAGGCCGATTGGGTGGCGCCGACGCTGGAGGAGGATGGCGCTGCAGTCGCTTTGGAACGGTTTGCGCTGTCATAGAAATTAGGGGCGTGCGCTCTTACGGTTTGCAGCAGTTTCGGGGGCGGCCATCGGAAGAGATCCTATGACAAGAATTGGTAAACTCCTTCGTTTGCTGCTATACTCTTGGCGAAATTGCGGTAAGATAGCAGACCTAGTGAATTCCCCTCACCAAGAGTAACACCTGCTATCGGGCAATCAGGGCGGGTCCCTCCGCCCAAAAGCACCTACTTGAACACGAGCCGCGTGCGTGCGCTCGAACATATTCAGTCAATGACCCTGCGGCCTGAAGCCATTCGTGTTGCCGGATTTGGGTTGCCGCGGTTGAATTTGTCATAGGTGGTTGAAACCCTTTTTTCAGAATCCATAAGGAGAATGCACACCATGCAAGAGAAGCAAAGTGTAAACCGGCGCCAGTTCCTGCGGATGAGCTCTGCCGTGGGCGCGACAGCGTTCCTGGCTGCCTGTGCGGCGCCTGCCGCGCCTGCCGCGGAAGGCGGGGGAGACGGCGAGGCGATGGCTGAGATGATCTCGCTGCGCTACCAGTCGCGAGAGCCGGAGCGCGCTGCAGGCATCGCCGAACTTTGGAAGGAGTTCTACCCACAATTCCAGGAAGCCAACCCCAACATCGAGGTTGAGTTCCTGCCGGATCCGGGCGGCGCCAACCGCCGTGAAGGCGCTCTGAGCGCGATGGTCGCCGGCAATGCGCCGGATCTGACTGAGTGGTGCTGCTCCAGTTCCACCTTCTTCATGCAGAAGGGCGAGACGCTCAGTTTGCAGCCCTATATTGACCGCGATGCTGAGGAAGTAAACCTGGACGACTACTACGAGGCCCAGTTCGATCCGTGGATGTTGGATGGAGACATCCACCTGATGCCCCGCTTCACCGGTACACAGGTGATCTACTACAACAAGGACATGTTCGACGCCAAAGGCATTGAGTACCCTCCTCATGAATGGGGCGCGTGGAATTGGGAGGATTACACCAACCTTCTGCGTCAGTTTGCCGATGCGGACGCGCAGCCGCAGATTTGGGGGACGTCCAACTACGGTCTGAACGCCAACTGGCTTTCACAGTACTGGATTCGCGGGTTCGGCGCCAACATGGTGGACCAGGAAGACAACACCCATTGCGGTCTTGATGCACCCGAAGCTTATGACGCGCTGACATGGATGCGCAGCATTGTCCACGATGAACCGCTATTCGCCTACGGCGCTGACATTGGCATGGGTGTAGTCGAACTGTTTCTGGGCCAGCGCATCGCTTTGATGGAGATCGGTCCCTGGAATCTGGGCGTGCAAGCAGACGGCGCGACTTTCCGCTGGGACGTTGCCCCGATGCCAGACGGCCCAGCCGGACACACGACACATCAGTCAGTTGATGGCACGATGGTCTGGAAGGGAACCGTGCATCCTGACGAGTCCTGGGAACTGATGAAGTGGCTGACGAGCCCTCTGTACGGCCGCCTGTACATC
Organism: Caldilineaceae bacterium; assembly: GCA_026914085.1. Classification (GTDB taxonomy): domain Bacteria; phylum Chloroflexota; class Anaerolineae; order Caldilineales; family Caldilineaceae; genus Bin5. Next base: position 6,985 of record JAPPKG010000623.1, on the reverse strand, counting down.
ACCTGGGCGCAGAAGCAGCCTTCACGCAAGAGCCTGCTGCCCGAATATGCTTCGATCATGCGCGCCGCCAATGAGAAGTTCGAAGAAATCGACCTGGATGTGTTCACTAGTTCGGTTGGCCAGGACATTGGCGGGCCTGAAGAGATGTTTGCCGAAGACCTGATTACGAAGAATCAGATCCTGAAGCCTGCCTTCGACCTGGTCATGTTGCTCGGTGAACAGCCGGTTGACCTGATCGTGGATCACGCTGACGTGGCTACGCGCTTCAACCGAGGCGAGATCAACATCGAAGATCTGGGTGCTGAGCTGGATAAACTCAGCTAGTCAATTGGTCGTTAAGGCGTGGGGGGGCGGCCCCCACGCCTTTGTAGCATTGACCCGAAAAGGAATGAGGCACACATAGTCCAGGGTTTGGCGGTCAATTCGTTTCCGAACCCAGGACTAGCAGCAAGGCAAACAGGGGAACAGATGGCCAGCATCAGTGAAAGCCAAACAGGAAGGGGTCTTTTCTCCTGGATGAGGCGGGATGGAAAGCCGATGAAGCCGTCCACTCGCGAAGCGTGGTACGGGTATTTTCTCGCGTCCCCCTGGATAATCGGGTTCATTGTCTTTACCGTTGGGCCGATGCTGGCTTCTCTAATCATTGGCTTGTATCGCACCGATTTTCTGACAGAGACGACGTTCGTTGGCTTCAAGTGGTATCAGAATGTATTGCGCGACAGCCTTGTGCGCAAGGCGCTTTTCAACACGGCAATTTTCAGTTTCACGGTGGTGCCGATCAATACGGCGCTGGCATTGCTGATCGCGGTGATGCTCAATCAGGGCATACGATTGCAGAGTTTCTGGCGGACGGTCTATTATCTCCCCTCGGTCGTGTCAGGCGTGGCCGTATCGTTGTTGTGGAAGTGGCTTTATCAGCCCGACATTGGGCTTTTGAATTCGATCCTCGGACCGATGTTGCGTCCCTTCGACATCGATCCGCCGCGCTGGATTTTCAGCCAGGAATGGGCTTTGCCGTCGCTAATTATTATGGCCTTTTGGGGCGCGGGCGGGGCGATGCTGATCTACCTAGCCGGGTTGCGGGGAATTCCGACTTCACTATACGAAGCTGCTGAGATCGATGGCGCCGGCTCTGTCCGCCGTTTCTTTGCGGTTACGTTGCCACTGCTCACGCCGACGATTTTCTTCAACGTTGTTCTCAATATTATCGGTTCGTGGCAGGTCTTCACGCAGGCCATGGTCATGACACGTGGCGGCCCCAACAACGCCACACTCACAATGGTCCTGCACATTTACAACACGGGCTTCCAGAACTTCTATTTCGGCTACGCGTCGGCCCAAGCCTGGTTCTTATTTGTCATTGTGCTTATTTTCGTCATTCTCGCGTTGAAGAGTGCGTCTTCCTGGGTGCATTACGAGCGCGTCTAGGCAGCGAATTCAGTTTTCTTAGAGGCAGGAGAGTCAGGTATGGCAACCACTGTCCAAACGGGAACAGCTGTACACCAGGCCGAGCAGTATGGCCACAGCCGGCTCACGGAAACACTATATCGCGTTCTCCTTTACGGCGCGGTCATTCTGGGCGGCATCGTTTTTGCCATCCCCTTTTATTGGATGATGCGCACTTCGGTGATGCCGACGACCCAGGTCTACCTTTTCCCGCCAGAATGGTGGCCTGAGCGGTTTGAGTGGCACCATTTCAAGACGCCGTTTGCCGTCTTTCCATTTGCCAAGTTCTTTTTGAACAGCGCGTTTATTGCCGCTGGCAGCGCGATCGGTGCAGCGCTCTCCTCTTCCGTAGTCGGTTTCAGTTTTGCCCGCCTACGATTTCCTCTCCGGGACATCATGTTTGTGGTCGTGCTTGCGACCATGATCTTGCCCGAGCACGTCCGTCTGGTCCCCACGTATTTGCTGTTTGTCGAGCTTGACTGGATAGGCACCTACCGGCCTCTGATCATTCCGAACTGGTTTGCGCCGGCCTTCTACGTGTTCCTGATGCGCCAATTCTTTATGACCATTCCGAGAGAACTGGATGATTCCGCGATGATCGACGGCTGCAATCCGATTGGGCTATTCTGGCGCATTCACTTGCCTTTGAGCCTGCCCGCGCTCGGTGTCGTCCTTATCTTCATGGTCACCGCTCAGTGGAACGACTTCCTCTACCCGCTCATCTACATTCAGGGCGTGCCCAACTACACGGTGGCGCTTGGACTGCGGTTGTTTGAAGGCCATATGACCAACAATATGCAGGCGCTCATGGCGGCCTCAATTCTAGGGGTTATGCCGACGATCATTCTCTTTTTCTTTGCTCAACGCTACTTTGTTCAGGGGATCGTTGTCTCTGGCGTCAAAGGGTAGTTTCCGGAGGTTTGCAACCGGCTGCAGGTGCTTTTCCGGCCACCTGCCAGTGTTCGCCGCCAAATCGTGAGGTAAAGCACATTGCGTTCCCAAGAAGAATTGAAGCAATTGGACTATCTGTTCGACCTGCAGGGTTATCTTATCCTGAAAGACGCCATCTCCAAGGATGACCTTGCGGAGATGAACAGCTGGGTGGACGACCATTGGGCCTATGTGGAAGATCCGCCCATTCTGGGTGAAGCACAGTTGGATGTCAATCCGGATCCTGAGTATTGGATCGGCAATGTCGAGATCCATAGCTACGGAAAGGACGACGGCGTAAACTTTCAGAACATCGTCGAAGGCGGCGCGGTCTTTGAGAGGCTGATTGACCACCCGTCCTGGTATCCGCTGGCGGCACGGTACATCAATGAGGTCAATGGTGTCTCGATCCACGAGAACCTGCTCAACGTGCGGGGACCGGGAGGGTTTCTCTATATCCACTGCGGCGGACACACGCCGCTCTTCTATCTGACATTCCGGCAGCACAACACGGGTGCGTGGATGGTAGGGCAGATCAACGTCCTGATGGCTCTGGAGGACATCGGCCCGGGAGACGGGCCGACCGTCCTGGTTCCGGGCAGCCACAAATCGACCGAGGTGCATCCGCGGTTGGAGGTGGAAGGGAAGGGTATTGTTGCTGCCAGCCATGAACGGGAAGCCGCGGGCACAGCTCTTGGGATGAAGGAGATTTACCTGGAGGCCGGTGACGCTGTCTTCTTCACCGACGCCATCACTCACGGTTCGGCCGAACGCACCAATCCGGGATTCCGACGCTCGGTAATTTTCCGCTATTCGCCCCGTTACTTGCGCACGCGTTTCAACTACCAATTGTCGCCTGAATTTGCCGCCCGTCTTACTCCGGAACGCCGTCAGATTCTGGAGCCGGTAGCGCCGCGCGGCAGAATGCTGGCACCGGTGGGCAGTGTCTAGCGGCCTTGGCGCTGTTCGCCGCATTGCACGTTAGTTCCCGCAATGGATATCCTCTATATACATCCGGCCAAACAGGAAGTCGAAGCAAGGTATGACAAGTTTCGCTCCTGTCCGCCCTATCCTTTCATTCCGGTGGGCGTGGTCGGGTTTGTCAACATGCTGCGGGCCGAGGGATACAAAGTCCAAGGCCTGAACCTTCCGGTTGAATTGCTGCAGCGCCCCACTTTCAATCTACGCCAGTGGCTTCGGAGCCAGCGGGTTCCGCCGAAGCTCGTTCTTATCGATCTTCACTGGTACGAGCACTCATTCGGCGCCCTCGCGGTTGCCCAAGCCGTTAAAGAGACGCTGACAGAGGCGGTCGTGGTGATCGGCGGTCTGACGACTTCGTATTACGGGGAAGAGATTCTGACGGAATTTCCCTACGTTGACTATGCGATACGGGGCGATGCGGAGGAGCCGCTGCGGCAGCTGGCGGCGCGGGTGGTGGGCAAGGGGTCCTCGCAGGTTGACGACATACCGAATCTGATTCGGCGCCTCGGCAACGGGCAGAAGCCCGCGCAGAATCTTGGATTCTATTTTGCGGACCCGGCTACGCTGGACAGCCTCGATTTTGTGTCGATGGACTGGCTTTCCAATGAGCGAGCTTATGCCGCGCTTCAGTACTCGGGCGCCGGACTGATGACGTTGCGCAAGCCGAAGCTGCTCAGTCACTGGCTCACGGTAGGGCGGGGCTGCGTCTTCGACTGCATTTACTGCGGAGGCGGCAAGGAGTCGCACAGCGAACTTGCCGGCCGCAACGGCTATGTGATGCGGTCGCCGGAAGGGGTGGTGGAGGATGTGGCCCGCCTGGCGAGGGAGGGATTTCAGCAGGTCAATCTTTCGTTGGACATCGCCACGTATCCGGCCAGATGGTGGCGCTCGTTTTTCAAGCAGCTGCGGGACAGGGAAGTTCGTATCGGCATTTACAATGAGTTCTTCCAGCTTCCCTCGAATGACTTTATCGACGAGATGTGCGGTACTGCCGATCTTGAGCACACTGAGGTCGCCATTTCGCCGCTGTCAGGCGATGAGGAGGTGCGGCGGAGGAACGGGAAGTTCTATACGAACGAACGATTCCTGCGTATGCTGGATACGCTGAAGAAACATAAAGTGCCGATATTCATTTACTTCAGCTTGAATCTGCCAGGAGAGACGCCTCAGACCTTTAAGAAGACACTCCAACTGGCCGATCAGATAGGCAAGAGCTATCCGCATGATCTGTTGCGCATGCTCAATCCGTGTCACACGCTCGACCCGATGTCGCCGATGAGCCGCCAGCCAGACAACTTCGGCATGAACGTTCAGTTCACTACATTCCGGGACTATTACGACTACTGCAAGGGGACCGGGTGGGAGCCGAGGCGGGTGGTGAGAGGCCAGCACAGGGGATTCGAGATGGCAACTCGGCCGACGCGCATCGTTGAACAGATGGCGCAAATCTGGGACGTCTTTGCGCAGGCGCAGCAGTTTCGGTGCTTCCCGGTGCCGCGGGGGTGGTGAGTGTGCGGTCAAGGGGAGGCCGGGATAGCGCCGCCTCTGCTTGTGACGACTCTTTAGCTGGCCAGTAGGTACCCTTTTTCCATTTTGGACGACACTATACGGCGCAGGCGTTGCAGAAGTAGTACCACAAAGGGGAATTGAACCCGGGTTTTTTTGGTCGCGGGATCGACCGACCGGTCAGTTTAGACATACTGACACCAGGTGAATGCGATGACAGAGAAGAGTGTTCGAAGTCCTGAATCGACCAGGGAGCGCATTCTTGACGCTGCATTGAACGTTTTCAGCAACAAGGGATACCATGATGCCCGGCTGGACGAGATTGTGGAGGAGTCCGGCACATCGAAGGGCTCGATCTACTTTCATTTCCCGAATAAAGAGCGGCTCTTTCTGGCGCTGGTAGAGAAGTTTGCCGACCTGGTTGAGCGGCGGGTTACGGAAGCGATTGCGCAGCAGACGAGCCCGATGGCCAAGGTCGAGGCGGCGCTGGAGGCCTGCCTGGAGGCATTTGGGCGGTACCGGCGGCCGGCGAAGGTGATGCTGGTTCAGGCCACCGGATTGGGGACGGTATTTGAGGAGAAACGGCTTGAGATCAACGAGCGCTTCGCGCGGTTGATACGTATCTACTTAGATGAGGCGGTCGCCGCCGGTGAGATCGAGGCGGTGGACACCGATGTTATCGCCTATGCATGGCTGGGAAGTATCTACCATCTGACGATTCGTTGGGTATACAGTGGGGAGCCGGAGCCGGCGCGAATTGTCAGCACGCTAGTGCCGATGCTGCTGCGGAGTGTGAACTACAAGAAGGACTGAACAGACTTTCAGGGGGAATCGGCCTGACTTTACCCGGGAGCAAAGTGAGGGGCAGAGGCTGGGTTGAGATAGGATGGCATTACAGGAACGCGAGAAGAAGGCACCAAGCGAGAACGAACCTGAATCTGATGGGGATGCCCACTGGTTGGAGAGCGAAGGCGGGGGATTCGGGGACGAGTACAGCGCGGCGCGCCACGGGCGCCTCGTGAGCGCGAGTCGTCCTGTCGCCGACCTGCGGTTTGAGCGTTTTCTACGGGCAGCAATTGGGCAAGAGCGCTTTTTTTGGCGCGACGGAAGCCAGGGGATCACTTTTGCCGGGACTGGTGTAGCCGCCAATCTGATTGGTTACGGCGGGAGCCGGTTTGCTGCCATACAGCGACAGGCGAGAGAACTCTTTTCTTCTGCCGAAACATGTCTAACGCCGCCCGATCAGCATGCAGTCAGACCGGAACTGGCGCGTCCACGGCTTTTCGGCGGATTCGCCTTTCGGGAGGACTTTGTGCCTGACCTGACGTGGACGGGCTTCCATCCGGGGCACTTCATCTTGCCTCACTACCAGTTCGTGGAGCAGGACGGCCAGGGCTGGCTAACGATCAACGCGTTGTTGCCGCCTGAAGAGGCCGCGTCGGTTGTATTCCCTCTCCTGGCCGAGGCTTTGGATGCCCAAATTGAGTTGCTGTTGAGGGGTGAAGAGGGAATCCCGAAACAGGGAGTCGAAGGACCAGATTGGAACGGGGAGGGGGAGCGGGCAGGACTGGAGATCGATTACCCGCTGCATTTCAACGAATGGGCGCGCATAATTGAAAAGGCCCGGAGGACTTTCGATTCGTCTGCGCTGCAGAAGGTCGTACTTTCGCGGATAGCGCGGCTGCAGGCACGAGACCCAATTCGAATCAGCGAAATGTTGTCATATCTTTGCGCCGAATATCCGGACTGTTTCAGTTTTCTGTTTGAGCCGCAGCCGGGGCATGCTTTCCTCGGGGCGACGCCTGAACTCCTAGTACGCGTGAAAGGAGTGGAGTTGGAAACGATGGCGCTTGCAGGATCGATCCAGCGGGGCAAGACAACGGCTGAGGACGCGGAACTGGCGGCGGCGTTGCTGGCTTCTGCGAAGGACCGTCATGAGCACGCACTGGTGGTGACGGCACTGCAAGATATCCTGCAGCCTATTTGCAGCGGGCTTACGATGGCCGCCGAGCCGACTGTGCTGCCACTTAGCAACATTCAGCATCTTTACACGCCGGTGGAGGCCAAACTGAGAACGGAGATGGGCGTGCTGCCGCTGGTGGAGGCTCTGCACCCAACACCG
>JAPPKG010000347.1:0-11026 GCA_026914085.1 Caldilineaceae bacterium | reverse complement strand
CCCGACCGCCCAAACTGCAGTGGTCAGTGGTTAGTGGTCAGTTGTCAGAGACTGCGCATGGTCTGCCTCAGGGTTGATCGTGGACGGGAGATAGCTTCGTTGCTAGCCGAAGTACAGGAAAGTTCACCCCAATTCTGGGATACCCTCAGGCCGATTTCGCTAGCCAATTTCGGGCAAATCGGGTATACTTAAAGGTGGCAAAAGCCCTGCCTGACAGAGTCCAGGGCGCACGCTTTTTCCCCAATCGGCGAGGCCGACGACCGGCTATAGAGTGCCCTAAGGCGAGAACGAAAATCGACCCAAACTCAGGGGCGGGGACTCCGAGACTGATGATGGCGGAGGCCAAGACACAGGACGATATAGTGGCGGGAGAATGTGAATGAGTGAGTCAAACGGTATTGACGACGCAGCCCCCGGCGAGAATGGAATGGGCGGTTTACCGCACGATCCGACCTCCCGAAACGGGGCCAATGGCAACGGGTTGTTTGCCCAGAGCGTCGAGGAAGTCTCCATCGAAGATGAGATGCGCACCGCATTTCTCGACTATGCGGTCAGCGTTATTGTGGCGCGGGCTCTGCCTGACGCACGCGACGGGCTGAAACCAGTTCACCGACGTATCTTGTATGCCATGCACGACATGGGGCTGCGGGCGAACTCATCCTATAAGAAGTCGGCCCGCATCGTCGGTGAGGTGCTGGGGAAGTATCACCCCCACAACGATCAGGCGGTTTACGATGCGCTAGCGCGCATGGCGCAGGAGTTCAGTCTGCGCTATCCACTGGTGAACGGCCAAGGGAATTTCGGCTCTATCGACGGCGACAGCCCCGCAGCGATGCGCTACACGGAGGCCAAGCTGGCGCAGTTGACCGAGATGCTGCTCCAGGACATCGAAATGGATACGGTCGATTGGGGACCGAATTTCGATGACAGCCTGGAAGAGCCGCTGGTACTGCCTGGGAAGCTGCCCAACATGCTGGTCAACGGCTCAAGCGGCATCGCCGTGGGTATGGCCACAAACATCCCTCCTCATAACCTGAGTGAAATCTGCGACGCGGTGGCCCATGTCATCGACAACTGGGAGCGGCGCGAGCAGATCGGTCTTGAAGAGCTGATGGAGCTGGTGAAAGGGCCGGACTTCCCTACCGGGGGCGAGATATTGGGGACGGAAGGGATTCGTCATGCATTTGCCACCGGTCGCGGCCGCATACTTGTGCGCGCCAGGACGCAGATCGAGGAGACGGACAGCGGCCGATTCCGCATCATCGTCACGGAGATCCCTTACCAAGTCAACAAGACGACATTGCTGGAGCGGATCGCCGAGCTCGCCCGGTCAGGGCGACTCGACAGCATCAGCGATCTGCGGGATGAGAGCGACCGGAGCGGGATGCGCATCGTTGTGGAACTGAAGCGGGGTGCGTCGCCAAGAAAGGAACAGAACCGTCTCTTCAAATTTACCCCATTACAGTCAACTTTCAGTGTCAATGCCCTTTCTTTGCTGAACGGTAGGCCGGTGACGCTGGGCTTGCGGCGGGCCCTTCTGATTTACATTGATCACCGGTTTGAGGTGATCACGCGACGCACCGAGTTTGACCTGTCCAAGCAGCGCGAGCGGGCGCATGTCCTGGAAGGATTGCGCATCGCGCTGCAGTTCCTAGACGAGGTCATTGCCACGATTCGCAATGCCGCCAGCGCGGAGGAGGCACGAACGCAGCTGGTGGAAAGGTTCAGTCTGAGTCTGGTTCAGGCGCAGGCGATACTAGACCTGCAGCTGAGACGCCTGGCGGCGTTGGAGCGGCAAAGGATAGAAGATGAGTACCAGGAGGTGATGGAGCGCATCGCCTATCTGGAAGACCTGCTGGCCAATCCGGCGAAGATTCGGGGCCTGATTCGTGGCGACATCGTCGAGATGAAGGAGAAATATGGAGATGAACGGCGCACGGGAATCTTGCACTTTGCAAGCGGCGACTTCAGCGATGAGGATCTGATTCCGCAGGAAAACGTCCTGATCAGTTTCAGCGCCAATTCTTATATCAAGAGAATGGAGGCCGACAGCTTCCGAGCGCAAGGCCGCGGTGGACGCGGGGTGAGGGGGATGAGTACACGAGGCCAGGACGAAGTCATGGACCTGCGCTTCGCGCGTACCCTGGACCATATTCTCTTCTTTACAAATAAGGGAAGGGTATACAGCAGCCGCGTCTACGAATTGCCGGAGGGCAGCCGCACGTCCAAGGGGGCTCATATTGCCAACATTCTCACGCTTCAGCCTGATGAACAGGTCACGACGATGTTGACGCTGGGCGATTTTGAGCAGGCCTCCTATATTACGCTTCTGACTCGCAAGGCTCGCATCAAGCGGGTGAGGGTATCGGCGTTCTCGAATGTCCGCCAGAGCGGTGTGATTGCCATGAACCTGGACCAAGAGGACTCGCTCGAATGGGCACAACTGACGAATGGCGACCAGGAGTTCATAATCGTCACACGCGGGGGCAAGGCGCTGAGGATGCGTGAGGAACAGGTGCGAGCCATGGGCCGTACGGCGGCCGGTGTCTGGGCGATGCGTCTGATTGGCGATGATCTGGTCACGGGCTTCGATGTAGTGAAGCCGGGTGCCGATCTCTTTGTTCTGCACGAATTCGGTCTAGGCAAGCGGGTCCCACTCACGGAGTACCCGCGCAAGAACAGGTATACGCAAGGGGTATGGTCAACGGACCACAGGAAGCTTGACGAGTTGGGCCCGATTATCGCGGCGCGGGTTGTCACTGAGAATGACCAAATCACTGCAATCACCGGCAACGGCATTGTGTTGCGAACGGCGGTCTCGGGTATTAGCCACAAGGGGCGCCCCACGATGGGTGTGCGCATCGTCAATCTGGATGAAGGCGACACGGTTGCGGCGCTGGCCGTGCTCAGGCACGAGGACTTGATCCGTGAGGTTGAGGGGACCGAGCCGAGTGATACCAGCGAAGCCGTGAATGGTTCCTCGCCCGTGCCAGTAGCCGAATAGACAAGGGAGCATGTATCAATGTCCGACCTTCGCTCGCTGATACAAGGCGAGCCTGGGCCACGACACGCCTTTTTGCCCAGACTCAATCCCGACTCACTCGCAGAGACGCTCGTCGCCTTCGCCAATGGTGAAGGCGGTACCGTCATATTGGGGGTTGACGCCGACGGCAGTCGAGGAGATCAACTGGTTGGGGACGAAGTGGAGGGTGCGTTACGGGCGGCTCTGGCCCTTTGCCGCCCGCCAATGCGTACAGCGTGGCAGCAGGAGGAGACCCAGTCCGGACCTGTAGTTTTGTTACAGGTCGATCGCAGCAGTGAGTTGCACATTCTTTCCGACGGACGGGCGTTGGTTCGCCGCGGAAGTGAGAACCGGCCGCTCAGTCCGTCGGAACTGGAGATACTGGTGGGGAATCGGGCGATGGGGGAGTTTGAGACCGATGTAGTACCCGGCTCTGTGAGAGAGGATCTGGACGAGGAGGTAATCGACGAGTATCTCGAGAGGAGGCAGCAGCGCAACCCGCACGGGGCCATTCTCGCCAAGAACAGGCTATTGCAGCAGATTGGCGCCATAGACAGTGATGGTAACCCGACAGTTAGCGGGATGCTCCTGTTCGGTAAGGAGCCCCAGTTGTTTCTGCCGCACAGCCGGGCGGTATTTGTAAAGTTTGATGACAGTCCGGGCGCTTTCAGAACGGACGAGAGAGCGAGGCTAGCGAAGTCAGCCGGCACAGAAGCATCAGTGTACCTGGCAAGCGAGGCCGGTTCATTCGGCTATGGCCGCCGGGAGGAGATCACGGGCCCACTTGCTCGAATCGTCGAGCGCGGCTGGCGGGTCATCTGGGAAGAGATGGGCAAGAAGGCCGTGGTTAAGGGGCTGCAGCGGGAGGATCAGACGGAGTATCCCCCGTTTGCCGTGCGTGAAGCCTTGGTCAACGCCGTATGCCACCGAGACTATCGCCTGCGAGGAAGCAGCGTTGAGATTCACATGCGCCCGGACAGCCTCGAGATCATCAGCCCTGGCGGCCTGCCGGCGTACATCACGATTGAAAACATCGTTGAGGAACATTACAGCCGCAACCCTCGTCTCGTCAACGGACTTTACCAGTGGGGCTATATCGAGGAGCTGGGCCTTGGCGTTGACCGAATGATCGAGGACATGGTGGCGGCAGGCCATCCACCCCCGCTGTTCGATGCGAAGAGCCATCGATTCTCGGTAACTTTGCAGAACCGCAAAGACCTGGAGAAGATCATCCCCGAGTGGGAACAGCACATGAACGAGCGCCAACTGAAGGCTATGCAGTTTGTGCAGGCGAACGGGAGCATAAGCAACCGGGATTACCGGCAGCTGTGCACGCATGTTGGGGCGGAGACCTTACGCCTTGACCTGGTGGACCTGGTGGACAAGAAGCTACTCCTAAAGATCGGCGACAAACGGGGGACCCGATATATTCTCAGGTAGTAGCCGCTGAGCCTTCTCCGGTGACAGAGCCCGCCCTATGAGGATGCCCCGGACTGTCAAAGTCCTTCTTGCAGGCCGATAGTGTCAGTTGCGTTGAAAAGTGGGTGCAGTCCATGGGCGATATCGGGGGTCGCCTCATTCAGGCTCGCGAACTGAATGTGCGTGGGAAACTACGTCAGAAGTCGGCTCAATTTGGGATAATTGGGTTATTCGTTTGGGATAACGGGCCGTTGCGAAAGGATAAGCCTTGAATGTCTTGGCGACATTGGTAAAGATTGCGTCGAGCCAGAATTAGGGGACTTCAGGAAAATAAAGGTTTGCGCTGCTCCAAATCAGTACAGGCGCAGTGCGATCAACCCAGATCGGGGCCCAATCTCGAAGGAGATGACATTGCATTCTTCATGCCCCGATTGTCTGCCGTTAAAGTCGGGTGATATAATTTACATAAACTTTCGCCCTGGGATGAGGGCGTCTACGCCACGAAACCGGACCCAAGCCATTGCACCACGATAAGAAAATCCCGAACGCGCCGGAGACCGAATCTGAGAGTTCGGCCGTGAGTGACCGCGTCGCGTCTCTTGCGTCTGAGAGTGACCTATCGTCTGTGAAACATCTGCCGTCCCGGCCAACGATGGATCGGGTACATGAAACGCCAATCCGCGGCGCAAATGGAATGGCGGCCGCGGTTCCGAGCGGCGGCGTCATGTCGGAAGGTGACGGGCATGTTTCGCCAGATGAAGAGCGGCGCGACGATGATGATCCGGGGCTGAAGTCTCTGCTGCGGGAGACGTTGGAGACTGTGGTTCTTGCGATCCTCATTTTCCTTGTGATCCGCAGCCTTGTGCAGAACTACCGGATCGAAGGCCAGTCGATGGAGCCGAACTTCCAACACGGTCAGTATCTGCTTGTAAACAAGCTGGCCTACCGATTGGGGGAGTACCGGCGGGGAGATGTCATTGTCTTCCATTACCCCAACAACCCATCACAGGACTACATAAAGCGGGTTATCGGGTTGCCGGGTGACACGGTTGAGTTTCGAGACGGCGTCCTCCTGGTCAATGGCGCGACAGTAGAAGAGCCGTACGATCAGGTACAGATTGCGAGGAACATTGCGGCGCAGACCGTTGCGCCAGGATTCCTGTATGTGCTGGGTGACAACCGCCCGGCGTCGTCTGATACGCGCACGTGGGGCCAGCTGTCACAGGAGTTTGTCATCGGCAAAGCGTGGTTAGCCATTTGGCCGGTTGACAGAGCTGGATTAGTAGAGCACCCGGCCATTGAAATAGAGCCGGCATTGGAACTAGCACCATAGCTATTTCTGTATTTGGCTAAAGAGGGTAGATCAGCTTCGTAAGGCGCGGCGATGCCCGGTTGGTCAGGTGGAGCAACTATACTGCTAGGGCAGCAGAAAACAGGAAGATCTGAGGACGAACCGGGAGAAATCGCATGACGAACGTCAGAGTAAGAGATTTCCTAATTCTAATCGGTCATACGTGGATGTGCCTGGATTGTCGGAGCAAGCTTCTTGAAAATCCTGAGGCGACACTCGTCGGCCACAAGTTGAGCGAATTTGAACGAGAGTGTTTGTTGAAGCTTACCGATAGCTCTTTTCGCACAATGATGGATCTAGAGGCAGCAACCGGACTCACTGCTGAGGAGGTTTCGCTCGCAATCGATCATCCACGCTCCCGTCTGCGTCATCTGGGAACGCGCGTGCGAGGGTAAGAGTGAAGCGGACCCAGGCGCGCGGCTGTCGGTGAATTATCAACCCGTGGACATTCCAGCGCTGTTTGACCGATACGAGTGGGGATTCGAGACGGTCGAGGCCGGTATCTGGCGCAGTACGTTTGCCGACGAACAGGACGAGGAGTTTGACCTCTATGTGGCCGCGGGAGAGGAATGGGTGCATTTTGCAGTCACCCCTCTCACTCCGGTTCCGGCGCCGGAGTGCAGAGAGAAGCTGTCGTCACTGTTGCTGAGCCTGAATCAGTCGGTACGTCTGGTCCGGTTCGCCACGGATGGGGACGGTGACGTATCACTTCTTGCCGACTTGCCCAAAGCAGATCTTTCCTTCACCCTCTTTGCGGCGACGATGGATGCCCTAATCCACTATACAAGGGAACTGGCTGCCCCGCTCGGCAGAACCGCGACGGACCCCGGCTTTGAAATGTCGTTCCCCTAGCCCAAGAGCTCACCTGAAATAGGAGGTCACAATGGCCAAAGCGCTGGCAGCCCGGTGGCTGCCGATATTGGAGGCGCTGGGCGTCAGACGGCCGGGAGACGTTGGCTGGATTCACGGCGCGAATGGAACGCAGGCTCTGTTGGGAGCGCTGTCCGATCCGAAGGTACAGTTCATTGAAGGGGATATTTCCCTGGTTGGCGGTGAGATCATCATGGCGCATCCGCCGGTAGTGGAAAGCGATCTGCGCTTTGAGAGGTGGCTGGACCTGACTGTTGCCGCGGGAAAGGGTGCGAAACTTGACTTCAAGTCGCCAGAAGCGGTGGTCCCCTGTCTTACCTACGCAGCGGAGAAGGCTGCCGGCAAGATACCGCTGTGCGCCAATGCCGATATCCTGGCCGGCCCGGGCGGAGACGAGGCACTGTTCAGACCAGACGAATTTGTAAGCCTATGCAGGAGTCTCTTGCCCCAGGCCTTCCTTTCGCTCGGCTGGACTGTGGAAGAAGGCGATCCAGGCTATACGGGGGCGATGCTCGACGCGATGCTTGAGTTTCTGGAGGACGTCGACGCGGAGGTCACTTTGTGCTTTTTTGCCGGTTATCTGCGGGAAGCCTGGCCGAGAGTGGAGGAGATTTTGGCAGAGACCGATTACACTCTCACCATCTGGGGCAGGATCAGTGACAGGTCGCTTGCGTCGTGGATTCGGGACAACACTCCTGCGGAGCGTTGCTTCTATGACATGCAGTGGCGGGACGGTACACAGATTCACCTGGCCGATTCCTGAACCGTCTCACGCGGACTGCACATAAAGGGCGCCGGCTTCAACCACTGAGAGGCCATGGCAGCACGCCCACGCGTTCGGCCCAGTCGCGATACAGGCCTGCGAACTCCTCAACCTTGGGCCGATTCCTGTCGCTCAGATCGTTGAGTTCGGTCCGGTCCTCCTACATGTCGTAAAGCTCCCAACTGTCCCCGTGTTTGCTGACCAGCTTCCACCGCCCCAAGCGGACGGCTCGGTTTCCTTCGTGTTCCCAGAAGATGTGGCTTTGCCTACTCCATTTGCCGCCTCTCAGCAACGGCAGAAAGCTCTCCCCTTCCAAGGGCTGAAGCGGCTGCCCGTTGTACTCAGCAGGGTGGGGAATGCCGGCGGCGTCAAGAAAAGTCGGCAGAATATCGATGATATGACAGGCCTCGTGCACGATCTGGTTGGGTTGAATTGCTGAGGGCCAGTAGGCGATGAGGGGTGTGGAGATGCCGCCCTCGTGAACCCAATGCTTATAGAGGCGGAATGGGGCATTGGAAGCGTTGGCCCACGGCAGATCGTAGCTCATAAACGTGTGGGGACCTCCGGGACGAATGCCGGGGTCGTTGCCTACACGCATCGGTCTGCCATCGGGTGTCCAATCGCTGTAACGGTCGACCCAGCCGTTTTCGGCGAGGAATTCGGCGCAGCCGCCGTTATCTGACAGGAAGAGGACGAGCGTGTTGTCGTCGAGCTGCGAATCCCTTAACGCGTCCAGGATTCGTCCGATTCCCTGATCCATCCGGTCTATCTGCGCGGCGTAGACAGCCATGCGCAGGTCTTCCCAGTCGCGATTGCGGGCGTCCTCCCAAGGGGGCGCGGTTTCGTCGCGGGGCGAGATATGCCAGCGGCTGTCCAGCATCCCCATTCCCTTGAGTTCCTCGTGCCGCGCGGTGCGCAGCGCGTCCCATCCTCCTTGGCGATATATTCCTTCGTACCTGGCGATATCTTCCGGCAGTGCGTGGAGTGGCCAGTGGGGGGCCGTGTAGGCTACATAGAGGAAGAAAGGATCGTCGGATTGGGAGGCCTCTCCGATCATCTTGGCGGCCTGCTCGCTGATGGCATCGGTGTAGTAGTAGGAGTCGGATGCGACGGACTGGTCCTCCTGCCCCTTTTCCTGGCTCCCCAACTCCTCCCCGGTCGGGACGAAGGAATCGTCCTCCATCAGTGAATATGGCGAGAAGAAGCTGCCGGCGCCGTCCAGTGTGCCGTAGTAACGGTCGAATCCTCTTTGACGAGGCGTCGGATGCCCCTCTTCGCCGGGCCGCCAAGTATGCGGCCGGGTAGGGTCGTAGGCGCCGCCGACGTGCCACTTTCCGGACATGAAAGTGCGGTAGCCGCCGGTTTTGAGCGCTTCTGCGATGGTCACAACGTCTTCGCGCAGGTATCCCTGGTATGCGGGCGAACCTGAGTTTTCCATCATGTGACCGATGCCGGCTTGATGTGGATAGGCGCCGGTGAGCATGCAGGCGCGGGTCGGGCAGCAACGGGCATAGTTATACATCTGGGAGAACCGCATCCCGCCGCGGGCCAGACCGTCCAGATTCGGTGTCCGGATTTCCGAACCATAACAGCCTATATCGGAGAAGCCCATGTCGTCCACGAGAATGAGGACAAAGTTCGGGCGCGTCGTGGTGGCATCAGTCATCTGAATCTCCATGTAGAGGGATTGTTTTGGAAAGGAAACCGAGTTAACGCGTCGATTTGCAGGCCTGGACATCGCTCCTGGTCGGTACGGTCACCGTTCAGGAACCAATGGCTCAGTCCAGAGCCAGGTGAGGCGTATGCTCCTGCACGTATGGCTTGACGACCTCCAGACTCTGGCTCATCACGTCGACGGCTACAGCGATTTCCTTTTCCGACATAGGGGTGGAGATGGCGTACTGACATCTGGGCGCACTGAAGATGCCACGGTTCATCATCTCCAGATGCAGCAGTTTGGGCAGGTCGAGCGCCTTTTCCTGGGCGGCTACGGCATCGCGTGCGTTGGTTAGCTTTTCGCGGCTCCAGAGGATGCGGATGATGGAGCCTGAGCCAACGGCACGGATTCCCACACCGCCGGTTTGAAATGCGGAGTTTAATCCATTTCTCAGCCGCTGGCCCAACTCGTTGATTCTCTCCACCTGTTCAGCTCCGAATTCCATCATGGTTGCCAAGCCTGCGGCCATCGTTATGTTGTTGCCGTTGAAGGTGCCGTTATGGGGGATGGTCATGGGGTGAGTCGGGTCGAAGGGAGCCATAATCTCTTTGCGCCCGCCGAACGCGGCAAGAGGGAGTCCGCCGCCGATAAACTTCGCGACCGAGGTGAGGTCAGGCGTCACCCCGATCGCGGCCTGAAACCCGCCGACATCCTGGCGAAAGGTCATGATCTCGTCAAAGATCAGGAGCACGTCGAATTTGTCAGCCAGCTGTCTGACTCCTTGAAGGTACCCTGGTTCGGGTTCTATGCCGCCACCTGCCCCGAGAGCAGGTTCCAGGATGATTGCGGCGATTTCGTGGCTGCGGGCCTGCAGAAAGTCACGTAGTGCATCGAGGTCATTGAAGGGTGCCACCAGCATTCCTTCCAGGGCTGCTTCAGGGACGCCTCGGCTGGAGAGCCGAGGACGGGGGCGCCCTTCTTCGCTGGAATCCGGCTGAATGTTTACCTGCACGTAGTCGTGGGAGCCGTGATACCCGCCGTCCATCTTGATGATGATGTCTTTGCCGGTGAAGGCCCTCGCCGCGCGCATCGCCAGGAGGGTCGCCTCCGTTCCGGAGTTGCAGTAGCGAACGCTGTCAAAGCTGGGGACGCGGCTGCAGAGCATCTCGGCGTGTTCGACAGTTACTTCAGCGGCGGAACCGAGAACGGTGCCGCGGGCTGCCTGTTCCTGGATGGCGCTGACGGTGGGTGGATGGGCGTGACCGTGGATCAGGGAGGTGTAGTTGTTGAGAAAGTCGATGTACTGGTTTTCGTCATAGTCGTAGAGAAAACAACCATCTCCGCGCGTCATGTAGGCAGGATAGGGGGTATAGAAGGACGCCGCCCTGGTGTCGCCGCCCGGCATAGACTCTTTGGCGCGCGTGTTCCACTCGCCGGATCCAGCCGTGCGCTGGCGAAAGGTCTCGATGATCAGGTTGGCGGGCTCCTGGCTTGGTTTGGTGTTCACGGCAGACCTCCATGGTGGCCTTTCATCGGCGCTGATAGTCGACTTATGCAAAGTTGGCAGGTTGGCAATGTCTGCCGTTTCTTTCGAGAGAGGACGAGGTGTGATCAGGGTACAGGATGGGGCAAGCAACAGGTAAGGATTCGAAGATTCACTCTTTCACTGGTGGGATTGTAGCATACAGCTTTTGTGTCAACAACGGACTCATCTGCGGGTGCATCCCACATTTGGGGTGGGAACTGTCTGGCGAGGAATCAGTGCCAGCGGTGGTTGGCGTTGTCTACCATCTTTGGGCGAGACGCAGTGCAGGCGCCTGGCCTAGCCGTACGGTGGAATCCGTCAGTCGAGGAGGGTGCGAGGGCAGGCACCTACGGGGAACTGATGCGACTGGCGGGACGTGGTCTGGCTAGACACCTTCGATTAGGCACCTGTCACCAATA
>JAPPKG010000554.1:0-11043 GCA_026914085.1 Caldilineaceae bacterium | reverse complement strand
ACGCCCCCTCTCCTGTCCGCGCCGTAGCGAGTGTGTGGCTAATTTGAAGTTGTCATCTCGCGGCGGCCGGGCTTCACCCCCCCCCCCGCATCTTGGCAGATTCCGAGTATGTGCCAGCGCAGGCAAGGTAGGAGAGGCAACGCCCAATCAGGTCCAACTTACACCGCTAAGCCATCAAGAACCAGCTACAGAAATCCTGACAGTACCTTCCGTTATTCCGGAGCCAGGCAGACCGCACAAAGCACACACATACGGAACATGACTCAGTAGTTACGGACGATCTATGCACAGCCACCAGCTCGGTGTTCATCTGATGGTGTGGAGTGGTAGGATCACCGCCGACGAGATGGCCCTTTTCCCGCTCATCAGCGAAATGGGTTACAACGGCGTTGAGCTTCCCATCTTCGATCCGGCAGCCCTTGACTTGCCCGCTATCCGCCAGGCCTGCCTGGACAGTGGTCTGGCCTGCACCGCCTCCACAGCCATGGCCCCGGGACTCAGTCTTATCGATGACGACCGCCGCACACAGGGGGTGGCTTGGCTGCAAAACGTCGTGCGCGCCGCCTCAGCCCTCGGCGCCGATCTCCTTTGCGGACCCATGGCCGTGCCCGTCGGCGAACTGCGGGGTCGGGGATTCACCCGTCAGGAATTTGACAACTGTGTCCGGTCTCTCCAGGAGGTCGGCGCTGTTACCGCTGCTGAGGGCGTCACGCTCGCGCTCGAGCCGCTGAACCGCTTCGAGACCTTCATGCTCAATACGGTTCAGGACGGCGTCCGCCTGATGAATGCGGTCGATCAGCCGTCCGTGGGCCTGCTGCTCGACACCTTCCACATGCACATCGAGGAAAAATCTACCCCGGACGCCATCCGCCGCGCCGGTACGCACATCAAACATTTCCATTGCAGCGAAAACGATCGCGGTGCCGTCGGTAGCGGACAGGTGGATTGGGCCGGGACATTTCAGGCGTTGGCGGATATCCAATACGATGGCTGGCTGGTGGTGGAGTCCTTCAACGCCGTCATCCCGGAACTGGCAGGCGCAACATGCATTTGGCGTCCCTTGGCCGAAAGCCCCGACGCGCTCGCGAAAGAGAGCCTTTCTTTCCTCAACAGCAGCTTTAATGCCTGAAACGTGCAGTGCAACAGGCGCTTCTCACGGCTTAAATTCAACAGCCCTATTCATGAGATCTGATAAAATGTTCTCCCTCGATGTCCATTGCCACTTCTTTCCCAAAGCCTTTTTGGACGCGGCCCGTGGTCCGAACACCCTCCAATCCACAATTGAACGGCGAGCTGATGGCCGCGAGCATCTGGTTTGCCCCGGCAACTTCGATCACCCGCTGACGCCGGATTTCCACGCCGCCGGGCAGATGCTGGCTGATATGGACAGCGTCCAAATCTCAATGGCGGCCATCTCCTCCGCGCCCCCCACGCTTTCTTACTGGGCAGAGGCCGGCGCCGCCAGGGAACTGGCATCGCGCCTGAATGAGAGTATCGCTGAACGCGTGGCCGAATATCCCGAGCGCTTCCTGGGGCTGGCGACCGTTCCGCTGCAGGACATTGCCGCCTCCGTCGCCGAAGCCAAACGCGCGGTCAATGAACTCGGGTTGCATGGCTTTCAGATCGGCTCCAATGTAGGTGGAAAAAATCTGAACCATCCTGACTATTTCCCACTCTTCGAGACGATTGCCGAACTGGACGTGCCCCTATTCGTCCACCCCTATATCCCTGCGGGTGAGGAGCGAATGCAGGACTACTACCTGCACAATCTGCTGGGTATGGTGGCCGAGACCGGCCTGGCCATTGCATCCGTAATTTACGGCGGCATCCTCGAACGATGGCCGGATCTGAAAATCATCTTTGCCCACGCTGGCGGCGTCTTTCCTTATGTTGTAGGGCGCATGGACCACGGCTACAAGGTGCGCTCCCAGGAGTGTGCCGCCGCCATTCCCCATCCACCCAGTCACTATTTGAAACAGGTCTACTTCGACTGCATGTCCTTTCACCCTTTGGCCCTGCGCTATCTGGTGGATATGGTCGGCGCCGATCATGTGTTGATCGGCAGCGATTATCCCTTCGATATGGGGCCCATCGGCGGCCCTGTCGCCGAGGTGCTGGCCAATCCCCATCTGTCAGACGAGGAGAAAGAGCAGATCTGCGGCAAGACCGCGTCAACCCTCTTTGGGTTGACGAAACATCTACACAAGATTCCCAATTGAGAGAGTGAAATGTCTGCTATGAAACGGTACGAATTCGGTGTCGTTACCGATGAGATCGATGAGGACTTTGCGCGCGCCTGTTCGATCGCCCGCCAAGAGGGTATGTCCTACGTGGAGTTGCACAACCTGTGGGGCAAGCCGGTCCACGAGCTGACCGACGCAGAGTTGGATCGGGCACTGCGGCTCACCGCCGAGAACGGCCTGCGCACCCATCTGGTCTGTGGAATGTTTTTCCGGCCCTTCCATCTGGCCGGTATCTCCCTGGACGAGATGGAGAGCCATCCTCTTTTTCAAGAGCATATGGATCGGCTGGAGCGCTTCATCGCCATTGCGCATAAATTCAAAGCGCCCAACATTCGCACCTTCGGCTTCACCCGCGATGTAGGCGGCGACAACCCTTCCCCCCGCTCCCCGGACGGTGGCGGTATCGATGAGGAAACGCTGGCCAAGATCGAAAAAGGCATCCGCATCGCCTGCCAGCGGTTACACGACGAAGGCCTGGTGCTGGCCTTGGAAAATGCCCGCTCTCTTTACGCCAATACCGGCGGCAACATGCGGCTCGTGCTCGACGCCGTGCAGATGCCCAATCTCAAGATCATCTGGGATCCGGCCAACGCCTTCGTCGCCGGCGAAGACCCGGCAACTGGCTATCAGCAGGTGAAAGGCCACATTGTCGATATTCACTGCAAGGATGCAGTTGTCCTCGACGAGGCCACCGGCCTCACCGCTTGGGCGCGCATCGGCGCCGGCGGAACCGACTGGCACGCCCATCTCACTCTGCTGCAAAATGAGCCGGTCGATACCTATACAATCGAAACCCACTGGCAGGCCAACGGGCAAGACAAGGCCGCCAGCACGCGCCGGACATTTGCCAGTCTGAAAGACCTAATCGCCGGCCGGCCACAGAGTTAAAGACAAAAGAGCGTAAAGAATCGGTACGGCGCGATCAGGCTTCTTCGCTGCCCTCGCGCCTTCTCTTGTCCCCCTTTGCCTGCTCTGTGCCCTACCGCCCGACCTCCCCGACCGTCCCAATCGGAAAATCTGCCGGCAGCTTCTCCGTAAACCGTTCTTCGTCAAAGCCGCAGCGGGGATGACCGAAGCCGCTGAGGCTTGTCCCGTTTGCCTGCAGATCGAAAATAATGTTGTCGTCGGCGCTGGGGCTCACCCCTGCCGGAATGAAATCCAGTTGCAGTGCATCGCGTACCTTCCAGGCGACGATGTGGTCGGCGCACGGGGTGTCTCCGCTGATACCAACTGCTCCCACCAGGCTGCCGCTCGCACTGTAAAGAGAAAGCCCGCCTCCTGAGCGGCTCCAGCCGCCCGCCCTCTCACCCACCAGTGGGTCTTCTGCCTGGCCGTAGTCGCTCGCAGGCCCCGCGTAGGCTTTCGCAGTGTCCAGGGGCGTGCTGCCCTGCAACCCGTACAGGTTCCCGCCCGGCTGTGTCGCCGCATACAGATTGCTCGTAGAAAAGGATAGCTGCGTCAAACTGAATGCATTGGCCGAATTTGCCTTCTGTACCGAAAGGACCCGGCCGCCCGGCCACTGAGAACCCCTGTTGGCGCCGGAAAAAGCGATAGCGCAAACCACCCCGTCTCGGTCCACCACAGTCGCCCACATGTGATTTCCCAGTCCGCCATTGTTGCCGCCTGCCACAACCCTCTCCAGCGCCGCCTTCACCGCCTCATGGCTCGGCAGGCTGTCGCAGCCGGTCACGAACTCCGGCTCCTGCTGGCTCACCGTCGCGCTCTCGACAAAACGAATCGAAGGCGCGCCCTGCACAGCTACCCCTTCAAAGCGGATCACCTTGCCGCGGCCCGGTTCGCCTACGCTGGCGCCATTGATGGTCACAAACGCATTCCCGTTGATATCGAAGTCAACCGATGTGGGGAAAGGCAGCCCGGTGACTACGTCCTGCGAGGTTTCCCCCTCGCCCACTCGGATCACCGACCCACTGTTGGGGATCGGGCCTTCGTCCGTGAAGATGCCGAAGCGCACCGCATACAGCTCGCCGTCCGGGCCGGTGCGTAAGTCCGTCAACATCGTCAGATCGGTGGCGTAGTCCTCAACGCCGCCCGTGACCGGATCGACCACGACGATCTTCGCCGAACCGGGCAGGAAGGGAAAGCCCGGCAGCAGCGAAACGTAAATCCGGCCGTCCGCCCCAAAGGTGACGCCCGTCGGCACCGGGTCCGACTCCAGCGCGCCCCCCCGATACGGGTTCGGAAGCGGGCCGGGAATCCCATCAAATACGGCAATTACCTTGGCAGTCTGGCTGACTACGTCCACCTGCACAAGGGTATTCGCACCCGCCTCCGCCACGTACAACAGACCGTCTGGGCCGGCGGTCAACCCATATGGATGAGATTCCAGTACATGGCCGTCCGGGTTGAGCTCCTTTTCCAGCTTCCACAACGGTACGACCTCCAGTACTGAGCCCTGCAACACACGCAATACTGCCGCCGTGTCCGGCAACGCCTCCTCGCTGGCTACACCTTGCCAGACCCCCGCCGTGGCGTACATTTCGTTGTTCAGGAGCGCCAGTCGAGCCCCGCCAACGATGTCGCTGCCCAGAAAAATCGAAGGCAGTGTCGCCACCAGCTGAGGCTGCCCGCCGGGTATGACGCGCATGACCCGCGACGTATTCCCATAGGTCGCCCTGATGATTTCGTTCGTATTCGGATCGAGGCCCCCCACCTCGACCTCCTCGTCGCCGCCCAGTCCTACGTCAATGACCCAAACACTGCCGTCATCGATGACCAGTACCCCCTGGGGCCCGTTCAGGCCCTCCACGATCACCGTGCCCCCGCTCTCCCGTTCCTGCGCCATCGCGCTGTCCGACGCGATCCACAGCACCGACGCAACCACCACGGCCAGAATGCTGTTGACGTACAATCGACTGACTTTCAATTGACTCCTCCTCCCCGGCGTCGCGCCTTACTGGTGCAGACAACCGTGGGGCGTACATACGCATTTCGAACAGGTTTCTCCTGCAACAGCACAAGCCCGGCACAGCCCCTGCCTGGCTCTTACTCGCCCGCCAGGAAGACGATCAGCGCTTCCAGGTCTTCCTCAGGTATATGGCGATAGGACGGCATCTTGTGGGGACTCAGCGCATATCCCTCGACATAGTACTTGTCCGGCTCGATGATACTCTCGTACAGGTAGGTATACACGTCGGTCGCGTCGCCGCTGTAGGCGGGATCCTCAAGCCGGGCGGCGGCCATCTCCACCATCTCACCGTGCGTGGGGCCGAATATGCCTCTCGTCCCCGCACTTTCCAGCTGATGACAGACGCCGCAGTACTGCTCCCTGTACACAACCAGTCCCCGCGCCGCCAGCTCGGCCCGCTCCGCTTCGGGGAGGCTGCTCAAGTCCGACGCGCTTCGGACGCCGTTTCCCTCAACTTGGCGAAACATCAGCGCCACGTGCAGTATCCACGAGATGCGCAAGACATCTCCGGACTGCAGCGCCCGCTCACTGAACTCGCCGTTGACCTCCTTCAGCGCCACTACGTTGATACCCGTGTCTTCCGCAACGCTCTCCCATGTATCTCCGGGCTGAACGGTATATGTGCCCAACTCGCTGGCAGCGGTCTGTGCCCGGTCCCTCTCTTCCCTCGCCGCGACATACGAAGACGCCAGAACGGGCGGCCCACCGGCCCATCCGCGCGCTGCCCCCACGTTGCGCACCTCGACCGGCAGAGGCCGGATCGCTATCTCGTCGCCGGCCTGAATCTCAACGCCCCGCAATGCCCACAAGCCGAAATTGTCCAGCAGCAGATCAAGATAGCTGACTGAATACCTGCCGGCTATCCTGTCCCACGTATCTCCCGCCTGCACTTCATAAATCTCGGGCTGCACCGCGGCATCCGCGCCGAGACCGGGAATGGCAAGCTGGTCGCCCGCTCGAATCGCCTCCCCCCGCAGTACCCACAGCTCCGGATTGGCCTCCTTCAACTGTCCGACCGCCATATCGAATCGCCCGGCGATCACAGACCACTGCTCTCCTATCCTCGCCGTGTAGACGTAATCCAGGCCACTTTCGACCGTGTACGGCCGCACAAGTCCCGCGTCCGCAACCGGCGCCGCCGCGTCGCCCCGCCCCTGCACACTCGACTGGGTCGAACCCGTCACTGCCTGTCTCGCGCTGTCCGGCGTCGCCTCCGGTGTCGCTGTAGCCGCGCTCTCTTCGCCCCCTTGCTGCGCCAGCGCAACTGCCTGGTCTGCCGTCGAACTATCGCGGAATAAGCGATAAACAGTGAAGCCCGTTACGATCAGTGCCACCAGCAGCACCCCGCGCGACAGCAGACCCGCGCGCATGCCTGCACCGCGAAGACGGCCGTACCATCCAGGTTTTCTGTCCGACCTTCTCATCTCTCTGCTTCTGCTTACGTTTCGAAGAGATAAAAATAAGAGAGGAATTAGAGATTCGTTCTCTCTATCAACTCCTCTCTCGCTTCAATCCTGCTACGCTATAACTATTCTATCCACTCCCCCGCGAAAACGAAAGAAGCGATTTTCATCCGTATTCGCATTTGGGAATGAACTGCCGGTTACTTCCTATCTGGAGTCGCCTTCTGCACTGTCCGAGTTGCCCCCCTGCGGCAACGCATCGTTTTCACCAAATACAGGCAGACTCAGCGGATCTCCGTCAACGCCGATCGTCCACGCGGCGATCCAGCCCGTAATATCGCCGGTTGTAGCAACATACCAACTGCCGTTCTCCAACCGGCCGATGACCAGATACGTCTGGTCGTTCGTGAGCAGCTTCAGTACAGGTGCTGAAACATCGGGCCGCCCACGCAAATTGACCGACGGATGCAGCAGTGCCCCGGTCAACCCCGAATACGTACCCGTGCCCGCGGTGTCAAAGTCGCTCTCCAGAGGCTCGTACGAATTGATAAACGCCAGAGCAGTCGCCGTCGCCTGCACTGAGACCGGCTCCCCCCGGTTCGCCGGAAACAGCACCGCGCCGATAATCGCTATGATGAGCCCGCCAATGATCAGAAACGGCCAGCCCTTCCACCCCTGGGGAATATGCTGCGAGGTCGGTGTATAAGCCGGCCCCTGGTAGGTAGGGCCTGCCAGCCGCGGCGGTCGCTGTACGTCCGCCCGTTCGAAATTCGCGAAAATTGCCGCCAGCTCGGGCTCGTATCTCGGGTCTACGCGCCACTCATTCAGCCTGGCATTGTACGTGCGCCCCGTCTCCGGAATCGCCGTACTCACCGCTTCGTGTATCGCCGTGAAATCCTGCGCCCAGCCCACCCGAATGTAGATCGAACCGTTCTCCAGCCGCTGGTACGAAAGCCACGCGTCCGGCGGTTCGATTCGCTTGCGGGCAACCTCTAGCTCCTCCTCAGTCAGGGGAACCTGCCGCGCCTCCTTCAACGCCTCGTCGTGCGTCCAGCGCTTCAGAGGATTGGAGAGAAGCCGGTACGCCTCATCGATCTTCGCCAGAATTGGGTCCGACGGTTCCGGCCCCGCGATCAGGGCAGCGTCGTCCAGATACTCCCCCGTATGCAGGCGCACCTGGCGCCTGTAGGCCGCGTCTAGCACCTCCTGCGAAGCGTTGGGCTGAACACCCAATATCTGATAGTAGCTCTCCAGCGATCTGTTTTCCACCATCCGTGGCCCGTTCCGGCAACGAGGAGGCTGCCCCGACCACCGGTTCCATCTGCCCCCCGCCGGCTGCGGCCCGGAAAGAAGAAAGCAAAATCAGGATCTGCTCCTGCCGCCGGCGCTCCTCCTGCCCTTCGCGCCTGCGATCCCTATCGCCTGACGTCGTCCGAATAGCCGCCGCCTTCCGCCAGCGCGGCCACCTCCTCCCTCTCAAACAGCCCCATGTCACCGGGGATCGTATACTTCATCGCCGCCGCCGCCGCGCCCCACCTCAGTGCGTCGGCCAGCCACGCCTCTCCCCCGTGATGAAGGTAACGGTAGAGAACGCCCGCAGTGAAAGCATCCCCTGCGCCGATGCGCCCAATCGTTCCTCCCCCTGGAAAGATTGGCTGGCGCATCGGCGCCTGCCCCGGCACGGCCGCAATCGAACCGTCAGCGCCCAACGTCAGAATGACAGTCGCCTGCGGGAACTGCTCCCTGAGCGCGGCCAGCGCCTCCTCCGGTGTGATCTCTTCCGGCAGACCATAGTGCATCTGCGCATCTCGAATCGGCGAAAATACGATGTCCGCCTTCTCGGCAAAGGGATGACAACCCCGGCGCGACGCATCCGGAGTCCACAGCATGGACCGGTAGTTGAAATCGAAGCTCACGCTCCAGCCGGCTGCCTGCGCCAGCTCCAATGCCCGCCAGGCCGTCGCCGCCGAGCTGTCGCTGATCGCCAGCGTGATCCCCGTCAGGTGCAGATGCCGCCCGCCCGTCTCGCAGAAAAGCGCTTCCGGCAGTTCATCCGGAGTCATGCGGCTCGCCGCCGAATCGGCCCGGTCGTAGATAATCGAAGTAGCCCGCGCGCCGTCGCCGAACTCCACAAAAAACGTCCCCAACCGCTCGCCCTCAGCCCAGACGACGTGCGACGTGTCCACCCCGTGTCCCATCAGCGTACGCGCGATCCGCCGTCCCAGCGCATTCTCCGGCAGGCGCGAAATCCACGTCGTCCGCACACCCAGCCGGGCCAGCGCCACCGCCGTGTTTGATTCCGTTCCCCCCGCCTCCAGCTCAAAGTAAGCCGCCTGCTCAATGCGCATCTGGCCCGGCGGCGCCATGCGCAGCAGCGTCTCGCCCAGAGTGACTACGTCAAACCCGCTCATTTCTCCGCCCGCGCCTCCCCTACAGCTGCCACAAATCTGCCAGCCTGCTCCGTTATCGTCTGCCATCTGCCGTCCGCCACCCACTCCCTGCGCACCAGCGCACTGCCGACCCCAACCGCTACCGCGCCCGCACGCACAAAGCTGCCCGCGTTCTCCAGGTCGACACCGCCCGTCGGCATCAACTTCAAATGCGGCAGCGGCGCCAGTATGTCCTGGAAGTACCCCGGCCCCAGCTTGGTCGCCGGAAACACCTTCACCACCGCCGCCCCCGCCATCCACGCCGTCTGCACCTCCGTCGGCGTGAACGCCCCCGGCATCACCGGCACACCAAGCCCGGCGCAATAGTTCACCGTGGGCAGGTCCAGCGTCGGCGCCACCACAAACTGCGCGCCCCTTGCGATCGCCTCCGCCGCCATCTCCCGGTCCAGCACCGACCCCATGCCCAGCGCCGCCTCACCCTGAGCAAAAGCCGGTACCTGCTCCCGCAGCAACGTCAGCGCGTCCAAAGCCCCCGGGCTCGTCATCGTCAGCTCGAACGCCGTCACCCCACCGTCCAGCAGCGCCCGCGCCAGCTCAACGGCCCCCGCCAGGTCCGGCAGCCGCACCACCGGTACAACCCCACCCTTCTCGATCAACTGTACAGTTCTACTGGGAGTGTCCATGCCAGGATTCCGAAGCGCTCCATGTGCCTACCAATTTCGGGTTTCATTATAGTGTACAACATATCATCAACAAACGGAGCGGCGATAGAGGTCTGCAACCCAAAATAGCGAAACTTAGTCGAATGTTAGCCATAGACATTTGAGTGGGATTATGTGCTATACCTACCTCTGGTCACAGGCCGTTTCTGGGGTCAAAAAGTGGGTGAAATCCAGCAAAGCACGCACTTTTCGGATTTTCGAAAAGTGGGACACTGGCCCTATACAGCAATCTTTACTTGTGGGGGTGGGGGCAACGCATGCTTTGCGTACAGAAAACTTCCCGATGTGCCCAAAATCAGAAGCCCTAAAGGATTGCTGTGTTGATGTATTCCCACCCAAGGGTTCTGCTAAATTAGCTTCGCAACAAATTGAGGAAGTGATTGGGTATGCTCCCAAGAGCATGGCATTGCGAGGCCCTCATGCTGCCCAGGTATGGCTCTGGACACGTGGAGATCGTGAAGCGATAGAGCGAATGGACCAGATGTTTTTTCTTAACGAAAGCCTAGTAGAGATTTTCCCGAAAATCTAGTCTTTCATGAGAGGGGACGCGATCACTGCATATCTCTTAAATTCTTCTAAGGTTTCCAAAAACACTTTTTCCAGTTTGTCAGAATCAACCTGTGGTACAGATTCGTTTCGGCTTTTCAGGTAGACAGATATGATTTTGTCGGAAAACAACATTGCTTGGTCCACTTGATTAAATGCATTGATTATCAAGTCGTTCTTATCCAGTTCCATTAAGAGTCGAAAAGCAATTATCTGGTATGCCAAATAGCTGGCTTGTGTGCTTGGCCCCAAAAACTGGACCACAAGCTAAGGTGTATAATGGAGCAATTCACCAAGCCTGTGGAGGGGCAGAACGATGGTCAAGAAACGGCGGCGGCACTCGGCGGCCTACAAGTTTCGGATTGCGCTGGAAGCGCTTGAAGGCAGCAAGACGATTAGCCAGTTATCGAGTGAACACGAGATTCATGCCAACCTGATACGAGCCTGGAAACGGCAACTGCTGGAAGACGGGCCCAGCGTCTTCGCCAGCAATGGCGAGCGCAAGCAACGGGAGCAGGAGGCGCAGGAAGCAGAACTCTATGAACAGATCGGGCGGCTCAAGATGGAACTTGAGTGGTTGAAAAAAAAGTTGCCCGCTTCGGTCCGTGAGAGACGGCGCATGGTTGAGAACCAACATGCGACTCTGAGTGTACGAAGGCAGTGCGACCTGCTGGGGCTTAATCGGGCCTCCTTCTACTATCAAGCGGCTTCCGAGTCGACGCTGAACCTGCAACTGATGCGCCTGATTGACGAGCAATTCCTGCGCACACCCTTCTATGGCTGGCCCAAGATGACCGCGCATCTGCGTCGACT
>JAPPKG010000049.1:0-11078 GCA_026914085.1 Caldilineaceae bacterium | reverse complement strand
CGCACAAGGGAGGGCCGAATAGGCCCGACCGCCCGGAACTGCAGTAGTCAGTGGTCAGTAGTCAGTGAAAACAGCGGTTGATGGGCGCTTGGTGTGACATGGAATGACAAGTAATGATTGCCATTTGGCGAGGACTTGGCAGTCACGAGTTTTGTTTGTGTGAACGTGCGATTCTTGACGGGTCAGTTGTGCTTTGCTCCGCTCGTCCTGGTGTTATTGACGCTGTTGGGCCCATGTTCCCGGGTCGGAGGAGGAGTAGGGCCAGCCGGAGCCGCCGACGGTGTGGAACTCGTCGGCTTTGCCGCAGAGCCAGTAGAACATTTCGGCGACGCGGGGGACCGACTGCCATTTGCGGTGGCCGCCGCAGAAGTAGCTGCTGGTGAAGGAGTAGTCGGCGCCGCCGAAATCGAAATCGGCGCCAGCGACCCAGTCGCGCGCCGGCGGCACTGTGCGCCAGTAGACCCATTTCAAGAGGTTGCGCGTCGACTGGTCGACCTTATCGGGCTGTCGATGCCAGATCGAATAGGCTGTCACGAACACCGATCCGGCGGGCGCGGTGGTCGGTACCTGACCGTTCAGATTGCCAAAGCGCTCAATGTCCTCGCGGGCTATGGGCACAAGGTGGGAGCCGGGCAGGAACAGGGTCGGCCCCATCTCCATGCTGTTCGACTGGGGGATGTAGAAGACCTGCAGCAGATTGCAGGCGCGCTCGAAGTCGGAGCCGGCGTCGATGTGCCAGTAGCGGGCTGCTTCCGGCCCCACGAGGCGGTGGTTGGCCATCCACTCGGGGAGCTGGAAGCCGGCGCCGAGCAGGGAGCGCACGACGCCGGCGACGGCGGGATGCAGCAGCACCTCGTCGATGAAGCGCTCGTCGCGCACGAGCTGATGGGGGTCTGCTCCGTCTTCGTCGAGATAGTCGAAAACCCAGCGGTTGGTGGTGTCCGGGATCACGCCTTCGAGCGTGAGGAGGCCGGTCTTGCAGAAATCCAGGACCTCTTCGTCGGTCAAAGTGGGCTTGATGTCAGCGGTGGCGCGAAGGGCTGCCTGCGTCATTGGTTGCCTCCTGCATGGCGTTCACGAGAGCCATGAGCGTCATTGTCAGACTTTAGCTTCAAGAATCTGCAGAATTTCGAAAACCATGCCGTTGGGTGAGCGGAAGAATGCCAGACGGCGCGAGCCGAAAGCGGCGCTGATCTCGACGCGTTCGACCAGGACCTCGAGGCCCATGGCAGTGAGCCGTTCGTACTCCTTGTCCAGGTCCTCGACTTCGAAGACGGCGTGCGTGAGGCCGGGCATGAGGGTGTGGCCGAGCTTGTCCTCGAAGACCGTTTTGGGCGTGAGGAAGATGCGCGTGCCGCCGAAGTCGACGAAGGCGTAGTCGACCTCCTCGCCGTCAGGCGCGGTGAAGGTCTCGCGCAGAACCAGCTTGGCCCCGAGCTCTTGCCAGAACGCGATCTCGCTTTCCATGTCATCGACTTTCATGCCGATGTTCCAGAGGGCGGCTTGCATTTATTCCCACTTCTCCAGAATGAACTCGCAGGTGACGTGCAGATCGGGGCTGTGGCTGGACAGGAGCTGGGCTGGAAAGCGGATCACGCGCCAGCCGGCGTTGATGGCGTCGAGTACGGTCTTATAGGGCCAGTCGGCGGGGTCGAAGGG
This sequence comes from Caldilineaceae bacterium, assembly GCA_026914085.1. Taxonomy (GTDB): domain Bacteria; phylum Chloroflexota; class Anaerolineae; order Caldilineales; family Caldilineaceae; genus Bin5. Next base: position 9,419 of record JAPPKG010000049.1, on the reverse strand, counting down.
GCCGTCGGAGACGTTGCCGTCCACGACCTGCAGCATGCCGATCACGTCGGAGGTGACGGCGGTGGTTGCGGTCTGCAGGTAGAGGAGACTCTGGCGTCTGGACCCGTTCTCCTGCAGCGTCTTGCCCAAGTCCCGCAGCCGCTCCTCGGTCAGTTCTCCCTTATTGAGTTGTTGGATACATTCTTCCAGTTGTTGGGCGGCGACATTCATGTTCAAGTGTTCCTTCGCGGATCGTCCTCAGCTGACGACTACCGGGATCTCCAGGTCGGGAATCTCCTCGTCGAGAGGGAAAAAGGGCCGCTGCATGCGCTTGAAATTGAGGTTGCGCACGTGGGCGGGGGTCGGGCCGGGCGTGTCGACGATATAGGCGGCCTTCATCAGGTCGCGGTAGGCATGGCGGTAATTCATTGGATTTTTGACGCCGATGAACTTTGCCTGGCGTACGTCCATGCCGACGCTGCGGAACTGCTCATGGCCCCAGTCGTAGGTGGGCTGCGACATGACCAGAAGCTGGATACTGCCGATCTGGAGGACGGCGGAGAGCCCCATCGAGGCCCAGGTGCCGCCAAAGAGGCCGCCGTCGTAGCGGAAAGCGCCGTCGCTGAGACGGCGCACGGTGCCGGTGACGGGGACGGGCCGGCCCCAGGCGGGGTCGAGGCTGTAGCCGACCTGCAGGCTGACGGTCTGGCCAATGCCGGCGCGGGCGCAGGCGTGGGCGGCGGCGGGATCGACGACCATGAGAAGGGCGGGCTCGTCCACTCCCAGCGTCATCAGCTCGCGCAGGAGGGCGACGCTGTCGCCGGGCGCGCCGCCGCCGGCGCAGTCGGCGGTGTCGACCAGGAGGACGGGGCCCCCTTCGAGTTGGCGGCCGCGGGCGACGGCTTCGGCGACGGACAGATGCTCTACCTCGAAGGCCCAGCGCCGCTGCCAGAACTCGGCGGCGAGCAGTTGCGCTTCGTGCGCGGCCAGGGCGGGGTCATTGTCGGTCACGACGACGGCGCCGCAGCCCATGCCGGGCAGGTCGTTGTAGGGGTGGACCTGGAAACAGGAGACGGAGAGGACGGACGGCTCCTCTTCGAGGCGCCGGGCGCGGCGGGTGATGTGGGCCATTGGTCCGTCGCCGGCGGTCTGGCCGTTGCAGGCGCCGCAGATGATGGGGACCTTGGCCAGGGCGGTCACGGGCGTGACTTCGCCTTTTGCCGCCTGCAACAGCAGGCTGGCGCCGCGTTCGCCGGTGGAGTAGGTGTCGTCGTGGGGATAGTGGGTGAAGGAAACCAGGGCGGTGGCCTGATTTACCATGCGCGGGGTGACGTGCGCGTGCAGGTCGAGCGTCATGACGATTGGCAACACCGGCCCCAAGATCTGACGCACGGCATCGAGGATGTCGCCTTCCGGGTCCTCCTGGGAGGCGGTGACCATGGAGCCGTGCATGGCGAGGATGAGGCCGTCGAGCGGGAGGGCGGCGCGCAGGCGGGCGAGCAGGGTTTCTTTCAGCTCGGTGTAGCAGGCATCGGTGAGGATGCCGCCGGAGACGCTGCGCGCGGCCAGCAGGGGGAGCGGCTGTGCGCCCTCTTGTTCACAGACGGCGAGGATGCCGGCGACTTCGCAGTCGGTGCCGGCCAGCTGGAGGAGGGCATCGCCCTCATGGACATAGGAGTTGCGAAAGAGGGCCAGATCGGTCTGTGTGGCTGCGAACTGGTTGCTTTCCTGGAAGATGGAGCCGATGCCGATGCGCATGGCTGTCATTGGATTGCCTTTTCGGGCCCCATTTGGCGCAGGGGGCGCATCTAACATTCGCTGTGGGGAAGGTATCAGATGATACCGATGGGCGCGTTCCAACAGATGAACAGGGGAATTATACCTACGTAATTGGGGAAGGCCAATGTTGGTTCAAATGGGGGCATGAAAGTAGACTGAAGTAGATACTGATGGGCTTTCAATTTGGGAATGCGCCTTTTGCGTGTTACATATTGCATATTTCATAATGCATATAGGGAGACATGACAGGCGCGAAACTAGGGCGTGATTCGCACGGAAACCCTTGGCATCAAACGAGATATACATCAAAACTGACATTTCATTATGGAGAAAAGCATGTTACGTTCTGCGACTCTATCAATCATTCTCGCGCTTCTCGTCGCCGGTTGCGTTGCCATTCCCACCAAGAACGAACCGGCGTCCTACACGCAGGCGCTCGTGCAGGACGCCATCCGCCTCTACGGTCAGGATGGGCGGGAAGCTGCAATCGAGCACTACAGTTCAACCGACAACGTGGACGGGCAGTGGTATGTCTTCATTATTGGTGGAGATGGGTACACTATTGCTCATTTCAACCCGGCAATGATAGGGCGGGACCCGGCGCTGCGCGTGGATTCGACCGGTTACTTTTATGGAGACGACGTACTGAGCGCGACCGAGGCAGGAAAGTGGGTCAGCTACGTCTTCACGAATCCGGACACGGGAGAGGAGACGCGTAAGCACGCATGGGTCGTACGCCATGACGGGCTGTTCTTCGGGTCGGGCTGGTACGAAGAGAACTGATCCGGCCGGGGATATGGAAGCGCTCGATAGCAGAATATTCAAGTGTAATACAGTCGCAATGGAGAAAAACGTGTTTCGTTCTGCCGCCCTGTTTCTTGCTCTTACGCTCGCTCTTCTCGCCGCCGGTTGCGTTGCCATCCCCACCAAGAGTGAACCGGCGGCCTATACCCAAGCGCTCGTGCAGGATGCCATCCGCCTCTACAATGAGGAGGGCCGCCAGGCAGTCATTGACCATTACAGTTCGCCCGAAAACGTGGACGGGCAGTGGTATGTCTTCATTATCGGTGAAGATGGGTATACGATCGCGCACTACAGACCGGAAAGTGTGGGGCGGGACCCGGCGCTGCGGGTCGATGCCAGCGGTTACTTCTATGGCGACGACATTTTGAGCGCTACCGAGGTTGGCAAATGGGTCAGCTATGTCCACGACAAGCCGGATACCGGCGAGGTGACGCGTAAGCACACGTGGGTGGTGCGCCATGACGGGCTGTTCTTCGGGTCGGGCTGGTACGAGAAGGAGTGATGCGGGCGGAAGGGCGCCCACAAGGGGCGCCCCTACAGATCAGGCAGCCTCTCAAGGCATTGACCCACTGAGATACAATTGTCCTGAACCGTGTCAGGGAAATCCTGCACGGAGGGATGAGTGAATGTCGGCTATGGTAGATGTGCCATAGCTACCTTTAACACAATGGAGAAAATCATGAATCGTTCTGTCCCCCTATTTGTCATTCTCGTGTTCGCGCTCCTCGTCGCCGGTTGCGTTGCCATCCCCACCAAGAACGAACCGGCAGCCTACACACAGGCGCTCGTGCAGGATGCCATCCGCTTCTACAACCAGGAAGGCCTCCAGGCAGCCATCGACCACTACAGTTCACCTGAAATTGTGGACGGGCCATGGTACCCCTTCATTATCGACGAAGATGGGTACACCATTGCGCACTTCAACCCGGCAATAAGAGGGCGGGACCCCGCTCTGAACGTGGATTCGACCGGCTATTTCTTTGGCGATGACTTAAAGAGCGCAACTGAGGCAGGAATATGGATCAGTTACCTCGCCTTGAACCCGGAAACGGGCACGGAGATGCGCAAGCACACTTGGCTCGTGCGCTATGACGGGCTGACTTTCGGGTCGGGCTGGTACGAGGAGGAGTGATGCGGACGGAAGGGACGCGGATTAGGAAGCGATCTTCGGGAGGTGTTGTCAATTTTATATTATGCGTTTCGGCGCGCCATTTTTCATGCAGGGGCGCACAGAAGAGGGCACCCACAAGGGGTGCCCCTACGGATCAGGCAGCCTCCCAAGGCTTTGATTCACTGAGATGCAATTGTCCTGAGTCGTGACGGGGAAACGTTGCACAGGGGGATGCGTGAAGGTACACTAGAGTCGATGTGCCATAGTTACCTTTTACGCAATGGAGATAATCATGATTCGATCTGCTCCCCTGTTTCTCATTCTCGTGCTCGCGCTCCTCATCGCTGGTTGCGTTGCCATCCCAACCAAGAACGAACCAGCAGCCTACACCCAGGCGATTATAGCGGACGCAATCCGCCGATACGACCGTGACGGTCGCCAAGCGACCATCGACTATTACAGTTCGGAAGCAAGTGTGGATGGGTCATGGTATGTCTTTATTGTTGGCGAAGATGGACGCACCATTGCACATTACGAGCAAGATAGAATTGGTCGGGACCCTGCGCTGCGCGTTGACGCCACCGGCTACTTCTATGGCGACGACATTCTGAGCGCTACTGAGGCGGGCAAATGGGTCAGCTACGTCTTCAATAACCCGGATACGGGCAAGGAGACGCGCAAGAACGCATGGATCGTGCGCCATGACGGGTTGCTCTTTGGGTCGGGCTGGTACGAGGAAGAGTGATGCGGCCGGGCGGGAGGCGGATGGGGAGCGTTCGGCGGGCGGCGTTGTCAATTTAAGGCTACACGTCCCGGCGCGCCATTCTTCATGCAGGGGCGCATGGGAGAGGGCACCCACAAGGGGTGCCCCTACAGATCAGGCAGCCTCGCAAGGCTTTGACCCAATACGATGCAATTGTCCTGAACCGTGTCAGGGGAATCTTGCGCGGCGGGATGCAGGAATGTCGGCTATGGTAGATGTGCCATAGTTATCTTTAACGCAATGGAGAAAGTCATGAATCGTTCTGTCCCCCTATTTCTCATTCTCGTGTTCGCGCTCTTTGTCGCCGGTTGCGTCGCCATCCCCACCAAGAACGAACCGGCAGCCTACACGCAGGCGATCGTGCAGGATGCAATCCGCCTTTACAATCAAGCAGGCCGCGAGGCAACCATCGACCACTACAGTTCACCTGAACAGGTGGATGGTCAATGGTACGTCTTCATTGTCGGCGAAGATGGGTACACGATTGCGCACTACGATCCCGACAGGATAGGGCGGGACCCTGCGCTGCGCGTTGACGCCACCGGCTACTTTTATGGCGACGACGTTCTGAGCGCTACCAAAGAGGGCAAGTGGGTCAGCTACGTATTCAACAACCCGGAAACCGGCGAGGATACGCGCAAGCATGCATGGATCGTACGCCACGACGGGTTGTACTTCGGGTCGGGCTGGTACGAGAAGGAGTGATGCGGCCGGGCGGGACGCGGCTGAGAAGGCGCATTTCGGACGGCGTTGTCAGTTTTAGGCTACGCGTCTCTGCGCGCATTTTTCATGCAGTGGCGCATGGGAGAGGGCACCCACAAGGGGTGCCCCTACAGATCAGGCAGCCTCGCAAGGCTTTGACCCAGTGAGATACAATTGTCCTGAACCGTGTCAGGGGAATCTTGCGCGGCGGGATGCGGGAATGTCGGCTATGGTAGATGTGCCATAGTTACCTATAACACAATGGAGAAAATCATGAATCGTCCTGTCCCCCTATTTGTCATTCTCGTGTTCGCGCTTCTCGTCGCCGGTTGCGTTGCCATTCCCAGCAAGAACGAACCGGCAGCCTACACACAGGCGCTCGTGCAGGATGCCATCCGCTTTTATAATCAGGAAGGCCGCCAGGCCGCAGTCGAACACTACAACTCGCCCGAGAACGTGGACGGGCAATGGTACGTCGTCATTATCGGCGAAGATGGGTATACGATCGCGCACTTCAACGACGATATAAGAGGGCGGGACCCCGCGCTGCGTGTGGATTCGACCGGCTACTTTTTTGGGGACGAGATGCTGAGCGCGCCTGAAGAAGGAAAATGGATCAGTTATCTCGCCGTGAACCCGGAAACGGGCAACGAGGCGCGTAAGCACACATGGATGGTGCGCTACGACGGGCTGATCTTCGGGTCGGGCTGGTACGAGGAGGAGTGATGTGACCGGAGGGCGCGGCGTGGGCTGTTCGTCCTGGATCCAACAGAAAGGAGGGTGCTTTGAAAATCGGACTATTCACAGATAGCCTGACGGCTTCCTTCAGCGAGGCGCTTGATTGGGTTGTCGAGCAGGGGATCGAAGCTGTGGAGGTCGGAACGGGCAATTTCTCACCGGCTGCGCATTGCAACCTGGATGAACTGCTGGAAAGCGAGGAGGCGCGCACCGCCTTTATGTCCGCCATAGAAAGTCGCGGTTTGATGCTGAGCGCTCTCAACTGCAATGGCAACCTGCTCGACCCGCACCCGGCGCGCGGCCAGGCGTCGCAGGATGTCTTCTTCAAGACGGTAGAACTGGCGCATAGACTGGGCCTGGATACCGTCGTGACGATGAGCGGCTGCCCTGGCGACCCGAGTGGGACACATTATCCAAACTGGCCCACGCACCCTCAGCAGCCGGAATACGCTGAGCTGGAGCGCTGGCAGTGGGATGAGGTAATCACGCCTTTCTGGGAGAAGGCGGGACGGTTCGCTGCCGGTCACGGCGTCAGGGTGGCGATCGAACTTCACCCCGGCCAGTCGGCGTATAACACGCGCACGATGCTGCGGCTGCGTGAGATTGCCGGGCCGAGCGTGGGCGTCAATCTCGATCCGAGCCACTTCTTTTACCAGGGTATGGATCCGCTCATCGTCATCCCGGCGCTGGGAGAGGGGTTCATTTTCCACGTCCACGCCAAGGACACGCGCATCAACCCTTCTGAAATGGCTCTGAACGGCGGCCTGGATATGCGGCCGATGGAGCTGGTCGCCGAGCGCGCGTGGGCCTACCGCACGCTGGGTTACGGTCATGGGGAAGCATGGTGGCGCGATTTCGTCAGCGCGCTGCGGGTGGCCGGCTACGATGGGGCGCTGAGCATCGAACACGAAGACCCGGTGATGAGCGCAGCGGAAGGCATCATCAAGAGTGTGCAGTTCCTGGAGCCGCTGATATTGCGGACGATGCCGGAGTAGTTTGCTTGTCGGAGAGGATCGCCTGATTGTGAGGAAGTAGGGAGGTCTGTAGAGGTGAACGGGGGGCGGCTTGCAATGGGCGGTCTTGGCGACGACGTTATGGGAGCAGCTGAGGCGGGCGAAGCGCGCACGCACTCTTGGGTTGTGCGCCATGACGGGCTGATTTTCGGATCGAGCTGGTACGAAGAGGCGTGACCCGGCTGGCAGGGCACTGGAGGGGGAAGCGGCCCCTCTTCAGGAGGCGGCGTTGGCGCTTGCGCCGCGGCCGACGAATAACGAGGCCATTTCTTCAGCTGGAAGCGAGGGAGACTCCTCGTGCAGATAACAGGCCGCCAGGCGATGGGCATCGGTCCGGAACAGCGGCGGCGCGCTGGCGGCGCATTTGGACATCGCATGGGGACAGCGGGCGAAGAACTTGCAGCCATCGCTTGCGCCTGTTGCTGCCGTCGAAGCGGCCATCGCCTCCGTATTCCAGCGGCGGTCCGGGTCGGGTTGGGGCACGGAGCCGATCAGCAGCTGCGTGTACGGGTGCTGCGGCTGCTTCACCACGAGGCTAATGTCCCCGGCCTCGGCTACGGATCCGGAATACATGACGATAATGTTCTCGCTGATCTGATAGGCCGTGGTGAGGTCGTGGGTGATGTAGACGACGGAAATGCCGAACTCCTGGTTCAGTTGACGCAGGTTGCCGAGAACGGTGGCTCGCAGCGAGGCGTCGATCATGGAGACCGGTTCGTCGGCCACGATAAGGCGCGGGCGCAACAGCAGGGCGCGCGCCACCATTATGCGCTGTCTCTGCCCGCCGCTCAGCTGGTGGGGGCGCCGTCCCAGGGTGTTTTCGGGGCGCAGTCCCACTGAGTGCAGGGCCTCCTCGATCAGCGTCTGACGCTCCTGTTGGGATTTGGCCAGGCCGAATTTGGCAATCGGGGTCGTCAGGACATGGTCGATCTTATAAAAGGGGTTGTAGACCTCGAACGGATCCTGAAAGACGACTTGCACATCGCGCCGGAACGAATGCCACTCCGCGGTGGAGAGCCCGCGCAGATCCTTCCCCTGATAGAGCACCTGCCCCTCGGTTGGCGTCTCCAGCCCGAGGAGGATGCGGGCCAGCGTTGTCTTGCCGCTGCCGCTTTCTCCGACCACAGCCGTGATGGAGGGCGGCTCGCTGGCGATGGCTAGTGAAAAGTCCTCCAGCGCCGTAGTGCGATTGCGGTTGAACAGGCCGCCGCCGAAGACCTTGGTGATATGTTGAACTTCGAGCAGGGCGCTCATGCGACTCGCGGCTCGTGGTAAATGGCCGGACTCCGGTTAGGGAACAGCGGTTTGCGGCTGCGAATTGTGAATCAGTTCCAGGCGATGACAGGCGACCCAACGCTGCGGTTGCACCTCATCCAGCGTCTGCTCCTGCGTTGCGCAATCGGCGGCGGCATGCGGGCATCTGGGGTGAAAAAGACAGCCCGTTGGCCGCTCAAGCAGCGAAGGCGGCAGCCCCGGTATGCCTTCGAGAGCGTCCTTCACTTCCAGAGACGGGAGGCATTCGATCAGCAAGCGGGCGTAGGGATGCAGAGGCCGGTTGAAAATCTCGCGCACGGGCGAGACCTCCACCAGTTTGCCGGCATACATGACGCCCACCCGGTCCACAAACTGGGCCATGATGCCCATATCATGGCCGACGAGGAGCACGGCCGCGCCGACCTCTTCCTGGACGCGGCGCAAGGTCTCCATTATCTGCATCTGCACGACGACGTCGAGGGCGCTGGTCGGCTCGTCGGCGATAATGACTTTGGGGCGCATGCTGATGGCCATGGCGATGCAGACCCGCTGCTTCATCCCGCCGCTCAACTCGTGCGGGTACATGTCGGCCACCTGGGGCTCCAACCCTACCCGCGCCAGCAGATCATGCACATAGGCTTCCTGCTCCCGCCGGCTCATCATTGCCGCATTGGTGCCGTTGTCCGGCCCATTGGACCCGGCGGCGTGGTCTTTCATGCCATCGAGCAGTTGACGCCGGATCCGGGTAACCGGATTCAGGGAGTTCATGGAGCCCTGCGCCACCAGCGCGATCCCTGCCAGGCGCAGCTTCCGCATCTCCTCGCCGGAGAGCGCCAACACATCCTGTCCGTCCAGCCAGACCTGGCCAGATTCGATCTGTCCGGGCGGCTTGATCATGCGCAGCAGAGCCATAGCCAGCGTCGTCTTGCCGGAGCCGGACTCCCCGACCAGGCCGAAGCGCTCGCCCACCTCCAAGCTGAAGCTCACGGAGTCCACCGCCTGCACTACGCCGCCGGGCGTATGGTAATGGACGCGGAGGTCGCGCACTTGCAGCGCGGCTGATTGCGCAGGCGCTTCGCCGTTTGAGCCAGGTGGCGGCGTCATACGCTTCTCCTCAACCTGGGATTCGCCAACTCATCCATGCCGACGGAAGTCAGGTAAAGGGCGATGAAGATGAGGACGATGATCACCACAGGGGCTACCCACCACCACCAGTATCCTCCGAGCACACCGGCATGGAGGATGACCCAGTAGATCGTCATGCCCAGGGTCGGGT
>JAPPKG010000506.1:0-11105 GCA_026914085.1 Caldilineaceae bacterium | reverse complement strand
AGAATAGAGAGTGTGCGGATACGACGGCGAAGCATTCTGGACTCCTGTGCGGGTGAAAAGGGTTGAAGTGTTATGTATGGCACAGTTCGGGTGAACTGTATGACGCTGGCGGGCGGAGATGGGGGTAGTGTACACGATGGGTGCGGATTGGACATAATGGGTTTTTGGGAGGAGGGGGCGGCGGGTCCGCGAAGGGAAATTTGCTGGACAAGCAGGGGCATTTTTCTGAATTTTTTCATAAATATGTCCGCTTTGTCCGCTCCAAGGCATGTTTTTGGGAAGACTTGGGCCGGATCCGGGCTATCTGTCCAAGTTCCATGTAGATTTGCGCGGCGACATGGCGCTGATCAGGTCATTCCTTTTGAGGGCCGGCGGTCAGGTGTATTGACAAGATTCTGAGACTCTCGGGCGCGGCCGGCTCTAACCGCGGTGAGGATTGCGGTCGACATATCAGGGATAGCACCTGGCTGCCTCCGTTCTGACTCCGCATTGCAATCGTTCGCACTCTCTCAATGTCATGGAATCGTAGTTCAAGCAACCGAGCACCGGGGCAGTAGACGCCTCACCTATTTATGAAAGGGCAGGATTCGCGCTGAGTTTGAAGAGCCAAGGGTCGGGGTAAGTTCAAGAAACCAGAGAGAGACAGTCGCTCAGGCACGTCGCACGCTCGTACGAGAGTTGTACGAGAGTTCCACGAGAGTTTACGAGAGATTGGCCAAAAAATTTTCTGGCAATGCACGGGAGACGAACAGTTGTCGATAGCCGCTGACAGGACTGGTCGCCGTCTCGGCGGGCAGGGTGGAACGGAGTCTGACCTCCAAGCGGGAAGTTCTAATTTAGAGGCCTCCGCCCGGTCCGTTTGGCCACCAGAGGATCGCGAAGGTTCAGCTCAGGGCAAATTGTCAATTATATCTCATATATCTTTATTTGATTGCCTTGGCGAATAGTCACTGTAGGAAGATAGAATGAGGGCGGCGCGGCGAAGCTGCAGGGAGGCTTGCCAGCGATCAGTCTCAATCCTCTTGCTGCAGTTCATGCCGAATCTCGAACGGTTCACCGAACTGTTTCTCGTACAGAGCGCCGGTTTCGCCGAATAGCTCGTTTACCTGGAGAAGCATATCCTGCATTGTCTTCGCGATCTGTGCGGACTCGCCGGGGCCGGCGACGGGGACGGCCGCAGGTCTTACGCCGGTCGGAAGCTGGTTGAGGGTCTGGCCACTCAGGGGATCGAGCACAGGCGGGGAACCGGGAGCGAAATCAGTGAGAAGCTCTTCCAGGTTCGTGCGCATCTTGTAAAGGTCAATGAGTACCAAGGGAAGTTGCTCCCCCCCGGTGTCAGTGTACCCCGCCAGTTCCCTCAGTTGATCGATATCCTCCTGCGTAAATGTGGTCAGCCTCTGGTAGCGGAAGCGCTGCCGGCCTGCTGTGGTCAGGACGTATTTTGGGGGCGCATCCTCTTTCTGTGTATTTTCGCGATCCAGCGATACAAGCTCCTGCTTGAGCAGGGCGTCGAGCATGTACTGATTTTGCCAGGCGGCGATGGCTTCGGCTTTCTCGATGAGGGCTGGATCCCCGTAGCCGCCAGCGATTTGGGCGGCGACGACCGCGGTTTCCTCATCGCGAATCAGGTCCATTTCTTCATCGGCGAGGCGATAGAGGTTGACCAACACTCTTGCGGCGCGGCTCATCGCGGAGAGGGCGGCGGGCTCTATCTTGCCTGCCGCCAGATCCTCCATGCCTTTGGTCAGCATTTCGATGGCGCCGCGCAGTCGATCGGGCATGCGTTTGTCGGCACGGGCGACGGCCGACGACGCCTTTCCGCCTTTCGAGCGCCACTCCCATGCTGTTTCGGAAGGGGCGTGGGCGATGCAGTAGCCGCCGAATTGCTCCTGTCCGAGGCCCTGGCAGGGCTCTCCGTCCTTCCTGAGGGCTTTGCAGCGTGTCTTGGACATTATGCTCCTTTCGTCTCTATGATTTCGCGGCGCGCTCAAGCGAAGCCAGTGTTTCAAGGCCACGAATGCCGGTTCTATCACCGGGTGAAAGACATCTCGACTGCTATCTTTGCGCTCTGCCTGCGTACGGGGCTTCGGGGGCTCGACTGCGGAGTTGCAGAGAGGGCCTTGAGGAAAGCCAGCGGTGGGCAGGGAGGGCAATGGAACTATTGTGCTTTATGCTGACCTAACTGTCAAATTTCTGAGACCGATCCCTCCGAAAGAAGGAGCGAAAGCATTCCGGACAATGCCGCATAGGAGAGTGCGTGGGCTGCGCGTCCAGGATCCCTAGCAATCCACACAGTTTGTAGTCGTCGAATCCTTATCAGTCACCAGATGAAGGGAGCGAAAGATAGAGGGTGTAGCATTTGATTGCGGGCGGTCTCTACAATTGAAAATGGGTTTCTGTGGCAAGGTTCCAGGGGCTAGATAGGAGAGATTAGCGCGGGAGTGTGCAGATAGACAGGTAGGTGAACAGGCGGTACGGTGGTCAGGACGTAGCAGTTAACTAGGTCAGCACTCCGTAACAAATCGGGTTCACTCCGTTTTGCGCAATTCGTGATCTAGTCAATGGGGGAACAATCTGAGCGTTTTAGAGTGGTTGCAGGAAGTTATCTCAGGCAACTGCGCCACAGCACAAGGACATAGACTCCAAGTGCGGCACCAGCCGTAATGCTAATATCCGTTCCAGCATATAGGCCGAGAAAGACTGCGGCAATGCTTATAAGGACAGCGACGACTCCTACTACAGTTCGGTCGTGTTTCCCAAACTTACTCATATGACCATCCTGATTCCAACAGACAGAAGTGTTCTGACAGGGTTTCTCATTGGGGATGTGGTGATGATACAGAAGGCATGCGCGCCTGTCAAAGCCCGAAAAGTAAAGCAATCCCCTTTCTTGCATTTGGTCGAAATCAGGTATCACGGCGCAAACATGGCCAAGAGAGTGGACAAGAAATGAAAGGTGAGCGGTCGAAAGATGACTGTCCGGCATTGGTCGGTCTGCCGACACCTGTCGTTGCACGAATCACGTCCACACACATTCGACGGCGAGAACATCATTTGTTTCTACGATCCAGCCAGAAAAGCGTTCGGTTTGGGAGCGTAGGTACTCGCCCATCTTTACTCCTGTTCGAGTTCCTGAATCTTTTCTTCAATCCGGGTGATGAAGTCGCTGGCGCCAGCTTCCCGCGCAAATTCCAGCGCGGCATTCAGGTCGGCGAGGGCTTCGCTGTGTTGACCAAGCCCGGCCTTGGCAAGGCTTCGATTGAAGTAGATGTAAACATTTTGCGGTTGCAGACGGACAGCCTGATCATAGTCAGCCATCGCCTTCTGGAATTGACCTAGTTCGATTCTGGCCTGGGCACGGTCGACATAAGCGCCAACAAAGTAAGGCTGCAGGCGCAATGTCTGATCATAATCGAAGATCGCCTCGGCGTACTGGCCAAGAGCGGCCCTGGCCTTGGCGCGTGGGAAGTAGACATAACCGTCGTCGGGCGCGAGCCGGATGGCCTGATCATAGTCAGCGAAGGCTTCCTGAATGCGACCAAGGTCGAACTTGGCATCGCCCCGGCTGGTATAGACATGGGCGTTGTCCGGCTCCAGCGCCAAGGCCCTATCGAAGTCGGCGAAGGCCTCCTGAATCTGACCAAGGTCGACCTTGACATTGCCCCGGCTGGTGTAGATGTGTGCGTTGTCTGGCTCCAGCCGCAAGGCCTGCTCGAAGTCAGCGAATGCTTCTTCGTATTCACCAAGTTTGGATTTGGCGCGTCCCCGGGAAACATAGGCGCGGACGTTGTCGGGCTCCAGTCGCAGGGATTGGTCATAGTCGGCGATCGCTTCCTGGTACTGGCCAAGGATGACCTTGGTTCCGGCCCGGTTGCCGTAGATGTAAGCGGCGTCGGGCTCCAATCGCAGGGCCCGGTCATAGTCGGTAATCGCTTCCTGGTACTGGCCAAGGGCGGATTTGGCGCCGGCCCGGCTGGCATAGATGTAAGCGGCGTCGGGCTCCAGCCGCAAGGCTTGATCATAGTCGGCGATCGCTTCCCGATATTGACCAAGAATTGCCTTGGCAAGACCCCTGTTGGCGTAGAGGTGCGCGGCGTCGGGCTCCCGCCGCAGAGCTCGATCATAGTCGGCAATCGCCTGTCGGTATCGACCGCGCTCGAAATTGGCATGACCCTGGTTGTTATTGGTGCCAGTGTCATAGCTCCGTCCCCAAGCGACGGATGCGACGATTCCCGCAACAATTGCCACGGCAATCGCTACTTCCCAGAACCATCTTTTGGAGGCGTGCGTCGTTGTCATCGCTGTTCTCCCCATGGACCAGTGAGTTCTGCTCGGCAATGGTCGGCCTGCCTACACCTGTAGCCGCATGCCTTTGGGCGTTCATTTGGGACCTTGGCTACGTCGCTTCGTGGACGGCGCCTTCACTGATCACGAACCACCGCCGTTCATTTCCGCTCGATAGCGGGAACGGCCTTTGGCTCGACGGTCCAGCCAATAAGGCCTTCTGCTTGGGGCCGCAGATTCTCGACCACTCTTAATTCTGATCGAATTCCTGAATCCTCTGTTTATTGTTGGCTGTGAGGTCACTGCCCTTCGTCTCCTTCGCCAGTTCCAAAGAGGCTTGCCAGTCGGCAATCGCCTCCTTATGCAGGCCGATGTTAGACTTGGCCTGGCCCCGGATGTAATAGGTATAAGCTTTGTGGGGCTGCAGACGGATAGCCTGATCAAAGTCGGCTATGGCTCCCCGATATCGACCTAACATGAACTTCGAGAAGCCCCGACTGTAATAGACGCCGGGGGCATCGGGCTTCAGTTGGAGAGCCTGATCAAAGTCGGCTATCGCCTCCTCAAATAGACCAACTCCAATCCTTGCATCACCCCGACCGATGTAGACGGCAGTGTATTGGGGCCGTATGCTGATGGCCTTACTGAAGTCGGCAACGGCTGCCTTGTATTTGTCGTCCTTGAACCTGGAAACGCCCCTGTCGTAGTAGTCGTTTGAAGTTTGCGGGCCGAAGCAAGCCGCGGCCGCGGTAAGCGCTACGGCAGTTGCGACGACCCAGACGCAGATCCTGGAAAGATGCATCGCAGACTGTGGTGGGTCCCAATGTTTGGACCACGAAACGGGAAAGATAGGATGGATCCAGACGGATGCCTAGTTATCTGCTCGAAGACGGGCTGTCTGCTTGCTCCGGTCGAAACACTATGAATTCCCCGCGGCGCAGGCCAATTGCGGGGGCCAACCACACTGGGGTCGTCAGACCAAATATTTCTGCCGGTAGAGATGGAGATGCGTACGGAGGTAGAAATCGTCGTCGGCCAGGTGAGCGGATTCGTAGGCATTGGAGACGACATCTTCAAGATACCGTATTTTTACCAGCGAACGAACCCTGGCGTCCAGAATGGCTGCCTCCATGGACTTGTGAAGTTTACCTACGATTTTTTCATTCGCGCGCGGGACTAAAAGGATGACTTTGTCGCCTTTCTCCGGGTCTATGTAAATGAGGTTGCGGAAAAATTGATAGTTGGCGAAGAATTTCTTTTTTCTAAGATATTCTGGATTCAGAATATCACGCAAGGCTGGTTCGTAAATCTCGTCCAGCTTTTGCCTGTGTTGTACATCGTCTTTGGCTCTGCCAAACTCTTCCTCGGTGTATTTGAATTCTACATAGGTCTTGGCTCCAGAGTTCAGTTCGAGGTAAAGGTCAAAATTGGTCCCTTCGTTCCAATCCATTACTTTTTCGAATTCCCAATGCGCGACTTCGCCAGGGCCAGTGCCCAGAGACTCTACGAGTATGCATGAATTGGCACAGTTCAGCAGCGGCCAGAAAAGATTGATGCAGGCGGCTTGAGACGAATTGAGATGGTGAAAATGTCGATCCAGCCTGATTTTCGATACCTGCAGATACTGGCAAACTTCGACACGGACAGTTTCAATCAGGTTCAGGCAAAGCTGCTCCTTGGGGAGAATGTGATCATACGGCTTACCGTCCCACGTTCCCACCTGCTCTATTCCCAAGTGATTGCGGCGGTATTCAGTTAGATGGGACTTCACTCTATCAACATATTCTTCGGAACCAGGGACTCTTCCGTAAGGCGTTTTCTCCCGTTCCTTGTATTCGATTTTCAACCATTCATCGACGATTTGACGTAAAAGCAGGTATACCTGGTCTTTGTCGTCCCCATGGCAGCAGGGGCCAATGATTCCAGGGTAGGAGCCCACAAAGCACTGGTCTTCATCAGACCATTCGACGACCCCACCGTACTTTGTGTACGCGGTCATCGTTCGACCTCCTCAATATTTCGTTTCACTTCCCTTTCCTGGTACGGCTTTGCGTCATCACCTGGCTTTCCAGAAAGTGTTATTCGCATTCCCTTGGGATGCCAGAAGTTCCTGTGACTGCCCTTTCCGCCCCTACCTGTAAATCCAGCCCTCTCCAACTCTCTGATCAGTTCTCGAATCTTGCGGGGCATTTCTGTCGGGGAACGGGTTGTGGACTAAGTTTGACTCGCGAGGCTCAGTTCAACAGGTGAATTTGCCCCAGGAAAATGGGTTGACAGTAGGAGCCTGATCGCAATTATCAGCATTGTCTTACATTGCTGTCCACATTGCAATGTCGAATACATCGACAGGAAGGAAATTACACGAACAATAGAACAGACAGGAGTTACCAGGTGTCACGCCGTCGGCCAATAGCTTGTCTTGAGCAGGCCAGATCAGAGCGACTGTCGAACATCGTCCGATGACTGGTGATCCCGCGCCATGAAGGGCATTCAGTATCCCAGTAGGGATCATTCAAAATCGGTGGCAGATTTCGAGCCAGCATTATCGCTCGTAATTCATCGCATATATACGTTAGTTCGTGGTCCAACTTTTGGTGTCCACTTCGCCCCGATCCTAGCCTCTAAATCTTAGCCAAGATTCCAAACCTGTACATGCGCCGCATACCGTGGCGGCCAATGCCTTCTCTCCACATACTGTACCAAACAGAAACGATTGCCAGCCCTTCCCGCCTGCGCTATAGTGGAGCGGGTCCCTTGTGCGTCTTATCCAGACGTTTACCGGGCGTGTTGCCAGTTCAATTCCCCATGCGGCTTTGTCGGACCGCCGTATCTGTGCCGTGGAACGAGGGACCCATCACAGCCCAACCACCACAACCGGTACTGATGTGGACGATAACCAACTAGCCCAAAGCCCTTTCTTCCAGGATGGAATACCCTTGCTCATCCTGGGTCTCATCTTTATTTGGTTCCTGGCAAAGAAACCACTACAACATCTGTGGGAATGGATCAGACAATTCCTGGCTCCTCCAGACTAACATTTGAGTCTAATCCAACCTTCAACCCCTTCCATCGAATCACTGCCAAACTGCACAAAACCGAACTATGAAGTTGACGTTGGTGTCGGTGTCGCCGGAACAATGCGAGGCGGCGTTGGCTGGCCTTCCGGCCTGGGGCCGTCGAACCAGTCCAGCGGACCATAGCAGCTACTGACAATTGGAAGTATCAGTGTCAATCCAGCAGCTTTGGTTGGAAATCCCCGGATCATCAACAACTCTTTCAGAATAATCTATCCCCGAGTATGTAAGCTCCAAAGATAACAAGCCCAGCAACCAGCCCGCCGACCCCGCTTGTCAGAACGGCGGCTGAAGCTACATCTTTGGCGGCTTTCGCGACTGGATGAAATTCGGGAGACACCAGGTCAACCACTGCTTCTATAGCGGTGTTGACCAGTTCCAGCCCGATGACAAAGGAAATCGAAATAATCACGATAACCCACTCCAGCCCGCTGATGTCCAAAGCAAATCCAATCACGACAATAAATCCTGCAATAATGCTTTCGATTCGAAGGCTGCGTTGATTACTGAAGGCATAGCGCAACCCTTCAAAAGCAAAGCCCATACTTCGCCAAACACTGTGTTGCGGCATCTTAATCGTCCTTACAAGGGCGGGGGAGGCAAGGCTCCCCCGCCCTCTCGCGTGACCAGTCCGCCTGCCGTTCCACAGGGAAAACCAGCTCTACGGGGCCCTGAGATGACGCTCTCACGCGCACGACAGGCTGGCCGGGCTTTACTTCACATTGTCCACTCCGTATCATCGAGCATTGACAATAGCCGCTCCCTTGCGTCCGGCTTCAACTCATCACCGTCGTAGAGCTCATCCAGCACAGGAAAATGTTTTCTGTTTCCATCGGCTACCATGGGGGCCACTCGAATTGCCCCTCCGATAGTGAAGCCCCAAAATCTACGGCCATGTGGACAGCACATCCGGCCTCCCATACCAGACACAAGTTTTTTCAATTCAAGATAGGGGTACGCAGGTTTGATTATTTTCATACTTCCCTCCTTTCTACGGCCCGATTCTAACATATTGCCTGGACCAGTCTTGGGGGGCAGGTCAGCCTTAGGCCGCGAGGGGCCGAGGGAGGACACCGTTCAATGGCCGTCGTCATCCGCACCGGAGTCCTGGATGTCACCATCGCCGCCGACGTCACCGGCAGGCGGCTCAGGTTCGGGCTACGCAGCGGTGGGTGTCGCCGTCTTCGGCCCGGCTATGGCGACGTCCGGCACATTCCACACCATCACCTGTACCTCTTGTTCCACGCCTTCCAATCTCCGGGGGTGGACATAACAGAAGGTGGCGGCGTCCTCCGCAGTGTGCAGCGTGGGGATGACGGGCTATCTTGCAGCGGGGCCAGAAACTCGTGCTTTAGCTTGGAATCGTCGTGCGCACAAGTCGTATCCGCGCCTTCACCGCGGCAGTCTCGCTTCTCTCAGCATGGTCAAACAGAGTGAGAACCTTGTGCCGTAATGAGGGATCGCGCGCGGCCAGGATACCGAGGCCGTTATAGGCCCATGCGCGGATGAACGTGCGCCTGGACTTGATCAGTGTCAGCAGCGCGCTTTGCAGCTCTCCTTGCAGCGCCGGCTCGACCTCTATGTGCGGCAAGGCTTGTAGAACGTGAAGAAGCGCGTCAGGCGCGAGGGGCCGACTTAAGAGGCGCAAGAGCTTCTCCGCCTGCGGCCCGTGCGGCGCTGTGCCGTGCTCAGCCAGGCGCCTCAGCACCCAGGTGGCGCCAACCTGGAGTGCCATTTCGTCGGAGGCGGCGAGGTCAAGCAACTCGCCAACAGCATTCTCCGGGGCGTCTCGGATCGCATCCAAGACCTCGCGGAACGGCGTGACCCGCTTCCCGTCGTAACGGCGAAATGTGCTGGCAAAATCCATCGCAAGATTCTGATGTGCCACTGTTGAGATGTACAAGGTACGCTCAGAGTGACCTCTTCTCGCATCCGGCGCCAGAGATTCTCAATCGGATTGAGGTCGGGACTATAGGCAGGCAGCGGGAAGAGAGTGAGACCGAGTTTGGCGGCGGCAGCCTGAACGGCTTTGGCTCGATGCCAGGTGGCGCCGTCCCAAATGATCACGACAGCACCCGGCCCGTCCTCCAGCCATTCAACCATGCGCTGCAAGAACTGAATCGTGAGTTCTTTGTTTCAACTGCCTTCGTTCCAGATGAAACACTGTCCTGCGCCAAAATCGTAGGCGCCATACCAGTCTATGCGATCCGAGAGCGGAGCAGAGTCACTGATACGCCAAGCAACCTGGTTCTTTTTGGTCCAGGGGTATCCTAAGGCCAAATCGCGGTGTATGTGGGCTTCACAGATAAAGACTAAACGGATCTACTGGCGATAGAGTTGCTCATACAACTTGTGAAAGCGTGCCAAGAAGGCCACTCGTTTGTGTGGATCGGCTTTCTTGAACACTTTTTGGCACTTCTTCCAGCGCAACTGCACTGCTTGTACAATCCGGTGCAGCGTACTGCGTGCGAGGACGCAACCCATGACTTGCTTGAGCCAGCGCCGCGGTTTCTTTAGCGTCCAACCATGACCGGGCAGTCCATGCTCTACAGGCTCGGTCTCACCGACAACACTCACGAGTCGCTGGACCTGCTCCGGGCTAAAAAAGGGGGATTATATACCAAAATACGATTCAAAGAGGGCGTTTTTTCGCTTTTGGTTCCTGACTTTCAAACTCCCTAGGCCCAAGTCCGAACAGTGTTCTCGCAACGTTCCCGGGCGTGTCGTCAATTCGCAACGGTTTTGATGGTCTGCCTCGACCCCTTTTTCCTTCCCTTGTCTAGTCTTGCTTCACCTCCCCGTGTCATGTCAATCATCACTCTTCCTCCCTCTGGAAATCACTCAGCTTTTCTTCCAGTTGCCAAAGCTCGAACTTGGCGAAATTCGTTTGGCCTAGCTTGTCGGGTAGCCGATCCAGTTCCCCACGACTTAGAAAAACTCGTTCACCATTCTGCCAAAACACTAACGATTCCCGATCTGTCGATGTAGTCACATGTCTTGGTGATTCCTCTATCAGCCGCACCACTTCCACAAGCTTGCCAACCGTCTCTTTCAATTCTTCAAGCATTGCCTCGTATCGACGCCGCTCCTGCTCCAGCCGTTCATCGTTTGCCGCTGACCTATCTCTCCTGTTCATTTCTTCCATTATGCTTTCTCCTTCTGCGCTTCTATGGATTCATTCCATTTCCTGTTCGACTCATCCCATTTTTCCCTCTGCTCATCCCAATCAGTCCCTAATAGATCCAGCCTCTTCTGATACTCTCTGGAACGAAGATAAATCTCTTCTATCAAATCTTCCGTTCTATTGAGAACCATAACGGTATTCTTCAGAATCTCTTTCGCTTCTTCCACACCTTTTTCGATCCTTAAGGTGAGCCCCGATTTTTGGACCACGAAACGGGAACAAGGTGGCCCCAAACGGATGCGTTCAGCTTTGATCGGCAACAGGCGGTCGGGCGCGATCGGGGCATGGAGAGCTCATCGGCGTGTGGTCGTCGCGACTTGAAGGCTGCCGTGTGGCGCCGCCGTTTCTTGGCCATAGTTCTTCCCCTTCTCAGGATGGGTTAAGTGCTCCAATTCTCGCCTTAGTTGGTGGTCCAGTTTTTGGGGCCTACTTCATTGACTAAACGAGCGCGCCGGCAGCCTACGGCGCGCTTTTCTATGGGCTATAGTTTGACCATGCGGGGATCGAGCGGGGAGTCACAGACGAATCATCTGTTAGGATTTTTTCTGGTCCTGGTTACAGGA